>CAZQOB010000005.1:0-121970 GCA_964594885.1 uncultured Acidobacteriaceae bacterium
TGCGCCTCAAAGGGCCGGTGACCAGTCGCCATCTCGTAGAGCACCGCCCCGATGGCGTAGATATCAGCGCAGGCACCGGTTGGGTCTCCGAGCAGTTGCTCCGGCGCCATGTAAGGGAGCGTTCCGATGAGTGCCTGAGGGGAAGTTAGCGTGTGGGTCGCGTCTAGATCAGTAGGAGATCGCAAGAATCTGGCAAGACCGAAATCGAGAATTTTGAGGCGACCGTCAAGCGTGATCATCAGATTGCTAGGTTTCAGGTCGCGGTGCATGACATTCCGTTCGTGTGCGGCCGCCATTCCTTCGGCTAGCTGCGCTCCAAGACGTACGATTTCCTTTTCCGGCAACCGCCCCGCTTTTAACTTGTCTGAGAGCGTACGGCCGGAGATCAATTCGATAACCAGGAAGTCCACACCGTCTGAAGTGGTGAAATCGTGGACGGTTTCAATGTTAGGGTGGTTCAATTTGGCGAGCGCAAGAGCTTCCTTGCGAAACCGCAGCCGCGAAGCCTCGTCAGTCAGGGTTCCCGAGGGCAGGATCTTCACAGCTACGTCACGATCAAGCTGCTCATCATGGGCACGGTAGATTTCGCCCATGCCGCCAGCGCCAATTTTCTCTACGATGCAGTAGTGAGCGAATTTCTTGCCAATCATGAAATGCAAACCCGTGGGAGGAAACTATGCGCATCTTAGGTTGCGTTTCCTAGCCAAGTCAACGCAAGCCGTTGACACTGTCAAAGCTCTTTAGAAATGTCCCCCTTCCTTACCTCAATAGAAATGTCCCCTTTTTTCGTTTTGTACTTCTTTTCGCTTCTTTCGGCTGTTGCTCTGGACCATTGGGGAGCTATCGATGTGATCGCAACGGGTTGCGAGTTGGTAGCCTAAGTAGCTTCCTAGGAGAGTTCTCCATTCAGAAAAAACGCAGATTACTCATATCGTTGAACTCCTCGGTTCGGACGACACTCCTTCGCGAGGTCTTCAAATGATCACACAAATTGATGTCGCTCATTTCCTGTTGCTACGACCGTCATCGAGCCACTCGTACACGGATACTGTCGTTTTGCCTGTTAATTGAGACGACGAAATAGCCGTGATCTGGATATATTTTGCTCCGCAGATGATTATCGAGCTCTCATTTAGGTAGCCGGGTTCTTTTACTGTAGGCGTGTCCAGCGTGCAGCTACCATCATTTTTGATTGCCTCTATAGCTCCTTGAATCGACCTTACAACTTCGTATGCGCTTGTTTCGTTGGGCGTCCAATCGCGATAGGCCTTCGAGAGCGTGCCGTTAACGAATGTCACCACACCCACAACATCACCATTCTGTTTTTGCACAATGAACTCGTCTACACCCCGGGTGAGTTTCCCCTTTTCGAATTCGACTACACCCTTATATTGATCGCGGAGCGCCGCAAGCGTCGTTTTTTCTTCGTCTCCGAGGTGAAGGGTCAATGAACCGAATGCGAGTGTTTGCGCACGATGGTCCTCTGAGGAGGATGTTAGCGGGCACAACAGCAAGAAACAAAAACTGAAGATGAATAATCGCACGGACAGCCTCCGTTTCGGTTGGTCAGCCTGCCTTGCACGCCCAGCTAGCCTTGGCTTCGCTCGGAATCTTCTTGAAAACTACGAACCAACGGCTCGATTAACATTTGATGGAGAGCGCATCGAAATCGCCATCTATCGGATCACGCGAGGACTTTTCTTCCATCACAATAAGGCGCGAATGTCGAGGAACATAGGTTTTGCTTTTCGCGAAGTTACGGACAATCTCAAGACCAATGACGACGGGCGAGAGCGGATCGAGTGATACACCCTCTGTAACCGCTTAGAAACGTTAATTGGGCCTATTGCAATTTTTGGCGCGCAATCTGATTCGCACCGAGGCGTTGTGGCGTTGACTTGCCTCAGGTCGAAACCTAACATGAGTGCCAAATGGCGGACTCCCAGTCCCTTGTCGGACAGACCATCTCGCATTACCGCATCATCGAGAAGCTCGGCGGAGGTGGGATGGGTGTGGTGTACAAGGCCGAAGACACCCGCTTGCACCGTTTTGTTGCCCTGAAATTCCTCCCCGGTGAAGTGGCTAAAGATCCGCAGGCACTGGCACGTTTCCAGCGGGAAGCGCAGGCCGCCTCCGCCCTGAACCACGCGTGCATCTGTACCATCTACGACATCGGCGACGAAAATGGAAAAGCATTCATCGCCATGGAATTTCTGGATGGCCAGACCCTGAAGCATCTGATGGGCGGCCGCGCGATGGAGTTGGACCGCTTGCTCGAAATCGGCGCCGAAGTTTCCGACGCGCTCGATGCCGCGCATACCGAACACATCGTCCACCGGGACATTAAGCCGGCCAACATCTTCATCACCAAGCGCGGACACGCCAAAATCCTCGACTTCGGACTGGCCAAAGTCACAGGCTCGGTTGCCTCCTCATCGCGTGCGGATTCGCTTGCCACCGTGGACCTCGACGCCGAACATCTCACTAGCCCCGGGACGGCTCTTGGCACTGTCTCTTACATGTCGCCGGAGCAAGTTCGCGGCAAAGAGTTGGATCCGCGAACCGACGTCTTCTCCTTCGGCGTTGTCCTGTACGAAATGGCTACAGGAGCGCTGCCTTTTCGCGGCGAGACTTCGGGAGTGATCTTCCACGCTATTCTCGAGCGTGCGCCCACTCCGCCAGTTCGCCTCAACCCGGAAATTCCGCCGAAGCTCGAAGAGATTATCCACAAATGCCTGGAGAAGGACCGCGAGACGCGCTGCCAGTCCGCCGCCGAACTCCGCGCCGACCTGAAGCGCCTGAAACGGGACGCGGAGTCCGGTCGCACCACCGCGCCGAGCGTAGCTATCAGCGTGGAAGCGTCCCCTTGGTGGCGCAAAAAAGCGTTCCTGATAGCGGCTGGAGTTGGCCTCGCAGCGCTGCTTTCCGTTGCAGCTTGGTTTACGCTCTTCCACGCTCAAGGCAAGGCGATTGATTCGCTGGCCGTGCTGCCCTTTGTGAACACCAGCGGCGACCCCAGCACTGAATATCTCAGCGACGGAATTGCAGAAAGTTTGATCAACAATCTCGCACAGCTCCGCGGGCTGCGTGTGACCGCGCGGAACACCACTTTCCGGTACAAGGGAAATGAGGCAGACCTGCAAAAAATCGCTCGTGATCTGGGCGTGCGAGCCGTCGTCACCGGCCGCGTTTCCCAACGCGGCGATACGCTGATTGTTCAGACCGAACTGGTTGAAGCGGAAAAAGGCTCTCAACTCTGGGGCCAACAGTACAGTCGCAAGCTCGCCGATGTATTCGCGGTGCAGGAAGAAATGGCAAAGGAGATCTCCGAGAAGTTGCGCTTGAAGCTGAGCGGCCCCGAGCAACAGCAGCTTGCCAGGCGTCCCACGGAGAACCTCAAAGCCTTCGAATATTACATGCAGGGGCGCGCGTATAACCAACGCCGCACACGCGAAGACTTCCTCGCGGCCATTCACTCTTGCGAGAAAGCGATTGAAGAAGATCCCAACTATGCGCTGGCCTACGCGGGGCTATCCGAGGCCTACAACGGCCTGGGATTGCGCGGCTACATTGCCCCAATTGAGGGCCGGCGTAAGTCGGAAGACACCGCTCACAAGGCTCTCGCGCTCGATGACAACCTAGCTGAAGCTCACGCTGCACTGGGTCAAGTCTATATGACGTTCTCGCCGCTTGATTTCTCGAAGGGTGATCGTGAACTGCGCCGGGCCATCGAACTCAGCCCAAGCTTGGCGTGGGCCCATGAATCATTGGGGTTTTCGTTTCTGCATCAAGGACGTCTAGAGGAAGGCTTGCAGGAATCGCTTAAAGCGCGTGAGTTCGATCCCCTCTCATCCATCATCGCGCGCGGAGTGGCATTCTCCTATTACCTCAAGCGGGATTATAGCCGGGCGCTTGTACTGCTGAGACAGGCGAATGAACTAGGCCCGGCTCTGACTACCCAATGGGAAATCGGAATGTACATTCAAAACAGTGCATACCGCGAGGCCTTAGCGGAATTGGACAAGGCCCAACGAGAAAGAAAGGGTGATCCGATTTTGATTCTCAGCGCGGGGATGGTCTATGCAGCGCAAGGGAAACGGGCAGAAGCGCTTCAGGCCGTTAAAGAGCTGGAAACGATGTCAGGCGCAAGCTTGGACCAGGCGCATTGGATTGCCAAGGTCTATGCCGCTTTGAACGAGAAGGAGATGGCTTTCAGCTGGCTGGAACGCGGATTGGCAGCGGGAGCGATTGCGGGTTTTTATAAGGACGAGGCTGTGTGGGACACGATCCGCGCCGATCCGCGCTTCACCGACCTCGTCCGCCGCATGGGCGTGCCGCAGTAGCTTTTTCTGGTCTCCTTACGGTTATTGGTGTCCTCCTGGTTAAAACAGGAGTCGAGGCCTTTTGCAAGATGTCCGTCCGACGCTCGCGGTTCGAGTAGACAGCTTTTTGTGTAAGAGGAGGCACGATGGGCAGGAGACCACGCGTAGATCGAACCCCGGAAGAAAAGTGGCAGATCCTACAAGAAGGGCTGAAGAGCGGAAACGTCTCCGAGACGTGTCGGAGACATGGCATCGCTCAGACACTCTTCTACCGTTGGAAAGATGAGGCCGAGCAAGGAGCGTAGATCTTGTGCAACGACACACAAGATAGAATCACTCCCGCAAGCAGGATCGAAGAGCGCACCCAATTCATCGCGCTCCACGATGCCCAAGTTTCCCTGAGAAGTGTTACATCGTTGAGCTGTGCCGCCCTGAACATGATCTCGTTCCGCGGGTAGAAGTACGCGAAGGTCATTACATCCGTCAAGACGTACAGGACGAGAGCCGCGGCCAGGCAGATGCGGATTTGAGACGGTGATTTCCAAAACAAGACCAGCACGGCGAGTGCCAGCACTTGATTCAAAGGAGAAAATATCCGGAAAAAAATCGCCGGGCTTGCCGTCTTGAAGTATTCCCTCGCGGTTGCGATGGACCCCGGAATATCGCTGCCCCATGACTTTGCGTCTACTAACGAGGTGTAGACATTTGCAAACATCAGCCCGCTGGCAACAGTGATCGACGCAAACAGCGCGATTGTCCGCATATTTGTCCTCATATTAGTTTTCTCCTGGAAGTGTCAGTCTGCTCGACTGACAAGAGCCCGCCGAGCGCAAGATGCACTAGCAGCAACTTCAATAACATGAGACACCGACCGAAACTGAAATCGCTAGTTAGACCATGTGTATCACTTTCCCCGCTCGGTAAGCTACCCCGTCAAGAAACGCTGCGGGTTTGCTCCGAAACGGGCGACGTCATTCGGCAGCATTCGGGTTCCACTGGAACACTTCTTCCAGCGGCACGTTGAAGACACGGGCGATACGGAACGCCGCTTCTAACGACGGCGAGTATTTGCCGGCTTCGATCGCGGCAATCGTCTGCCGAGTGACGCCGATGCGCTTGCCTAGCTCCGCCTGCGACATTTCGCCGTTGTGAAAGCGAAGCACGCGAATCCGATTGGAAAGCGACCCTTCCATCACGCTTGCCTGCGATAGTTGACGACGATTACTCCGTAGTGAACGACTTCCGAGGCAACGATCATCATCAGTGCGGCATTGATGATGCTCCAGCCACCGGAGTTAAAGGGCATGACGCAACCCACAACAATCATGCCGGCGATCAGAACGTAATAGGCGGAGCTGATCGAACGGCTCACAATGGCGCGATCCCGTTCATCCGGTGGGGTGTTTGCATCTTGGGGATATTCGCGGCGCAGATAGAAATGGCCAATGCCCAGGACAGCTAATTGCGCGATCGCTGCTGCGGCAAACAAGATCAGCTGCCGCAAGTCAGGCAAAGCCGGCCTTTAATGGGAATGGGCCGCGGCGATCAGAAAATACGGACCAAAGGCGACAACCATTGCGAGCAAAGACAGCCAAGCGGTTTTCTCCCGGTAGGGCATTCGAGCCTCCTCGAAGCAAGGTAGGCTGATTGTAAGTCGCGCCAGCAATATGTCAAGTAATATTAACAATTTGTAAAGAAACCGCAACGCATCTGGGGCGTTTTTCTTGGGTGACGTTCGCGCGCCTATCGAAGACCTCCCATCGAAGACAAGGAAGGGAAAGGTGTGATCGACGACGTAAGTATTAGAAAACAAAGGAGAATCGACCGGGTGAAGGTTGGGAGTTACGCGAACCGGTTTATAGCCGCCGACTAGACGACTGCGCTGAAGGAATCGTGCGACATCGAGTCGCCGCCTTCGTCCGACTCCGGTTTGCTAACCTGCGGGGCTAACGTCATCGCTGCTAAGACGGGAGCGGGCGCACCTTTCTTGCGCGAACGGCCCGCAGGCGAAACCGCCGGCAACTGAGCGGCACGCATCAATTTCTCCTGCACCGAAACGCCGTGGCCGTTCCGCCCATGGCGCGGTCGCGTGAATTTTCCATCGGCGCCCAAAACACGGGCGGTGCGAGTGTCTTCCAGGTACGCCGCCAGCACTTCGTCCGTGATGCGCTGCTTCAAAGCTGGGTCCCTTAGCGGAAAGATCACTTCGACGCGCTCATACAAGTTCCGCTGCATCCAGTCGGCGCTGCCCAAATAGATGTCCGGCCGACCGCCATTCTCAAAATAAAAGATCCGGCTGTGCTCCAGGAATCGCCCAACGATGCTGCGCACGCGAATCCTGCTGCTGACGCCACGCAAGCCGGGCACCAACGCGCATTGCCCTCGCACGATCAAATCAATCTCCACCCCAGCCTGCGAGGCGCGGTACAGCGCCTGAATCATCGGCGGATCCACCAGAGCGTTTATTTTGGCGACGATCCGCGCGTGCTTCCCTTTCTTGGCGTTGCGTGTTTCGCGGTCAATCAGCGCGACGCAGTTCTTCGCCAGGTCCCGCGGCGCAACAAATAGGGGTTTGTAGTCCGGTTGCTCGGCGTATGCGGTCAGAAAGTTGAACACATCGTTGACCGAAGCTGTAAGCGCTTCGTCGCAAGTAAATAGACTGAAGTCGCTGTAAAAGCGCGCTGTCGAAGGGTTGTAGTTTCCCGTTCCCAGATGCGCGTAGCGGCGGATCTTTCCATCGGGATCGTGGCGAACAACCAGCGCCAGCTTTGCGTGTGTCTTCAGCCCGACCAATCCATGGAAAACCTGCACGCCGGCGTCTTCAAAGCTGCGCGCCCAGCGGATATTCGACGCCTCGTCAAAACTCGCCTTCAGTTCGACCACCACCGTCACTTCTTTTTTCGACGCCGCTTCCAGCAGTGCCCGAGCGATGGGCGAATCGGTATTGGTGCGATAAAGCGTCTGCTTCATCGAAAGCACACGCGGATCGTGCGCCGCAGTCTGCAGAAAATTCACCACGGCGTCGTACGATTCGTAGGGATGGTGCAGCAGCACGTCGCCCTGACGAAGCGCGGCGAACAGCGAATCCGCATCATGGCCGATGTGCACCTGCTTGCCCGCAAAAGGAGCAAACTTCAGGTCCGCCCGCACCGTTTCTTCATAGAGGTGGAACAGCCGCTGCAGGTTCACCATCCCGCGGACGCGGAACACCAGAGATTCGTCCAGTTCAAAATTGCTGATCAGCCGGTCAATGATTTCCGGCGGCGCTCCTTCTTCAATTTCTAGGCGTACCGCCCAGCCTTTGCGCCGCTGAGCCACCTGCGAGTCAATCGCTTCCAGCAGGTTACGCGCTTCTTCTTCTTCCAGATACAGATTGCTATTGCGAGTAATGCGAAACGGCGCGGACGCCAGAATTTCATATCCGCGATAGAGTTTCGGCGCATATTCGGAAATGATTTCCTGCAGAGGAACATAGTGGATCGCGCCGCCCTCGGCTGGCACGCGCAAAAGCCTCGGCAGGGCACGCGGCACCGTCAACACACCGAAATAGGTTTTGCCATTGGCCCCGCGCTTTCTGCGCAGCAAAAACGAAATGCACAGCGCCTTGTTCAGCACATGAGGAAACGGATGCGATGGATCGACTGTTACGGGCGTCAGCATCGGCTCCACGCGGCGGTTGTAAAACTTTTTGGCAAACTCCACTGCTTTGGCACCCAGATCGGAGAATCGCAGCACGCATATCTGTTCCTTGGCCAGGTGCGGTAACAGCTCGTCGTTCCACACCTTGTACTGGTCGCGCACGAAGGAGTGCATGGACTGCGTGACCAGAGCAAGTTCTTCTTCTGCCGAGAGCCCGTCGGGGCTGCGTTCCGTCGAGCCATGCTCGATGCGCTGCAGGAAGCTGGCTACGCGCACTTCCACAAATTCGTCGAGGTTGTTGGCGGTAATCGCAAGAAACTTTACCCGCTCCAGAAGCGGGTTGCCCGGATCGCGGGCCTCTTCCAGCACCCGCCGGTTAAAGTCCATCCACTGCACATGGCGGTTCAGGTAGTAGCGTGGATCGTTTAGGCGGATTTGGTGCATGGCCGCTCGTCGTAACACGACGGGTTAGGTTGCTAAGTCCTTGCTGCTGCAAACGCTTAGTTTGACCGAGTGAATGTTACAGGAAGATAAAAACGGGCCTTGGCCTGATCTATTCTAGGCCCTCTTGTCTTCGACCGTTCGCCGGAGCACACTCATTTGGAAGGGTCGGTAAACCCGACAGAGGACCAGATGGCCGGGCCAATCCACACGCAGATCAACGGAAAGAGCCGCATTTTCAATTCGGACCCGGCAACGTCTGTCCTCTACGCCTTGCGCGAAGAGCTTGGACTGACGGGAACCAAATACGGCTGCGGAGAAGGCCAGTGCGGCGCGTGCACGATTCTGGTAAACGGCACACCGCGCCGTTCGTGCCAGCTTTCGGTCCGCGATGCAGAGGGGAAGTCCATTGTCACCATCGAGGGCTTTGAGCACAACGGGCAGCTTCATCCAGTGCAGCAGGCCTTCCTGGATCAGGGCGCGTTCCAGTGCGCTTATTGCACGTCCGGCATGATCGTTAGCAGCGCGGCGTTATTGCAGAAGAATTCGAATCCCAGCGAAGCGGATATTGTGCAGGCGTTGCAAGGGAACATCTGCCGCTGCGGCACGCATCCGCGCATTGTCGCCGCCGTTCAAAAAGCCGCCGAAACGATGCGGGGAGCAAAGCGGTGAGCGCGCCGGAAAAGTTCGCCGTCGAAGCCGAGCGTTACGAACTGCACTGGCCGTCCCTTCATCAATTCGATCTCCGGCGCCGTGATTTCTTCAAGCTGATGGGTTCGGGCATCGCGGTGTTCGTGGTGACGGCGAAGAGCTCCGGCGCCCAGGAGTCTGGCCGTCATGGCGGTCCCGATCAGGATCAACCCAAAGACATTGCTTCCTGGCTGCACATCGGCGAAGAGGGCCTGGTTACCGTCTTCACCGGAAAAGTGGAAGTAGGGCAAAACACCCGCACTACTCTGGCCCAGTCCGTTGCCGATGAGCTGCGGGTACCGCTTTCCAGTATTCGTATGGTGATGGGCGACACGGCAGTCACTCCGTACGACATGGGCACGTTCGGCAGCCGCTCCACCCCGTACATGTCTCCGCAACTTCGGCGCGCGGCCTCTGCCGCCCGCGACCTGCTGGTGGAGCAGGCAGCCGCCGAATGGAAAATCGCGCCAGAAAAACTCAGCGCTGCGGACGGCAAGGTCACGAATCCCGACACCGGGGCGACGCTGACCTACGCGCAACTCGCGAAAAGCAGGACGCTTGCGCACGATATGCCCGAAGCCGATCCCATCACTCCGCCGGACAAATGGACGATCGCCGGAATGTCCGCGCCAAAACTGGACGCGCGCAAATTCGTCACCGGCCAGCATCAATACACTGCGGATTTACGGCCAGCGGGGCTTCGGTACGGAAAAGTTCTCCGCCCGGCCGCATTCGGCGCGACTCTGGTTTCCGCTGACCTTTCCGCGGCGCAAGCGATGCCTGGTGTAACGGTGGTTCGTGATGGCGATTTTGTTGCTGCTGCAGCTCCAACGGAACTGGAAGCGCAAAGGGCGATCGATGCCATTCACGCAGAATGGAAGACCACGCCGCAGCCTTCCAGCCAGGAACTGTTTACGTATCTCAAGAAAAATCCCGACAACGACGAGCGGTCTAAGCCTCACCAAACAGGCTCAATCGCCGCTGGACTGCATGACGCAATGCACATTGTCGAGCCAACCTATCGTGTTGCTTACATCGCGCACGCCCCGCTCGAACCCCGCGCCGCCGTCGCCGATTGGAAGGACGACAAGCTCACCGTATGGACTGGCTCGCAGCGGCCCTTCGGTGTGCAGGAAGAGCTATCCGCCGCACTGCATCTTCCGAAAGAACGGGTGCGCGTCATCGTTCCGGACACCGGCTCCGCTTACGGCGGCAAGCATACCGGAGACGCCGCCCTCGAGGCCGCTCGCCTTTCTCGCGCAGCGCGTCGCCCGGTGAAAATCGTCTGGACTCGCGAAGAGGAGTTCACCTGGGCGTACTTCCGGCCCGCCGGCATTATCGAAATCAAAGCCGGTTGCGGCGACGATGGAAAACTCACGGCTTGGGAATTTCACAACTACAACTCCGGCGGCTCCGGGATTCAAACTCCGTACGACGTTGCGAACCAGTTGATCCAGTTCCACCCGGTGAATTCGCCGCTGCGGCAAGGTTCCTATCGCGGCCTGGCGGCTACGGCCAACCATTTTGCCCGCGAATCGGCCATGGATGATCTCGCGCACATTGCGCACATCGATCCGCTCGAATTTCGCCTGAAGAATCTTTCCGAGCCGCGTTTGCTCGCCGTCTTTGCGAGTGCGGCAAAAGCATTTGCCTGGCCGCGCCAAAAGTCGCAGCCCGGCCAAGGCTTTGGGATGGGCGGCGGCGTGGAAAAGGGCGGCTACGTCGCGACGTTCGCCGAAATCGCGATGGACAACGATGGAAAGGATATGCGCGTAGTGCGCGTGGTGACGGCTTTCGAGTGCGGCGCTATCGTCAATCCCGACGGCCTGCGCAATCAAGTGGTCGGCGCGAATATCATGGGCTTGGGTGGTGCTTTGTACGAATCCATCCAGTTTCTGGACGGCCGCATCTCCAATCCGCGCTTTTCCCAGTACCGCGTGCCGCGCTTCCGCGACATCCCGCCGATCGAAGCCATCCTGCTCGACCGCAAGGATCTGCCTCCCGCCGGTGCGGGAGAAACCCCGATCGTCGGCCTTGCGCCAGCGATCGGCAACGCCATCTTCGATGCCACCGGAACGCGCCACCACTCGCTGCCGATGTTCCCTCGCGGCCTGCCGGCTCTGGCCGCAAGTGCATAGGTTGAATCCTAAGCGAAAAGTTCTGTCAGAAACGCTTTGATCGCCTCGGACGACCGCTTGTCCGCTTGCGCATGATACGCCACTCCGGGAAGGGTCGGCCCTGTCTCATGCGTGAACCCATGCAGTGCGCCTCCATAAATGTTCAGCTGCCAGTCCGCACCGCCACGATTCATCTCGTCCACAAAAGCGCTGACGTTGGCCGCGGGAACGTGCGGGTCCAGTGCACCGTGGCATACCAGCACTCGCGCTTTCATTGCGCCGGATTTGGCGGGATAGGTCGTGTCCAGACTCCCGTGAACGCTGACAACTCCTGCAATCTCCGCGCAACTACGCGCCAATTCCAGTACCGTCATACCGCCAAAGCAGTAGCCCACCGCCGCGACGGGTCCGTCCACTTGCGGCTGCGCTTTTAGCATCTCCACTCCCGCCATCGCGCGTGCACACAGTTTCAGGCGGTCGCTGCGCAGTGCCATAACTTGCGCCATGATTTTCTCTCGTCCGCCGCCGGTCACGCCTTTCCCGTACATGTCGCAGGCCAACACCGCGTAGCCGAGAGCAGCCAGCCGTTTCGCGCGGCCCTTGGCATGTTCATCCAGCCCCGCTCCGCCATGTACCACCAGAATCCCCGGCCGCGGCGCGCTGCTCCCGTCGTCCCAGACAAACTGCCCGGTCAGTTCGGCTTCGCCGTCCCGGTACTCAATTGCCTTCATTTGTATGGTCATTTTCCACCCTTTCGCGCCTCACTCCCTATGTGCACTTCGAGAAGCTGGCAGCATGAATCTCCGTTTATAATTATACCATACTTTTCTTCTATCGTCAATAGTGAACGGGTGCGCAAGATAAACTGGCAGCCTCGTGGTTGGCAACGTAGAATCTCGTTTTCATCCAAGGAGCCTGCGTGCGCCCAATCCGTTCGAACGCCGCTGTTCGGTTGACCGTCCTCTTTTGCGTCCTACTCTGGCCTCTCGTCCCAGCTTCCGATGCGCAAAGCATCGGCAGCGGCGCGGCGAACCCGAATATCGATGGGCTGGACCAATACTTGCGCTCCTATTTTCCTGACGATTCCCTTGGCAAGTCGCCCGGTTTCGCCATTTTGGTGAAGCAAAAAGGCAAAGTCATTTTTGCGAAAGGCTACGGCGTGCGAGATTTACGTACGAATGCTGCAATCGATGCCAAGACCAACTTCCGGCTGGCTTCGTTCACCAAGCAGTTCACCGCGATGGCCATCATGCTGCTGGCGCACGACGGGAAGCTGCGCTACGACGAATCGCTGACCGATGTGTCTAGGGAGTTTCCGGCCTACGGAAAAGCCATCAAGATTCGGAATCTGCTCAATCACACCGGTGGCTTGCCCGATTACGAAGACTTGATGGATGCTCTGGAAAGGAAAGAAGGGCGAACTCGATGGTCGCCGGAAAAACAGATTCAAGACGCCGAAGTCTTGCAGCTGCTCAGAAAAGAATCCGCGGGAAAATTCGCGCCGGGAACAAAATGGGAATACAGCAATTCGGGTTACGTCGTGCTCGACATGATCGCCGCAAAGCGATCCGGAAAACCATTTGCTGAGTTTCTGCATGATCGCATCTTTGCGCCGCTAAAGATGGACCACACACTGGTCTTCGAAAAAGGCAAAAACGAGGTCGCCGATCGCGCCTTCGGCCACTCGAAAAAAGATAACGCACTCATCGAAGCCGATCAGAGTTCGACTTCGGCAACGCAGGGCGATGGAGGGATTTATTCCAATCTGGAGGACCTATCCAAGTGGGATGATGCGCTACGTCATCACAGTCTGCTGAGCGAAAAGGAGTTCGCGGCTGCGATCACTCCGGCAAAATTACCGCCCGGCGCGGAAACCAAACTGGCTGAAGATGTTCCCGCTTCCATGCGCGGGGAGCCGGTTTCGTATGGTTTTGGATGGTTCCTGAATCTGCAAGACCCGAGGCCCGTGATGTGGCACTACGGCGATACCATGGGATTCAAGACCGCCATCTTCCGCTACCTGCGCGACGATGTGACGGTGATCCTCCTTTCCAATCGGACCGACGTGGACCAAGGCACGCTGGCGTTGAAGGCCGCGAACGTAGCGTTTGCGGCCTCGCAGGATCGCTAACTCCGTTTGCTGCAATTTGTACGAATTGGCGCCGCAAACTCGTCCTCGGAAATGTCACCCGCAGCCAATTTAAGCATGGTCTGAATTTCCGTTTTGGGCCAGGCTCTTCTGATGAAGCACGAGCAGGACCAGCGGGTCCGGCCAACTGGGTTCTTTCATGTTGCAAGAGCGCTAAGGGCATCGCGATGTTCCGCCAGCACTTCCTGGCCGAGCTTTAGTTGGCGCGCAAGTTCGGGATCATACGGCGTGTGAAGGTAGCCGTCTGGTGTCTGGACCGCGAAAAGCGTGTCGCCACGCTCAAAGTTCAGTTTTCGGAGACTCTCTTGGGGCAAAATGACGCCGGTCGAAGTGGGCACTTGAGGATCCATGATCGGCGGGTGTCAAGACAATCCGGAAAGTTTGCCGAGACCTTTCATTTTGGAGCGGGCGGCGAGGGTCCCGTACTGCTTCATCATGGTGCGCATCTGGAGGTACTGCTTCAGGAGTTGGTTGACGTCCTGGACGGACGTACCGCTGCCTTTGGCAATGCGTTTGCGGCGCTTGCCATCAATGACGTTGTGGTCGAGCCGCTCTTGATTGGTCATGGAGTTGATGATGGCTTCGACCTGCTTCAGTTTTTTCTCGTCCACGCTGGCGTCTTTGGGGATGTTTTGCAGCGGGCCAACTTTGGGCAGCATGTCCACTAACTGTTCGAGCGGGCCCATCTTGCGGATCTGGCGCAACTGATCGCGAAAATCTTCCAGTGTGAATTCGGATTTGCGGAGTTTTTTCTCGAGCTCGATCGCGGCTTTTTTGTCCACGGCCTGTTCGGCGCGTTCGATGAGCGACATGATGTCGCCCATGCCCAGGATGCGCGAGACGATTCGCTCGGGATAAAAACCCTCGAGCGCGTCGTATTTTTCGCCGAGGCCGACGAATTTTACGGGTGCGCCGCTTACTTTGCTGATGGAAAGAGCCGCGCCGCCGCGAGCGTCGCCGTCGAGCTTGGTGAGAATGACGCCGGTGAGGCCCAGCCGTTTGTGGAATTCCGACGCGGAACGAACGGCATCCTGGCCGATCATAGCGTCGGCGACGAAGAGAATTTCGCTGGGCTGCAACTCTTTTTTCAAGTAACTGAGTTCGTTCATCAATTCGTCGTCGATGTGCAGGCGGCCGGCAGTGTCCACGATGATGACGTCGCTGGCGGAAAGTTTGGCTTCTTTGATGGCGCCGCGAACGATTTCAAGCGGCTTGTCGGTTCCGGCGCCCGGCCAGAGATTGGCGCCGATGGCTTTGGCGACTTGCGCCAGCTGTTCGCGCGCGGCGGGACGATAAACGTCGGTGGAAACAACAATGGGACGATGACCATGTTGCGCGAGCCAGCGGGCAAGTTTGCCGGTGGTGGTGGTCTTGCCGGAACCTTGCAGGCCGACGATCATCCAGACCGAAGGTGGGCGCGAGGCGAAGAGCGGCTTGGCGTGTTTGCCAAGAAGAGTGGTGAGCTCGTCGCGCACGACTTTGATGACCTGCTGATCCGGCGAGAGCTGCAGCATAACTTCGCTGCCGAGCGACTTGGCGCGGATGCTGGCGAGGAGTTCGTCAACGACGGGAAGAGCGACGTCGCCTTCGAGCATGGCGTCGCGAATTTCGCCGAGCGCAGCGTTGAGATGCTCTTCGGTGAGCTTGCCCTGGCCGCGAAGGTTCTTGAAGGTGCGTTGCAGCTTTTCTGTGAGGTTTTCGAACATTTCAGCGACCAGGGATCAGAGCTCAGGGATCAGTACGAGCCGTTTCAAATTTGAACTGGACCCTTTCATTCTAGATTTCACCGGAATGCTGGTCAAACGGGCGCCGCGTCAAACGGAGCTCAATCAATGTTCGACCAGGAAGGCAGTTCGTGACTCCGGGCAACCAGTGGCGGAGGTCCAGGGGGCCGGCGACGCTCGCTCGGAACACCGAGCCTTCGTCGGATGCGCGGCTTTTTTTATTGAATCGGTACCAAAAAACATCTCTTGACGCGGGCCTCGGAAAGCGATATATCGGAATCCGACGGTTGAGAGTTATCGAAGGCCAAGATCAGGATGACGATGAGAGACGAATACAGCAGGTGGTTGCCGATGGGGCCGGCGGCGCTGCACATTTTGCTGGCGCTGGCAGCGGAGCCTCTGCATGGCTACGGGATCATGCAGGAGGTTGCGCGGCAGAGCGATGGGAAATACAAGATTGGGCCGGGGACGCTCTACGATAATTTGAAGAAGCTGATGAACGATGGGCTGGTAGAAGAAAGCGGGCGCGGTGCGTCTGTACAAGCTAGAACGGTCGAAGGTGTAGGAGAGCAGGATAGAAGACCCACCCGCAAAAACCAAGGATGGGGCACTCGCCGAGCCGTCCGGAGTGGAGAGCGGGTGAAGCGCTATTACCGGCTGAGCGGGCTGGGGCGGGGGGTGCTGGCAGCGGAGGTAACCAGGTTGCAAGGCGTGGTGCGCGAGGCGCAGGCGCGGCTGCGTGGGCTGAAGCCGAGAAGGGTGTGATGCGAAGAAGGAATGAAGCGAAGACCCACCCGCAAAATCCGAGGGTGGGGCACCCACCGAGGAGGGCGTGATGAGAGAACAGATGAGACGAAGACCCATCCCCAAGACCCGAAGGTCGGGCACCCTCACCCATTCCTCACAGCGACTCGCGTACGGAGTTCTGGTGCGAATGCATCCGCGGGCATTCCGGGAAGAGTTTGCGGACGAGATGCTGTGGATCTTCGATGAAGCGAGGGAGCATGAAAGCACCGTGCCGCTGTTCGCGGATGCAGTGACGTCGCTCGGACGGCAGTGGCTATTGCGTGCGCGAGCGAACGAGCTCGCAGGGAGTGAATTGGCGGCCCCGATGATGCGGACGGCGGCAGGGTCGTTTGCGTGGGAGCACATCCTGGTGCCGGAGGATCGTTTGCCGACGAGAAGAATGTTGCAAGGCGGTGTTGCGGCGGCGATGTTCATGGCGGTGCTGGCGTTTGCGGCGGTGCAGCCGGTGAAGCGGTTGGTGATGGCGGCAGGTTTCGGGCAGGGACCTGACGGTGGAATAGGCGGAGGAATTTCAGGGAGCGTTAAGGGCGGAGTCCGCGGCGGAGTCGCGGGAGGCATTTCCGGAGGAGTGGCAGGCGTTGTCAGCGGTGGTGTGAATGGAGGAGTGGCAGGCGGAGTGGGCGGAGGGATTGGCGACGGCGTCGGGGGCGGAATCTTAGGACGCCGCGGGCAGGAAGCGGGAAAGACGGCGGCGGAACGGCAATTTGCAGCGTGGCTGGTGGAGTTCAACGAGGGCGACCGCGCGAAGTTGCTGGCCTACTTTGCAAAGTATTCTCCGGAGCGGGTGAAACGAATTGACGGGATCATGGATTTTCGGGAGCGGACCGGCGGATTCGACTTGCAGAAAGCGGAGCATGCGGACGACACGAGATTTGTGGGGATTTTGAAGGAGCGGGAGTCGGACCAGTTTGCCCGGGTGGAGATGGAAGTGGAACCGGGAGAGCCGCACAAGATCGTGAAAATTGATTTGAAGGCGATTGCGACGCCGGTGGAGTTTGCTCTGCCGCGGATGAGCGAGGCGGACGCGATCGCTGCGCTGCGAGAAGAAATTGAAAAACGGGTGGCCGCAGACAAATTCGCCGGCACGGTGATAGTGACAAAAAACGGGAAGACGGTTTTCTCCGGCGCGTATGGATACGCGGACCGGGAGAAGAAGGTCAAGAACGAGTTGGGCACGCAATTCCGCATCGGGTCGATGAACAAGATGTTCACCGCGGTGGCGACGCTGCAGCTGGCGCAGAAGGGAAAGATCAAGCTGGACGCCCCGCTCGGAACGTACCTGACGGACTATCCAAACAAGGAGATTGCGGCGAAGGTGACGATTCACCAGCTGCTGACGCATACAGGAGGCACGGGCGACTTTTTCGGGCCGCAGTTTGACGCGCACCGCCTGGAGCTGAAGACGCTGCAGGACTACGTGAAGCTGTATGGAACGCGGGCGCCGGAGTTCGCGCCGGGGAGCCGGTGGGAGTACAGCAACTACGGGTTCTTGCTGCTGGGCGTGATGGTGCAGAAAGTCAGCGGGCAGGATTATTACGAGTATGTGCGGGAGCACGTATACAAACCGGCGGGAATGATGGCGACGGATTCGCTGCCGGAAGAGCAAAAGGTGGCGATGCGGTCGGTGGGCTACATGCGGCCGGAGAACGGCGACGGCAGCGCCGGCGGGAATGGCTGGAAGCCGAATACGGATACGTTGCCGTGGCGCGGGACGTCGGCGGGCGGCGGGTATTCGACGGTGGGCGATTTGCAAAAATTTGCGGAGGCCCTGCACGAACACAAGCTGCTGGATGCAAAGTACACGGAGCTGTTGACATCTGGAAAAGTCGAGACGGGGCGCGGCGGAGACGACAAGTACGCGTACGGATTCATGGATCGAACTGAGGGCGGAGTGCGGAGTTTTGGTCATGGTGGCGGAGCGCCGGGGATGAATGGCGAGCTGGATATTTATCCGCAGAGCGGGTACGTGGTGGCGGTGCTGGCGAATCTGGATCCGCCCGCGGCCGACCGGATCGCCGCGTTTGTGGGGAAGCGGCTGCCCGAGAAGTGATCGGCGGCACAGGGATTGGGGCTGATGGCCGCCGACCGGGGCGTGCTCAGCAGGGAGAAGCCGGCGGGGCAGGCAGGTACTTGATGAAGATGACTTCGTTTTGCGCTTCGTTGTAGAGAAGCTCGTCGGCGATGGCGCGGATCATGGCGATGCCGAATCCTCCGGGACGGATACCGAGTTCGTCGCGCACCGCGACGTGGGCCAACGGATCTCCCTCCGAGTGGCCCACCGCTGCGTGCGACAGGCTTTTGAAATTGAAGCCCGGTCCAGGATCCGCTATGCGGTAGAGGAGCATGCGCGAGGAACGCACGTACGCAATGCGCACTTTGTGGTTCGGATCGAGCTTCCCGCCCCATTCTACGGCGTTCATGAGCAACTCGCGGAACGCGATGCCGATGGCGTTGCGCTGGTCATCGGGAAGATCCGTATCCAGTTTCATCAGGAAAGACTCAAGGCGACCGGCAGCTTCGCGGGTGCAGGGAATCAGCAGTTCGACCCAGTGCGGTTTAGCAGAAACGACTTCAATCGGCGGCGAAGCATTTTGCGTGAGTGCCCGCTGCGCCACTTCAACCGCTTCTTTTGGCGGAAACGGCTTGCTCAAGTATTCGTAAGCCTGCTCGCGGACCGCGGATAGGACTGATTCCGGAGTGCCGTCGGAGGTCATGATGATGATTTTGGGGTGCGACGGGCCGAGACGCGCCTTGGCCAGGACCTCGAGGCCGGTCATTCCAGGCATCTGAATATCGAGAAAGGCCAGCGCAAAATTGGTTTGCTGGATTTTGTTCAAGGCTTCTGCGCCATTGTTCACGGCCGTGACCGAATAGCCGGCTTTCTTGAGCGTGCTGACGATCGCGAAGCGGGTGGTGCGATCATCGTCGGCGACCAGGATTTTCGCTTTTGCCGGAGCGGGACTCACGAATGCCCTCACGCTGCTAAGAAAATCTATGCGCTGGAATGCTACGTCCGGTGGATTCGTGGGTCAACTTGGCGACCAATCTAACCTCCGGCAGCACTTTGCCCGGTTGCACGATGCCCATTCCCGGAACAGAATAAGCTCGTCGATTTGGGACCAATTCCCGCGAGGGAACCATGAGTGCGACTGCGTTCGGTGGGCCAAACAGCGAGGATCTGCGCGAGTTCTTCGAGCTCTCGCTGAACCTGTGGTGTATCGCCGGCACGGACGGCTACTTCAAGCATCTGAATCCCGCCTGGGAAACGACATTTGGTTATACCCGCGAAGAGCTGCTTTCACGCCCCTATCTGGAATTTGTGCATCCGGACGACCGCCAGGCGACCAGCACGGAGGCGGCGCGAGTCGCGGGCGGCAGCCACGTACTCTCTTTCGAAAACCGCTACCGCTGCAAAGACGGGTCCTACAAATGGCTGCTGTGGTCAGCGATTCCCCGGCCGGAAAAAGAGCAGATTTATGCCATCGCCGCCGACGTTACCGACCGGAAATGCCAGGAGGTCCGGCTGGCCGCGCAGCACGCCGTGACGCGCGTGCTTGCCGAAGCGGAGAGTCTGGCGGATGCCACGCCGCGCATTCTGGAAGCGGTTTGCAAAAGCCTGGATTGGTCGGTCGGAGCCATATGGCGCGCCGACCAAAAGGCCCAGCTGCTGTGCTGCGTGGAAACCTGGCGCATGCCTACGGCGCAAGTCTCTGAGTTTGACGCCAGGACCCGCGCGCAGACGTTTTCCAAGGGCGTTGGCCTGCCCGGGCGAGTTTGGGCGCAGGCCCAGCCGGTGTGGATCGAGGACGTCACCCGCGACGCAAATTTTCCGCGTGCACCTATCGCGGCCAAGGAAGGACTGCACGCCGCATTCGGTTTTCCGATTCTGCTGAAGGACGAAATCCTGGGTGTGCTGGAATTTTTCAGTCAGCACATCCAGAAGCCGGACCGCAAGCTGCTGGAGATGATGGGGGCGATCGGGAGCCAACTCGGTCAATTCATCGAACGGCTGCAGGCGCAAGAGGCTTTGCGCGCGCATGCGCGCGAGTTGGAAACAGCCAGAAAGCGTGCGGAGGAAGCGACTCAGGCCAAGAGCGAGTTCCTGGCCAACATGAGCCACGAAATTCGCACGCCGATGAACGCCATGATCGGCATGACCGAACTGGCGTTGGGGACCCGCATTACGCGCCAGCAGCGGGAGTATCTGACCGCCATTCAGAATTCCGCGGAAGCATTGCTCATGCTGGTCAACGACATTCTGGATTTTTCCAAGATCGAAGCGCGCAAGCTGCGGCTGGACCACGTTGCGTTTAACATCCGCGATGTGCTGGAAGACACGATGAGAGTGCTGGCGCCGCGGGCTCAGCAGAAAGCTATCGAGCTGGCGTGCCACATCGATTCGAGCGTCCCAGATGGTTTGATCGGCGACCCCTTGCGGCTGCGCCAGGTGGTCGTGAACCTTGCGGGCAACGCCATCAAGTTTACGGAGCAGGGGGAAGTGGTGCTGCGCACGCGGATTGAATCACGCGGCGACAACAACATCGTTCTGTGTTTGGCGGTAACCGACACCGGTATCGGCGTCCCGCCGGAGAAACAGGCGCTGATTTTCGAAGCGTTCGCGCAGGCCGACAGCTCCACGACCCGGCGCTACGGCGGGACCGGACTTGGGCTGGCCATCTCCGCGCAGCTGGTGGAGTTGATGGGCGGAAAGATTTCCGTCGAGAGCCAGCCCGGTAGGGGCAGCAGGTTCCACTTCACGGCACGGTTTGAGGTTCAGCAGCCTGGAACGGAAAAGCAGCCTGCGGCGTGGCGTCCGCTGACCGATCTGCCGATACTGGTTGTGGATGACAACGCAACGAACCGGCAGATTCTGACCGAAGTGCTGACCAACTGGCACATGCGTCCTGTGGCTGTGGAAAGCGCGGCAGCGGCGCTTGCCATCCTGGAAGAGTCGCAACAGGCGGGCCAGCCGTTTGCTGTGGCGCTGCTCGACGCCCAGATGCCCAGCATGGATGGATTTGCGCTGGCCGAGCATATCGCCAAGGACTCGCGGCACGCGGACCTCAAAGTAGTCATGCTCACCTCCGCCGGGCGTCCGGAGGTCTTGAAGCGCAGCCGCAAGCTGGGAATTGTGGCCAGCCTCAGCAAGCCGATCAAACAGTCGGAACTTTTTGACGTGATCATCAGCGCCATCGGTGAACCTGCGGCGAAGAAAGACCGAGGCGTGCGCGGCCGCAAGAGGGTCCGGACGGTCAAGGGCGGGTTGCGGGTGCTGGTGGCGGAAGACAATGATGTGAACCAACTGGTTGCGCGGAGAATCCTGGAGAAGTTAGGCCATGAGGTGACGATTGTCGGCAATGGCCGCGAGGCGCTGTCTGCCGTGCAAACCGGCGCATTTGATTTGGTCGCCATGGATGTGCAGATGCCTGAAATGGACGGATTGGATGCGACCGCGGCGATCCGCCGTTGGGAGGAAAGCGCTGGCAAGCATGTCCCGATCGTAGCGATGACGGCACATGCGATGAAGGGAGATCGCGAGCGGTGCCTGGCGGCGGGCATGGATGGCTATGTTTCCAAACCGATCCGGGCGCAAGAGCTGGAGAAAGCAATCTCAGAGGTTTCCGTTGCGACGAAGTCAGAAAGAGCTGCCGCGGGTACAGCTGACGACCAGTCGGGGTGCGGGATTGACCAGGACGCCTTGCTGGCCCGTTTCGATGGCGATCGCCGGCTGCTACGACAGCTGGCCCGGCTTTTTCTTGCGGACTATCCGTCGAATTTGGCGCAAATCAAGAACGCGCTGCGCTCTGGTGATGCCAGCGCGCTGGCGAAAGCAGCGCATAAGTTGAAGGGCGCAGTCGGCAATTTTGCAGCCAGCAAGGTGGTTGCAGCAGCTGAATCGATCGAGATGCTCGGCAAGTGCGGAGATTTCATTGCCGCGAAAGATGCGTTGGTTACACTCGAAAGCGAGTTGGGGCAATTTGCCAAAGAGTTGAACGGAATAACCAAGAGCTCTTCGAAACGAAAAAGCAAGAACTGACCGATCACCGTGTGGGGACAACAGGTTGCGGGACAAGTGGGGCCTGGCGCTGATGGGGAGCCAATTCCCGCACCTTGGGCAGGAGCTCAACACCGTGACCAGTCGAGGGGCTCGACTTTGGCTACGAGGAAGGTCCAGAGGAGGATGCCTGCGAAACAGAGGGCCGAGGTGATGGCGAAGGGCAGGACGAAATTTCCGGTGCGTTCGACAACGAAGCCGGTGAGCGAGGGGGCGACGACTCCGGCAAGGTTGGAGATGCCGTTCTGCGAGCCGTACCACTTGCCGACGGCGTCAGGACCGGCAATACGCTGGCAGAAGGCGAAGATGCCGGGCGAAGTGGCGCCGCAGCCGAATCCGGCGGTGAGCAGCCAGGGGAAATAATAGTTGGCGCTAGACAAAGCGCAGCCGAGAAGTCCGACGATGGCCAGCACAAAACCCAGGTCCATGAAGAGTTTGCGGATCAGCGTGGGCTTGTAGCCGGCGCGAATGAAATGATCCTGCAGCCAGCCAGTGGAAATGGCTCCGACGGCATCCATCAAGTAGTACGTGGCGGCGACTTTGGGCATTTGGGTAGAGGAGAGATGACGCTCTTGCTCGAGATACGACGGCAGCCAGGTCACCATGAAGTAGAGCAAATAGTTGCAGCAGAACTGGCCAAGCGCGGTTCCCCAGAAAGAGCGCTGGCTGTAGATCTGTAGGATGCTGGGAAGGCCGGCGGTTCGCGTTGCGGGCACGGATCCAAATTGCGTTGAGCAGTCGATCGTTGCGGCCTCATCGCGCGGCGATGCTGACGGCTTCCAATTCCACCAGGCTGGCAGCCAGGCCAGGCTGGCCAAGCCGATCCCGATAAAGACGGGGCGCCAACCGTAGGCGGCCATCAGCAGACCGGCGCCCAGGGTGCCGACGGCGTTGCCTGCGCGCAGCGAGGCCATGAAGGCTCCGGCGGCGAATCCGCGATGGCGTTCGGGAAGACGTGCCAGCAGTTTTGAGCTGCAGGGAAGCGCGACGCCTTCGCCAATGCCCAGAATAAGACGCATTGCAAAGAGAACGCTAAAGACGGGCGCGACTCCGGTGGCCGCGGTAGCGAGCGACCAGACAAGAAATCCGGCCGCGAGAATGCGCGCGGGATCGTAGTGGTCCACCAGCCAGCCGACGATGAACTGCATCAGCGTGTAAGTGACAAAAAACGCGGCGAAGAGAATGCCCAGCTTCGCTTGCGTCAGGTGGAATTCAGCCTTGAGTGTCTGGCCGGCGACAGACAGATTGCCGCGGTCCACATAATTGATGAGGACGCAGATGCAGATGAGGACCAGCGCTGGCGCGAATCGGCGAAGTTGGAGATCGTCCGGATGCGGTGGAACGGCGGGCATGGTTGCGCGACATGCTGAGGGGAGACCGAAGGATTTGCAAGGAGTAAAGATGCCGCAGAGTCCGGAGACACTGAGCCCGAAAGGAGCAGGGCTTAGGTCAGAAGGAGAGTTTGAGGCCGAGTTGGGCGGCGAAAGGGATGCCGACGGTTGTGCCCGGGCCGAAAAAATCGCCGAGGGCACCAGCCGGTACCCGGAGCTGTTTGTAGCTGGCGATGGGGGAGACTTGCGTGCAGGCGGCGTTCAGGCAGAACGCAGTGGCGTTGGAGAGATTGTTGACCGGGGTGGGTAAGGCCGAAATGTCGCCTATGTAGTTGTTGCCGGGATTCTGCCGGTTGAAGAGGTTGAAGAATTCGGCGAAAGGGCGGAGCTGGATGTGTTCGCGAAGGTTGATGTTGCGGCTAACGCGAAGATCGACCTGATAGAACGGAGTACCGCGAAATTCGTCGAGCGTGGTTTGCACGCCGTTGACGACAGCGCGGTCATTGCCGGAGAAGCCGTCGTGGCCGATGTCGGCTGGAGTGGCCACGGTAAAGGGACGGGCACTTTCGAGTTGGGAGAGCGTAGAAACTTCAAAGCGCCAGGGCAGCTGCAGCGTGCCGATGAGAACAAAGCGGTGGCGAATGTCTTCGCCGGAAGGACCATGATCGCCGGAGCCGAAGGCTCTCAGTGGATCGGATACGCCGTTGACGTAGTCGAAGAGCTCGCCCACAACCGCTCCCCACGTCGAGGCGTGCGAGAGAACGTAGTTCGCCGTAAGTTCGAAGCGATCGGTGAAACGATGCTGCATCTGAATAGCGAAGCCGTTATAACTCGAGCGATTGTCCGTACGGAACAGAGAGATGTTAGGAGCGGCGGCGGGCAGAGAAAAGTCGGAGATGAATTCGTAGCGGCGGTATTGATGGACACCCTGATGGTGTTCGTAGGTGACCGTCAGGCGCCAGTTTTTGAGTGGTTTCGGAAGGAAATCGTGTTCGAAGGCTGCGCTCGTCTGTAGCGCGTAGGGAGTACGGTAACGCGGATCGATAAGCGCTCCCTGGCCACGATTTGTGCCGGACGGGAGACAGGCGGGGTTAAGCAAATCGTAGACGATACAAGGTGTGGATATCCTCTGGTTGACGGCGGTGAAGGCGTCCACCCACCCGTTTTGCGCGAGATCGTTGTAGTAGAGGCCAACGCCAGCACGAAGTACGGTGTTTTGCGATGAGCCGGGAGCGTAGGCAAGACCCAAACGGGGAGCGAAGGCTTTATGGTCGTCGTGAGGGATTCCGGCCACGAGGGGAATATGAAGCGCGCTTAGCGTCCGGAATGCGGGGTTTTGCGATTGGTCGCGGCCCGAGGCGATGAACAGGCCGAACGTGGTGTCGTAGCGAAGCCCGGCGTTGATCGCAAGCGACCGGGTAGCGTGCCAACTGTCTTCCGCGAAGAAACCGAGGCGGCGCAGGCTCTGTGCGAAGGCGCCGTCGTGGGCGGGCGTGTCGGTGCAAGTTGTGTTTGGGAGGGCCGCGGCGGTGCAGTTGTAGTCCGCGGTGAACTGTGCGGGATTGCTGGGATAGTACGACGGATTTTCGGTGAACTGGACCAGGTGCTCGGCAGAAGAGGCCAGAGCGCCTCGCAGTACCGGCTCGTGGATCAGGTTGATGCCCAAACGCGGTTGGTGCGGACCCGAAGTGTGCGCGGCGTCATAACGAAGCTGATATTTTTGTTGATCCCGCTCAACAGGAAACGCTGAGACGACAGTGACGAACTGGTTGTCGCCGAAAGTTTCGAAGCCGGAAGTCGTGTGAAAATTGGCGCTGAAAGGGAACGCCAGCGCCAGACCAAGATTGGAATTGCGAACCTTGGCGTGATGAAAGTTACTGGCTTCGAGGGTCAGAGAGCCGACCGTGGCTGGCGTGAAAGTATAAATTTGGGACAAGAGCAAGTTGAAATAGTTGGATGCAGTAGTCGAACCGGTGGAAGGAAGTGCCGCTTGTTGGACCAGATCGTTCCGCGTGTGATTGCGGTCAAGTGAGCCGCGCAGAAACCACCGGGATTGAGCAGACTGCGCCCAATCCAGGCGCGCAGTGAACAAAGTGTCGCGAAAAGGAACAGCAACGCTGCTGGGAACTGCGATGGAAGCGACACCCGGAATCAGGCCTTGCGCGGCTAGCCCTGAGAGCGCCTTGAACTCTGATTGGGAGTTGGAACTGTAGGCCACGCTGGCGTTTTCGTCGATGTATTCGTAGGAAGAGAAAAGCCAGAGGCGATCACGTTTGATTGGGCCGCCGACGGCGGCCACGCCGTCGTGACGGGCGAAAGGCTGCTTGGGATCCGGCGCAGGATTGTCGAGGGAATTGCGCGCTTTGAGATTCCTGCCGCGGTAGTAGTAAGAGGAGCTACCGTGCCAGTTGTTGGTGCCGTTACGCGTGGAGAGAATGATGCTGCCGCCGTTGCTGCGAGAGGCCTCGGCCCCGAACTGTGCGGAACGGACGACAAACTCCTGCATCGCTTCGGGAGAGTAGTTCTGCAAAAAACCGCCGATGAAGTCGTCGTTGTTGTCGCCGCCGTCCACTGAAAAATCGACGTTAAGGCCGGAGCTGCCGCCGAACGAGACCGCGGTGATGCGGGCCTTCGTGGGGTCAGAAGGCTCCACAGGCGCGGTGAAAGGCGCCATCAAAGAGATGCTGGCGAAGCTGCGGGCGGAGAGGGGAATTTCGTCGAGGTCGGCGGAAGTGACTACGGTTTGCACGTTACTGGACGACGTATCGAGCGGTTGGGTGGCCAGAGACGGGCCGCGATCCGAAACGTCAATGGACTCGTGAAGAGACTCTGGAATCAAAATGATCCGAATTGAAGACTGCGAGCTCAGGGTGATAACGATCGATTTGCTCTGTGAAGCGAAGCCCGCGGCAGAAACCGAGAGTTTGTATGTCGACGGGCTGAGGGAGATGAATAAGGCTTCGCCGCTCAAATTCGTAGTCCGGATGAGCTGCGTGCTGGCCTTTTGATCCGAGAGCAAAACCGTTGCGGATGGAATGGAAGCGCCGGAAGAGTCGGTCACCGTGACAGCAAGAGAGGCACGGAGCTCCTGAGGTGCGACTGGGGCGGTTAAAGCGAGCAGGCTACCTAAAACGGTTGCAGCGATTCTTGCAAAAACATGGGGCATAGGGTCAATTCGGCAGACAGGGCCAACACCGGATTGTAGAGCTAGACGAGCGATGCGCGGGAACAATTTCTTCTCAACATGCGACCGTCATTTCTGCAAATGGACGTCGAACCATGCGACCGTGCGCCGAATGCGGTCGCGAACATGTTCCGGGTTCACGAACATGTGGCCTTCATGTTCATAAACAACTAATTGGGTTTCGACGCCGAGCGTCTTGAGGGCGTGCCAAAATTCGTAGGATTGCGGCGTGGGGCATTCACCGTCGCTGTCACCGACGATAACCAAGGTTGGAGTGGTCGCTTTTGTGATGAAAGTGATCGGTGAACTGCGCGCGTAGATTTCGGGATCGTCGTAGACGGATTTGCCGAAGAACGGAATCATCCACTGGTCGATTTTGTTCTGGCCGTAGTAGCTCTGGTAATTCGCGATACCGGCCCCGGCCATAGCGGCTCTGAAGCGGTTGGTTTGGGTGACAGCGAACATGGTCATGTAGCCGCCGTAGCTCCAGCCAGTGATGCCGAGGCGATGGGGGTCGATGGGCGCGAGTTTGATCGCCTCATCGACGCCAGCCAGGATGTCGCGCAGATCGCCGTAACCAAAATCGCGGACGTTGGCGCGAGTGAATTCCTCGCCGTTGCCGAAACTCCCGCGCGGATTGGGCATAAATACAAAGTAGCCTGATGAGGCCAGAGCCAAGGCGAAGTTCCAGCTGCCGGGCCAACTCGAGAGTTCTGCTGCTCCCGGTCCGCCATGGACGTCAACCACCAACGGATACTGCTTCGAAGAATCGAAATTTGCAGGATAGATCAGCCAGCCCTGTACTTCGAAGTTGTCTGACCTCCAATGGATTGATTTAGCTTCGCCCCAGCTTGGCTTTACTTCTTTATTGCGCTGCGTGATTTGCCGCAAAGAATGGACCGGGCCGGCCCAGAGTTCTTGCGGGGCGGCGAAAGAGGACCGTATGGCAGCCGAAATCTTTCCATCGGCAGAGAAGGAGGCGGACGGGCCCCAGGTGCCCATCGAGATGGTATCCGAGTTGGAGTAGAGCGTTTCGATGTGTCGCGTTTCTGGATCGAGGGAAACGAGAGACGACTTACCCTGGAGGAATTCGCCTGCGAGGATTTTTCCGTCGCGGGACCAGGAGAGCCAGCTTGCGGAGGATTTGCGTTCGGGCGTGAGGTTGTTCGGCTCTCCGCCACCGGCGGGAACGAGAAAGATGTCTCCGCCGGTGGAGGGCTCGTCGCTCATCAGGCCTTCGATGAAGGCAATCGATTTTCCGTCAGGCGACCAGGCGGGCAAGGCGATCTGCAGTGGCGGCTTGTAGATAGACTTCATCAAGCCGGAGTTGGCATCGATGACCGAAAGTTGGGCGATGTACCAGTTGTTGTCGCCGTTGCCGAGCGCTGACGTAACGACTAGGTGCGAATTGTCGGGCGCCCAATCGTGTTCGTAGATGTAAGTGTCAGCAGGAGAGATTTGCCGCAGTTTGCCGCTGGTGAGATCAATGAGGGCGAGACGCTGTTCAAAAAAGGCGTCCTTGATTTCGCCGGTTTCCGCCGTTTCCGCGACCAGCGGACCGGCAGCGCGCGTGGCATTCTCCGTAAACAGGACCGCGATGGTCTTTCCATCAGGAGAGAATTTTGGATTCGCAAGAAAGCCTTTCACATTCGTGACGCGACGAACCGAACCGTCGTGCAGATTCTTCACGTACACCTGGGGCTGACCGGTTTTGACGGAATCAGAAAGAAAAACGACGTGACGGCTGTCAGGGGACCAGCTGACGTCGGATTCGGCGCGCGGCGTGCCGGCAGCTGCGGTGATCTTTTGCGCGGGAGTTTTAGGGTCGAGACTGCGCACGAAGATGGCGGAATTTCCGGAAGCAGCACCATTTTTTCCTTTGAGTTGCTCCACCCAAGCGACATTCCTTCCGTCCGGGGAGAGGGCCACTTGCAAAAAGGTCTCTGCGGCGGCGAGAGAATGAATTGCTTCCTCGATGGCCAGCGAGGATTTCTCCTTTGCGGAGTTTTGCAGCCGTGGTTGGTCTTGTTTGGAGGCTTGTCGTTGCTGGCCGAAGCTCGATAAAGCAGAAAAGCACAGTACTGCCACTAGGGCCATGGTTGCGTGCCGGATCATGAGGAAGCTCCTGAACAAGCAGCGAGAAACCTTCGTACCATAGTAGCTGCGGTGACTTGGCGCAAGCGAAAGAGGAAGCGGGAGATTGTTGTAAGCCGGGGAAACACATAGAATTCGCGCTGCGCCCATCCTAGGAGGGACCCGTGGTGAATCGCCGTGGATTTTTGGCCTCGATCGGAGGCGCAACCGCCGGAGTCGCGGCGCTGTCGCACGCGAGATTGCTGCAAGCGGTGCAGCAAGGGCATCCGGCGCCGCCCGCTCTGCCGGATTCCTCACTGTACGAGCAGGATGAAGAGGCCTACTGGGCGGCTTTGCGGAAACAGTTTCTGATTCCGGGAGACGAAGTGTATCTGAACAACGGGACAGTGGGCTCGTCGCCCATGCCGGTGCTGCGCGCCATCGTGGAGTGCTACCACGATTCAGAAAGAATGGCGCAGCACGAACCCGAGGACTATCCCATATGGGGCTACGCAGCATGGAACGAGTTTCGCGATCCGTTGGCGAAATTTGTCGGCTGCAATTGCGATGAGATCGCGTTGCTGCGAAACGCAACGGAAGCGAACAGCTACATTGCGAATGGCCTGGACCTGAAAGCCGGCGACGAAGTGTTGATGACCGATCAGGAGCATCCGGGCGGAGAGCATCCTTGGAACTTGCGAGCCCGGCGCTACGGCATCGTGGTGAAAAAGGTGACGCTGCCGAAACCAGTGCCGGATTCCGCGACGGTGCTGAACCTGTTTAACGACGCGGTCGGTTCACGCACCCGGGTGATCTTTTTCAGCCACATCACGACAGTGACAGGAGTCGTGCTTCCGGCTAAGCAGCTGTGCGCCTGGGCCCGGTCGAAAGGAATCTTGTCGGCCGTGGACGGCGCGCATGTTCCCGGCATGATGAAGTTGGACCTGCACGACCTTGGCTGCGACATGTATTCCTCGAGCCCGCACAAATGGCTACAAGCAACCAAGGGCACGGGCTTTCTTTACTTGCGCGATGAAGTGATCGATCGCGTGTGGAACACGATTGCCACAGAAGGCTGGGACGACAAGAAGCTTCGCGCCGAGCGGTTTCAGCGGATTGGAAGTTCGAATGTACCTGCGCTCTGCGGACTGCGCGCAGCGATTGAGCTGGCCAACACGATCGGAATTGAGCACATCGAAAAGCGGCACCGCCAGAGTGCCAACTACATCTTGGCCGAGATGATGAAGCGCGGAGTGCACTCCTGGACATCGCCGGACCCGGCATTGCGCTGCGGAATCGCAACGGTGACCGTTGCTCCGGTGACCATGCCCGATTTGGAGAACTGGATGTGGAAGGAAAAGAAGATTCGCATCCGCGGTGCCGCGCCCTCCAAGATCCGGCTTTCCACGCCGTATTATCTGCTGCGCAAGGAAATTGACCGCTTCCTTGAAGCGTTTGATGAGTACAAAACGAAAAAAGTCTGAAAACGCTGCAGCCTCGCACCAACAAGAGTGGCTGTTCTATGCGAGTGCCAGGTTCAGATTTTCGATGGCCTCATCGATTTCCACGGTGTTTTTGTAGCCGACAGTCACGCAATCCACGCCGGCGTTGCGAAACGCGAAGCGCATGGCCGCCTGGCGGTCCTCGCGGTTGAACGTGCCTTCGCCGCAGAGCTTCATGCTGATAACGCCCATGCCCGCCTGGTGCGTTTGCTGAACGTGGGACACGACCTCAGGAACGGCGGTCGGCCCGCCATCGGCGTTGTAGTCCTCGCTGTCCATGCGTGTGCCCTTGTGATTCATGCGGATCATAGCCACTTGCAGCCACTTATTTTGGGGTACCTGGCGCAAGGCCGGCAGTCCATGCACTGACGCTCCATGACTGATAATCGCCTGGCGGTTTTGCGCTTCGAGAATTCCGTCCTGCCAGCGCGCAGAATCGGCAGGCCAGGTGGCAGTGTGCTGCCAGTGCAGCAGCATAATGTCGAAGTATTCCGTGTTCGCGAGCTTGCGAAGTTCGTCGAACTTTTGCTGCGGAATCTGGTTGCCTCCGTACGTCGTGACTTTGGACATGATGCGGTAAGTGTCTCGCGGAATGCCCTGCAGCGCGATACCGAGCATCTTGTGCATGTCGAGGTAGGATTCGGCGGTTTCGAAGAAACGGATGCCGCGATCGTAAGCGTAACGCACCAGCCGTGTGAAACCGTCCTGGCCGAGGTTGCGTTGCACTGCGCCGCTGAAGCTGCCGGTGCCGAAGGCCAGGCGCGTGACTTGGACCTTGGATTTGCCGAGCGTGATCCAATCAGTGGCGGTCTGGCGCGAGCCTGGTATGTGCATCCCGCCGGCCGCGGCGCCAGCGGCCAATGCAGTTTTCACGAATTCACGCCGGGTGAATTGACGGTACGGAGTCACGGAGGCACCTCTCAGTGGCGAGCCGAGCTGCAAGGAATGGGGCCGTGGCGGTTCGCCGGAATTGTGCAAGGCGGGAAACGCCCAGGCCGCAATCGTATTACGAAACCGGCAGATCGGCCATTCCTTAATCCGGGCTAGGAAATGTGGGCCTGGCTCTGCGTACCCTGAAACACCGGCCCCAAAACTCCGGCAGCTCGCCATTGCTCAAAGCAGCTTTAACACGCTACAATTAAGTGTTCAGGAGGAGTGTTTTGTGCTAACGATTCGTCTGTCTCGGTTTGGGAAGAGAAAAAAGCCCTTTTATCGTGTCGTGGTCATTGAAAGCAGCAAGGCCCGCAACGGGCGCGTGGTGGAGGCGGTGGGGACCTATGATCCCCTCAAGAAGCCGGCCGAAGTAAGGCTGGACGCGGATCGCGTGAAGTACTGGCTGGGCAGCGGAGCGCAACCGAGCGACACGGTGCGCAGCTTCATTAAGTCCCAGAAAATTGCGTAATCGTCATTTACTGGCAACTTTTTGCGTTGTATTTTCGATAGGTCCGCCAACCCCCCGACGTTCCTGGGGGGTTCCGCATCTAAGAAGGCATTCTGCCTTGTCCGCCGAAGTGGAATGAAGGAGGTGCCTAAATGAAAGAGCTGGTGGAAGTCATCGCCAGGGCCCTCGTTGACCACCCGGAGGATGTGAAAGTGGCGACAGTCGAGGGACCGCAAGCCACGACGGTGGAGCTGCGAGTCCATCCTGAGGACCTTGGCAAGGTGATCGGCCGCCAGGGCCGCACCGCCAAGGCCATGCGCACGTTGATTGGCGCTTCCGGCATGAAAGTTCACAAGCGCTTTACGCTGGAAATCCTCGAAGAGTAAGTTCCCCGCCGGATGAGCGCTTCCTTGGAACAAAAGTATGTGACCGTGGCGCGCATCCTGCGCCCACGCGGTAATAAAGGCGAAGTTGCTGCGGAGCTGCTCACCGATTTTCCCGAACGGCTATCGCAAATCAAACAAATGTCACTCGTGAACGAGGCCGGTCGATCCACAACGGCCGAGGTCGAAACGTTTTGGCGGGACCGCAATCATCCCGGAAACGGCGTCTTTCACTTTGCCGGCATCCATTCCATCAGCGAAGCCGAGAAACTGCGCGGTCATCTGGTCCAAATCCCCTTCGAGCAGCGCGCGGCGTTGCCCGACGGGCGCTATTTCGTTACTGACCTTATCGGCTGTGCGGTCTTTGAACTTCCGCCGATTGCAGTGACCCCAGATTTGGACTCAGCGGCACGGGCCGTAGCGCGGCAGGATCATTTTGCTTCTTCCCCCTGTTCTCAGGCCGAGGTGCCGTCGCTTTTGGGCAAAGTCCGCGACGTGTATTTCCCCGGCGAAAGCCAACCCGGAACGCCGCTTCTTGCAATCGATACGGCAAGTGGGGAGTTGCTGGTGCCGCTGGCCGAAGACATCTGTTCCTCTGTGAACGTCACGGCCCGCAGAATCGAAGTCCGCCTCCCCGAAGGCCTCCGCGACTTGACCTAGCACAGTAACGCTTGGCTCTGCCGTTGGCCTGTTACACTTGACCTCGCATGCGCTTCGAACTGGTCACCATCTTCCCGGAATTTTTCGCTGGCCCGCTGGACCACGGCATTGTGCGGCGCGCCCGCGAAGCTGGCATCGTCGAAATTCATGTGCAGGACTTACGCGAATTTACCAAAGACCGCCACCGCACCGTGGACGACCGCCCGTTCGGTGGCGGCGAAGGCATGGTGCTCAAGCCCCAGCCGCTCTTCGAAGCCGCGGAATCGCTGCTCGGTCAATCCGTGGGCGACGCGGCTAACAAGCTACCGTTGCCTGAGAAAACCGCAATTGTGCTGCTATCGGCCGCGGGGAGAAAATTCGATCAGCATACGGCGGGCCACTACGCCGGCCTGGAGCGAATCATTTTCATTTGCGGTCGCTACGAAGGCGTGGATGAGCGTGTGGCCGAACATCTGGCCACCGAAGAAATTTCCATCGGCGATTTTGTTTTGTCCGGCGGCGAGCTTCCCGCGGCGCTGGTGATCGACGCCGTCACCCGCCTGCTCCCGGGGGCCCTCGGCAACCAAGCCTCCGCGCTGAACGAGTCGTTCAGTTTGTTGGAGCGCGCCGAAAATTCTCAAACCGGCCAGCTACACAGGGCGCTTTCGCACAGCCGCAGTGTACTCGATTTTCCGCATTACACGCGCCCGGCAGATTTTCGCGGCTGGAAAGTCCCTGAAGTCCTCATCGCTGGCAATCACGGCGATGTCGCCAAATGGCGCCACCGCATGGCGCTCGAGAAGACGCTGCGCAACCGCCCGGATCTGCTTTCCGGAAATCCAGACTAACTCTGAGGTGTCAGGTCGATCGCTGCGAACGCATGCGCCTCGCTTGACAACCGAAATCCGGTGCGCAAGACTGCCAATCGCCGAGTTGAATTGCCGGCATCCTGCGGCATCGAGCTTGGCATCCTACATTTGTAGCGCCGCGTTTGAACCTGGCAGCATGCGAAGGACGCGTGTTGTGGCTCTTTCGCGGCCTCAAGACTGAAATTCGATGATTACTGTGAATGAGCTTACCAAGAGGTACGCTCGCAACACCGCTGTCGACCACATTTCGTTCGAAGTAAAAAAGGGCCAGATTGTTGGTTTTCTCGGTCCCAACGGCGCCGGAAAAACCACGACGATGCGCATGCTCACCTGTTTCCTGCCGCCGACCTCCGGCCAGGCGGCGGTTGCGGGTTTCGATGTGCTCGAAAATCCAATCGAGGTCAAGCGCCGCATCGGCTATCTGCCGGAAACTCCGCCGCTGTACCTCGAAATGCGCACCGCCGAATATCTCGAGTTCGTCGGAAAAATCAAAGGCCTGCGCGGAGCAGACCTCGCACAGCGCGTCGGCTTTGTTCTTGATCGCTGCGCCATCGCCGACGTCGAGGAAAAAGTCCTCGGCAAACTTTCCAAGGGCTACCGCCAGCGCGTTGGCCTGGCTCAGGCCATCATCCACAATCCCGACGTGCTCATACTCGACGAGCCTACCGCCGGCCTCGATCCCAAACAGATTAACGAAACCCGCGAACTCATCCGCAGTCTCGCCGGCGATCACACCGTCATTCTCAGCACGCACATCCTTCCCGAGGTGGAGCAGACCTGCGAGCAGGTTATCATCATCAACAAGGGCCAGCTCGTCGCCACGGACTCCGTCGACAATTTGCAAAGCCGGGCACGTGGTGGCGGTTCGGTCCTCGTGGAGATCGCCTCGCACGACGGCGTGCTGGAACGGGAGCTCGTAGCCCAGCGCTTGCGGCAGGTGCCAGGCGTCAGCCGCGTCATCTTCAAGGAAAGTCGGGACAATCATTCGGCTTTCGAAGTGGAAGGCAAAAGCGACCGCGCCATGCGCGCCGATTTGGCCCGCGCCGTCGTCCAATCCGGCTGGGATTTGAGCGAACTCAGCAGCGCGGCCGTCAGCCTGGAAGAAATCTTCCTCCAGCTCACCGCTTCGGATACCAAGAAAGCTGCCGTCGTTCCGAATAGCGCGGCGCCATCCAACGAGGAGGCGTCATGAGAAATATCTGGATCATCTGCCGCAAGGAGCTGCGCAGCTATTTTGTATCCCCGGTCGCCTACGCGGTCATCGCGCTCTTCGCTCTTTTCTTCGGAATCGCTTTTTTCCTCGAAATACGTGCATTCACGATGGAGGTTTTCCGCGCCCAAATGATGGGCGCAGCACAATCGATGAACGTGAACCTCCCGATCCGCTCGGCGTTGGGCCTCGCGGGAACGATTGCGCTCTTCTTGGCTCCTTTGGTCGCGATGCGTGTGGTCGCGGAAGAAAAGCGCACTGGCACGATCGAACTTCTCTTGACGTCCCCGATTAATGACCTGAGCATCGTTATGGGCAAATGGCTTGGCGCGCTCGCGCTTTACGCCTGTGTCTTGGCGATGTCGGTTCTGAACGTCGGGCTGCTCTTTCTGTGGGGCAAGCCGGATTGGAAGCCCGTTTTTGTCGCCTATCTTGGGTTACTCCTGCAAGGGGGCTGCATCCTAGCTATTGGCACGCTCATTTCCGCGTGCACCAAGAGCCAGATCGTAGCGGGCGTTGCCACTTTCTTCGTCAGCTTGATATTCCTGTTCCTTGGCTTTTTTACGGATTTCGATTCTTCCGCGGCCTCTAAAGCACTGAATTATCTCTCGCTCGTTCCGCACATGGAGAACTTCAGCAAAGGCCTGCTTTCCCTCAAGGACGTCGTCTTCTACGTTACCTTCATCTTCTTCGCGCTGTTCATAACGCTGCGCCGCTTCGAGTCTGCGAGGTCCTGACCATGGCATTCGATTGGATCAGAATGCGGCAAACCAGATACGCAGCCTACGCCGGCACTTATACCGTCATCGTTCTCGCCGTGTTGGTCGCCGCGAACTTCCTCGCCAACCGCTACGACAAATCTTGGGACTCCACCTCCAACAAGCAGTTCAGCCTTTCCGAGCAAACCGTAAAGCTCGTGAAAGGGTTGAAAACGGACACTCAGCTGACGTTCTTCGGCGCGCAGCAGGACTTCCAGCGTGCGCGCGATGTCCTCGACCGTTACGCCAGCCTCGCTCCCAGAGTGCACGCGCAATATATCGATCCCGAGCGCAAGCCCCAGCAGGCCAAAGCCGCGGGCTTCCGCTCCGACGCCGAAGTGATGGTTGACAACGGCGAGCGCCGCGAAAGTGCCAAAAGCCTTACCGAGGAAGAAATCACCGGCGCGATCCTTCGCTCCACTCGCTCCGGCGAACGCAACCTTTGCGTGCTCTCGGCCGCGGGCGAGCGGTCCATCGACGATTCCGAAGGCGGCGGCTACTCGCTGTTCAAGCAGCTGCTAGAGCGCGACAACTACAAGGTCCGCAGCGAATCGCTCAAGCCAGCAACCGCTCCCAACGCTGGCAAGCCTCTCGAGATTGGCCAAACTCCCGAACCAGTCTCGGTTTCCATTTCGAGAGATTGCACCGTGCTGGTTGTCGCCGGCCCGCGCAGCGACTACCCCGCGCCCGTTATCAACGCCATCAAAACGTATGTCGAAAACGGCGGCCGCGCGTTGTTCATGCTGGATACGCCGTTGCGCCTCGGTCGCTCCGAACCGCCCAGCGACAATGACGGCATGCTCAAGCTTTTGGGCGACTGGGGCGTCACCGCCGACAAAGATTTGGTTCTCGACCTCAGCGGTCTCGGCCAGGTTTTTGACCTCGGCCCCGAAGTCCCGCTCCTTGCGCAGTACGACTCGCATCCGATCACCCAGCCTTTATCGCGCGTCCCAACCGCCTACCCGCTGGCTCGTTCGCTCGAAACCAAGTCCACCGACAAAACCACCCTCACAAAATTGGTGGACACCGGTGAAGACAGCGTTGGCGCCACGTCCATCGGCCCGGGTGGAGCGATCGACCCGAAAAAAGGCAAGAAAGGCCCGCTGACTCTCGCTGTGGCCGGCACCTACAACAGCACGCCGCAAGGCCGCTTCGTGGTCATCGGCACGTCGCTCGTCGCTGAGAACAGCTTGCTCGGCTCGCGCCCGCTGGATAACCGCGATCTGATTGCCAACACCGTAAACTGGCTCGCTTCGGATGAAGAGCTGATCTCGATTCGTCCCAAAGCCCCCGAAGACCGCCCGCTCGATATGAGCGGCCGCAGGATGCAAGCGCTTTTCTGGCTGAGCGTCTGTGTTTTCCCGCTGACCGTCGTCGCATTTGGCTTGGCCACCTGGTGGAAGAGGCGTTAAAAAAAAGAGGAGATCGACCGTGGGAGGGGACAAGCAGTGAAGTGGACCAGGCTGGTTCTCGCCGCAGCCTTGCTGGCTCTGCTGGGCGGCCTGATTTGGTGGTCGAACAAAAAAGAGGCTGCCACCGTCGCCAAGCCGGATTCCGGCGCTCCTCGCAAAATCCTTTCTCTGGACAGCTCGGCCCTTACCTCCTTCACTATCCAGCACCGCAATCAAGACCGGCTAACTGCAATTAGGCAGAATAGCGCCTGGCAGATCACTTCGCCGAAGCCGCTGGCCACCGACCAGGAAGCCGTCTCGAACCTTCTCTCCGCTCTATCGGCGCTCTCTTCCGAACATCTGGTCGAAGACCAAGCCGCCGACCTGGCACCCTACGGCCTCACCGCGCCCGATCTCGAACTCGCCCTCACGCTCAAGGACAGCAAAACGCAAAAACTGCTGATTGGCGATCAGACGCCTGCCGGAGGCGCCTACTATGCGGCCGTCGCCGGCGATCCCCGCGTCTTCACCATCGCCGGATACGCCAAATCCAATCTTGATAAATCCGCGACCGATCTTCGCGATAAACGCCTGCTCACCGCCGACTTCGATAAAGTCAGCCAGATCGAATTGGTAAATCAAAAGGGCGGAAAGAAAAAGGAAATTACGTTCGCGCGTAGCAAGGAAGCTTGGCAGATTCTCAAGCCCACTCCTGCTCGCGCCGATTCCAGCCAGGTCGATCAACTCATCAGCACCTTGCGCGACGAAAAAATGGACATCAGCAGCTCCGATGACCAAGCCCGGATCGCCGCCTCGTTCAAATCCGCGGCGCCATTTGCTGATGTAAAACTCAACGGAGCGTCCGGTACCCAGAACCTCGAAATTCGCAAGAGCAAAGACAAAGAGGAGTACTATGCCAAATCATCGGAGGTGGCGGGCATCTACAAAGTCGCATCCGGCACCGGCCTCGACAAGACACTCGAGGACTTCGCCAACAAAAGGCTCTTCGACTTCGGCTACCAGGATCCCGACAAAATCGAATTCCACGACGGCGCAAATTCCTACTTCTTCACCCGCTCCGGCTCCGACTGGTGGGGAGCCGACGGCAAGAAACTCGACGCCGATACGATCGACCGCGTGGTTGAAAGACTCCGCAACCTCGCGGCAACCAAATTCCCGGAGTCGGGCTTCGCAACGCCAAGCTTGCAAGTAGTCGTAACCTCCAACAGCGGCAAGCGCGCCGAGCGCGTTGCCATTGCCACACACGGCAAGACCTTTATCGCCAAACGCGAATCCGAACCAGCCCTCTACGAACTTTCCGCCAATTTGATTCAGGAACTTCTGGACGCAGTCGCCAAAGTGAAACCAGCCGCGATTTCTACGCCGCCGGCAAAGAAGTAAGCAATCCAGGCGGCCCCGAGACACCTTTTGTGCCGTAGGCAACCCGGCTCGGTAGTGTCTCCGTTTGAAATTCGGGTTTCGACCAAAAGCGGACCTGACCGGTCGACGCGGTCCGTGGGGCGAGGCGCGATTAAGCAGGAACGTAGGTCAGTCTGACCACATCCTCGCCAATCACATCGCTGGCCACAAGGCGGAGCGGCGGCCGGGGGCCGGCGAAGAATGGCGTGCCACGACCAAGCACGATGGGGCGGAGGTAGAGTCGATACTCATCGATAAGACCAAGGTCGGTTAGGCTTCCTGCCAAGTTTGGTCCGGCAACATCAATCTCCCCAACTTGCTGAGCCTTCAGCCCACGTACCGCCTCGATATCATTCCCGACCAGTGTGGCGTTGGGGCCGACTGACTTCAGCGAACGCGACACTACCCACTTCGGCTGGCTCCGCCACACCGCCGCGAATTCGCGATCCTCCGCGTCCCAGTCGGGAAGGTCCTCGTCCCAATAACGCATGATTTCGTAAATGCGGCGACCGTACAGCATGCCCGTTAGGCCGCGCACCTGCTCGATGAAGTAACGAAAGAGCGCGGGATGGGGTGGCCCCAATTTCAGGTGGTCGACGTAGCCGTCCAGGGACTGGTTCAATCCATACACGAGCTTTGCCATGCAGCGAAACCTCCCGTCCAGGTTCTTCAGGATAGCTTAAGGCCGCAGTTGCTCGGAAGTGAGGTTGGACCCGATCTGCGCTTCGCCAGTCGGTGTGACCAATAACCAGCGGTCCATTTTCCACCCAAGGCGGATATTTCAAACTTTAGACACTACCCTCGGCTCAATTCACTGGCAAATCCGTCGCTTAACCCGTATAATTACAATTTGTCCAAGAAGAGCTGGCCCCGCCTGAGTGGGTCTGCAGGGAATAACGAACATGAATCCGGTGATTCAAAAACTACACGAAGCGCAGCTGCGCAAAGATTTGCCTGAGTTCCGCCCGGGCGATACCGTCCGCGTCAACGTCCGCTTGCTCGAAGGTGAAGGCGGAAAGGTCAAGGAACGCATCCAGGCCTTTGAAGGTGTGGTGATTTCCAAGAAGGGCCGCGCCTCCAGCGCCACCTTCACCGTGCGCCGGGTCAGCTTCGGCACCGGCGTGGAGCGCATCTTCCCGCTGCACTCGCCCTCGATCGCTTCGATCGAAGTCACGGGCAAAGGACACGTTCGCCGCGCCCGCCTGTACTACCTGCGTGATCTGAAGGGCAAAGCCGCTCGCATCCGCCGGGCTGGCAAAGCTCGCGAAGAGGGAGCCGTCGAGGTCGCCGCCGAAGCCAAGGCCTAGGGTGCCGCGAGCACTCTCATCCAAAGCTCAATCGCAATTCTCGACACGGCAACGGCCTAAAACGTATCGTTTGACCCCAGCTGTACCGCCTTTTTCACCTTCTGCCTGGCGCTAGAATCCAACTATTTGGAGTAGATCCGCGTGGCTGAGGTTACTGTGTTATTCGACGGAACCTGCTCGCTCTGCCGAGCCAGCGCCGCTCGCGTCAAGCGCTTCGATACCCACCAACGCATCGAGTTGCTCGACTTGCACGACCCTTCCGCGGCCGAGCGCTTTCCCCAGATTGACCGCCAAGAAGCAATGAAGTGGATGCAAGCCGTGGACGCCAGAGGGCGCATTCTCACCGGCGCAGATGCCTGGGCACAGATCGGCGGGTTGCTCCCCGGCTGGAACCTGGTCGCGTGGATGCTACGTATTCCCGGAATCCGCTGGCTCGCGGGAAAAATCTACGCTTGGATCGCGCGCAACCGCTACCGCTGGAACCGCGCCGTCTGTGAAGACGGCTCCTGCAAGGTGCATGTCCCCAGCTCTAATTCACGACGCTAAGCAAGCGTCCACCGCCCGTTCGCCGTTACCGCAAAAAAGACAAATTTCGGCTGTTCGAGCGCCGTTTCGTATTAGCAAAAAGGTTGAATCCACGGCGCGACTTTGCGCGAGTTATGATCTTCGGCGATGTGGCGTTTCGTTCAGCGTGCTGTTCGCTGGTGGGTCGGTCCGGGAAGAGTCGGCCCTGAGGGGCACCTCATTTCGCGCTGGCTGTTCCTGCGGGCCCTCGGCGTCATCTATTTTTCCGCCTTCTACTCGCTGTTGTTTCAAATTCGCGGGATGCTGGGGCCGAACGGCCTGCTTCCTGCCGGCTCTTACCTGCAAGAAGTTGCAAAAGCCATGCCCGGCGTTACGCGCTTCTGGTATGCGCCGACGCTGCTTTGGCTGAACAGCGGCAATCACGCGTTGACGGCACTGTGCTGGATTGGGTTGATCGCATCCACGCTGCTAATTCTGAATCGCTGGCCGCGGGCAGCCGTGGTCATCTGTTTCGTATTCTTCCTCTCATTTGTCGCCGCGGCGGAGGAGTTTTCCGGATATCAGTCGGACGGCATGCTGCTTGCCGCCGGGTTCATCTGTCTCTTTCATTCGCCTGCCGGCCGCCGTCCCGGCTTTGCTGAAAAGGATCCGCCCTCCCGCGCGACCGTGTTTCTGCTGCTGTTGCTCTGGTTTTGCATCTACTTCGAGTCTGGAGTCGCCAAATACTTTGGCGGAGATCCCTCCTGGCGCGACTTTTCGGCCATGAACGAGTACTACCAGAACGGCCCGCTACCGACTTGGATCGGCTGGTACGCGCACCAGCTGCCGCGCTGGATGCATCAGGCCACTGCGTTCGCAACAGTCTTTAGCGAATTGATTTTGGTCTGCATGATTTTTCTTCCGCGCATCTTCCGTATCGTCTGTTTTTTCCTGGTGACGTTTCTGCAGATCGGCATCATCCTCACCGCCAACTACGCCTTTCTGAATCATCTGGTTCTGGCCCTCGGGATTTTTCTGCTCGATGACGCGTTCCTGGTGCGCCTCATACCGCGGCGCTGGCGTGCCACGTGGCACGAGAAACCGAGTCTTCCGCTGCGAAACGAGGTCCCGACTGCGGCCGAAACCGAGTCACTTTCGTTGCTGAATCCGGTTTCCGCCAGTCCCGCGTTAGAGACTGGTCAGGCCGGCGGGAAACGAGCGGTGTCGGCTGCCGCGTTGTGGGTCAAAACATTCTTTCTGGCCTGGGTGCTCTACGCATCGCTATTCTTGCTCAACCGCCAGATTTCATTGCCAATTCCGTTGCCAGCCGCGCCGGTTGTTGCGCTGGAGCCGTTTCGCATCGCCAATTCTTACGGATTGTTCGGAAGAATGACTTGGGCCCGCTACGAAATTGAATTTCAAGGCTCGAACGACGGCGGGAACTGGACTGCCTATCCGTTTCGCTACAAGCCACAAGCGTTGGACGAAGCTCCGGGGATTTACGCGCCGTATCAGCCGCGATTTGAATGGAATCTATGGTTCGCGTCGTTGGGCAACTGGCGCGAAAGTCCGTTTGTGCCACGCACGCAACAGCAGCTTCTGCTCAACAATCCCGATGTGCTGGCGCTGTTCCGATCCAATCCATTTCCGAATGCGCCGCCGACCTACGTGCGCTCCATCCTCTGGCAATACTGGTTCACGGATCGCGCCTCAAGAAAAGCAACCGGCAATTGGTGGCGCAGATTAGACCGCGGACTCTACGCCCCCACGCTCGAACGCAGCACCGAGGGAAAAATCTTCGTCTCCGAATGGCCGCAGAACTTCGTTCCGCCGCCGTGAGACTAGATGAGTGGCCACTGCTTGGGACCTTCATTGGCTGCGCTTCATTCTAAATTTTCGATGAATCCGTTAAATTTGCAGATCCTTGTTTGCTCTGGCCGCTCACCAAACGGTTGCGGTAGCGTCTACCGCAACGGGTGTGCCGCGCCAGGACGCGGCGCGCCCACTAAGTCACAATCTTCGGAGAGGAAGATACGGTTATGCGTCATGTGCCGGAGTGTGTTTTGGGACTGTGTCTGGGATTGGCCGGATTGGGCCTGCGGGTAGGTACCGCAGAAGCGCAATTCAAGAACGGCAGTCAGCCGACAGAATTGAACATTCCGCGAGTCAGCCAGCGAGCCAGCGTGACCCAGCGAATCGGGTTGACCGACGTCACGATTCTCTATCACCGGCCGGCCGTCGGAGGTCGGGAGATTTGGGGCAAGGTCGTTCCCTATGGAAAACCCTGGCGAGCCGGGGCCAACGAGAACACGACGATTACGTTTACTGACGACGTAACGGTGGAAGGAAAGCCGCTGGCGGCGGGCACTTATGGTCTGCACACGATTCCGGACAAAGATCAGTGGACAATCATCTTTTCCAAGAATGCGACGTCGTGGGGGAGCTTCAGTTATGACCAAAAAGAGGATGCGCTGCGCGTCGCCGTGAAGCCGCATGCGGCGGAGGCATTCGAGCAGCTTACCTATACTTTTGAAGAGGTCAAGCCGGAGTCAGCCCTGGCCACGCTGCGCTGGGAAAAGCTGGCGATTCCCTTTCAAATTGGCGTAGACGTGAAGGCCGTTGTACTGCGGAACATCAAGAACGAATTGCGCAACGTCGGTGGCTTTACCTGGGCCGGCTATGACGAAGCAGCGCAGTGGTGCCTGGACAACAATTACAACCTGGAAGAAGCGCTAAAGTGGGAACAGACTTCAATTGACAATGAGCCGCGATTTGAAAACTGGGAAACCAGGTCCCGAATTCTAAACGCGATGGGCAAAAAAGAGGAGGCGGACAAGGCGCTGGCGACCGCGCTGGAGAAGGCCAACGCCATACAGCTCTATGTCTACGCTCGCGGACTGCAGCGGCAGGGAGACAGCAAGCGGGCTTTCGAGCTGTACCCCCAAGTCCCCAAGAAAGACGCGAACCACTGGATCAGTCATTTGGCGCTGGCGCGCATCGACTCCAATAAGGGCGACTTCCCTGCCGCCGCGAAAGAGATGACGCAAGCCATCGGCGGAGCCCCTGAAGCGAACAAGCCTTTCCTCGAACCGCTGCTGAAGCGCCTGGAAGCCAAAGACGATATCAACAAGTAAGCTCTGGCAGGAAACGTCGCTCGCATTACGCCCGTTCCAGCACCTGCTCTTGTTGCTCTACGCCGGAGGTTCCGGAATAGAGTTGACGCTACGGGGCGTCCGCTGCTTTGAGAGTGCCCGGGATTTCAAGACAAACCGCCGAACCTGGAGCTATGTTCTCCAGCTTCGCCTCCAGCGAAATTTCAATAATGTGCTTCGGGAAATGACCTAGCGGATTCGGATCCCAGGTTCCCTTGAATACCGGAAGAATCCAAAAGCCGGGGCGACTTTCCATGACGCAGGGTGTGATCAGGATGTCCTGGTTGTGGTCGAGATCAATCTGATCTTGTCCAGGAATTCTCTGGGTATCGGGCATGGGAAAGCGGGGCATCTCGCCCTGGATTCTTACGTTAATCGTTCCGTGGTAGAGGGCCACGCCAGTTCGGGCCGCCACGGTTTGATAAAACGTCGGCCTGCACTTTCCGAAATGCCCGAAGCCGGGCTCCGCGACTTCACCCTTGAACGTCACCCGCTCGCTTCCCCCCAAGCAAACTCCAGGTCCACGACTGCAGTCTTCGCGTTCTTTTACTTCTTTTTCGGTTGGTGCTTCCTCTTTTCCATCCCCACCATCTTCCCCGAGGGCGGGTAGTTCTTGTTCAGCTTCGCCGCCTCGGCAATCAATTTCTTTACTCCCGGCCTCTGCACGTCGACAACACGGCTCAGTTTCACGTGTCGCACGCCCTTGCCTTTTCCCTCGAGCAGTTTCTCGGGGTCGGGCAGCGCCGCCCCGCGCAAGAACGCGAACGTCACGTGCCGTTTACCGGCCGCGAAGCAGCACAGCGGTCCGTTGGAATCAAACGCCGGAATCTTCCACGGACCGACGTACTCCTCGCCACCCTTTACGGTCTTTTTCAGGAGAGCACGCACGGCCTTCGTCACATCCTGGAGCTTCCCCGCCTTCTTCACATAAGCATCAATCCAAACCCGTGCTTGTTGGCCCTCAATCGTTGGCATTGGCGACTCCTAGGCCTCCCCATTGTATTCTTTTCCTCCCGGGCCCGGTTGCCCTCAGCCGAGATCAGGGAGCGGGAGTAGAATGGTCAGCCTTTCGCCCGATCTTCAGACTTCTAGGAAGGCAGGAGTCGCGCATGGAATTCCCTCGATTTGATCTGACTGGGCAGGTTTCACTGGTGACTGGCGCAGCGCGCGGCCTCGGCCGTTCGATTTCGCTGGCTCTCGCGCACGCCGGGTCCGACGTTGCTCTCGGTCTTCGGGACGCCCGCTCTTCCGCCACGCTGGTCAGCGAAATCGAGTCTTTGGGTCGCAAGGCCATTCCCTTGCAAATGGACGTAACTCGGCTCGATCAAGTTTTCCGCGCTGTCGAGCAAACCGTCTCCCAGTTCGGCCGCTTGGACATTCTGGTCAACAACGCCGGCATCGCACCGGAAAATCCCGCAGAGAATTTCACGGAGGCCGATTTCGATGCTACGGTTGCGGTCAACCTCAAGGGAACGTTTTTCGCGAGTCAGGCTGCCGGGCGAGTGATGATTCGCCAGAAACGCGGCCGGATCATTAATCTCGGCTCGCAAGCGGGATCCGTCGCTCTTCCCGGCGAGCCGGTGTACTGCATGACCAAAGCGGCCATCTCCCATCTAACGAAGTGCCTCGCTGTCGAATGGGGCCAGCACAACATTACGGTGAACGCCGTCGCTCCTACGTTTATCAACACGCCGGGCACCGAATCCGCTCTTGCCGACCCGGCCTTTCGCTCTGACGTCATCGACCGTATTGCTGCTCTCCACCGTATCGGCGACCCAGTGGACGTTGCCGGCGCTGTCGTTTTTTTGGCTTCGCCCGCCGCGTCGCTGATCACCGGCCACACACTTCTGATCGACGGCGGCTGGACCGCGCGTTAACTTTCGTCGTCGTGCTCGAAAAGTCTTGGAAGCCGCGGCAGCGCGTTACACTGCTCGTGCTAGAATTGCCCACGACCAATCGAAGACATGGCGCGGCAATGCTCATCCCGTTTTGAGCGAGCGGCGCGGCAACAGGGCTGGACGCGAATCGCAGGCATCGATGAAGCCGGGCGAGGCGCGCTGTTCGGTCCGGTGGTGGCCGCGGCGGTGATCCTCAATCCCAAGCGCCGCATCGTCGGCCTGGACGACTCCAAGAAATTGACGGCGGAGCGCCGCGAAGAATTGGCGCCGCGCATTCGCGAGCACGCGCTGGCGTGGGCCGTGGCCGAAGTGGATGCTTCGCGAATCGATGCCTGGAACATCTATCAAGCCAGCCGGCAGGCGATGACGGCCGCGCTGCAGCAGCTTTCGATTGTTCCGGATTATCTGTTGCTCGACGCCATGAAACTGGACGTGATGATCGAGCAAAAATCATTGATTAGAGGCGACGCGCGGAGTGTTTCGATTGCGGCGGCTTCGATCCTGGCCAAGACCCATCGTGACCTGCGAATGAATGAGTGGGACGCGGTGTATGCCGGCTACGGTCTGGCGCAGCACAAGGGCTACAGCACACCGGAGCACCTCGAAGCTCTGAAACGCCTCGGCCCGACGCCGCTGCACCGCTACTCATTTGCGCCAGTGCGCGAAGCGGGTTGCTGGTCTACAGGCGCGACGCAAACTCCTCTGCCTATTTTCTAGCCGCTGCCGGCTCCGGCGTTTCTAGGGCTGCTAGGCTCGAATTGTTCCCACATCTCTCAAGATTGATAGAGGTCGCCGGCGAGATATTTCAGCCCGCTATCGACCGCGACTGTGGCCACCGTTTTTCCGGGACCCAATTCGCGCGCAAGTTGAAGGGCGGAGACGACGTTCAGCCCAGAAGATGTGCCCGTGAAAATTCCCTCCTCTTTGGCGAGGCGGCGGGCCATGGTGCGTGCTTGCTGTTCATCGACCGTACGCACCTCGTCGAACTGACCCTCCTTAAGATGCGGAGGACGAAAACCTGCAGCGATCCCTTCGACGCGATGCGGTCCGCCCTTACCGGTCGTAAGCACCGGAGAAGAGCTTGGTTCCAGGGCCACTATCTTCGTTTTCGCTCCGCGGGCTTTTAGCGCACGAGACACGCCCATCAGCATGCCGGCTGTGCCGACGCCGGCGCAGAAGGCGGCGATTTCCGGGCCGACCTGTTCGAACAGTTCGTTGCCAATGCCCATATAACCCTGGATGGCATCGGTATTGTTGAACTGATCCGTGTAGTAAGAATTTGGCTCGGCGCCAAGCTTGCTGGCCATGTCGATCATGGTGCGAAACAGCTCCGGTGTAAGGCTGCCATTTTCTGACGGAATGATGCGAAGGTCGGTTCCGAAAAGTCGCATGGTCTGCAGCTTCTCGCGGGCAAAGCCGTCCGAGGAGACCGCGACAAACGGGTAGCCTTTGACCGCGCATACAAGCGCCAGCGAACTTCCCGTGCTGCCTCCCGTGTATTCGACTACCCGCATTCCGGACTTGAGCTTGCCGCTGGCTTCAGCGCCGTCGATCATCGCCAGGGCCATGCGATCTTTGTACGAACTGGTCGGATTGTAGTACTCGAGCTTGACCACAACATCGGCCATGTCCTGGGTAACAATCTTGCGCAGTTTCACGATCGGCGTATTGCCAATCGCTTCCAATACGGAATTCCGTACAGATGGATTCGCCAACGAACCACTGGCTGCCGCCACGTGGATTCTCCCTTCGGTTTTTGCCGTGTCTGGCGATGAAAGCTCGGAGTCATGGCGCCCGGGCCTCAGACTTACGATGCTGCAGCGGAAGCAATGGTCACCGAGACTCCCAAGGATCCCTTCGGATATCTTTGATGCCCGGCAACCAGGTTCGAAGGATGGCCAGAATGACAACGCTATTCGCTGTGATTCGCACCCGAGGCCCCGCCTGGCGGGCCTCGTTTCCCCTGGAAGGTCAGACCGACTGGAACGCTCACGCATCGTTCATGAACGGGCTGAAGGCGGACGGATTCGTCGTTCTGGGCGGACCGCTGGAGGAACAGATGATGTTCTCCTGATCCTCCGTGCGACCGGCCAGAGATTACCGATCGACTTACCGGCGATCCGTGGACTTCTCTCGATCTTCTCCGCTTCAGTCGAATCGCACCCTGGACGCTGCGCTTGGGTTCCCTCCCCTAGGCGCGGATGGTCACCCGCCCGGAGACCCTCAGGCGTCCTGTTTCGCTAAGAGTTGCGTATCGGGCACGGGGATAACTGGCTGTTCACACCGGGCAGCGGGTGCGTTGACTCGACTCATCCCCGCCTGTAGCGTACAAGAGTGGCGTGCTGCCGGCTTTTTGGCAGTGCGTTCGATCAGCTTTCGCCCGTCTGGCTTTTGCAAAACTAGCGGGCGTACTGGTGTGAGTTTGTCTCCAGCCGCAAGCAAATGGGGCTTCAGGATCTGCTGCCGGATAGACCTGAAAAAGACAGGATCGCGGGGTTTGTGCTTGCAAGTCCCGAATGGAAAGGGAAGGTTAGGAAGCGCCAGAGTCAATCGCTTGCGATTGCGCTCGCTGTAGGCGCCGACCGGGTTTAGGCATGGCCTATAACAAGAGTAAGTACGTCGAAGCCGCGCAGAAGCTGCTCAATCAGGGCAAGGTCCCTCAGGCCATTGCGGAGTACCAGATCATTCTGAAGTACGAGCCGAAGGATCAGGTCACGCTGATGACCATCGGCGAACTGTACATTCGTCAGGGCGAGACTTTCCAGGCCATCGAATACTTCGAGCGCTTGGCTCAGATATTTGTCGGCGACGGTTTCCTCACCAAAGCGATCGCAGTTTACAAGCGCATCGCCAAGCTGGCACCGGAAGAAATCAAACCCCTCGAGCGCCTGGCCGACCTTTACGTACAGCAGGGCGTAATGAGCGAGGCCCGGCCGCTGTTCCTGCAGCTGGCGGAAATTCATCTGAAGCACAACCGTCAGGCGGAAGCCGTCGGCCTGCTGAAAAAACTACTGCTGGCCGAACCGGACAACCTGCGCATTCAGATTCGCCTAGCGGATCTGTACAGCGCGATGGGCAAACCGAACGATGCCGTCGAAGCCTACGTCACGGCAGGCCAGCGCGCATTAGCCCGCGGCGATCATGCGGAATCGGAAAAGCAGGCGGAAAAGGCGCTGAAGCTGGATCCGAAAAACGCCGCGGCCTTGACGGTAAAGGCGCGCTCGGCTTCTTCGCAAGGCCGCTATGCCGAAGCGGCGGAGTTCCTTAAAGACTTGCCTGGCCTCGAACGTGGCGGCGAGCAAAGCGAATTTCTCCTCGATCTTTATCTTAAGGATGAGAACTGGGAAGCAGCCACCGCCTTGGCCATGCAGGCGTTCGAAGGCGACGAAAAAAACTTTGGCCTGGCACAAAAAGTTGCCGAAAGCATGCTGGAATCCGGGCAAACCGAGCGAGCACTAACGCTGGTGTCCCAGTTGCGCGTTCCCATGCTGGATGCGGGCGAGAACGACGCGATTGTGCGCATGTTGAATGATCTCGCGGCAAAAATGCCCGGTCGGCTGGAACCTCTGGAATGGCTGGTTGACACCTATGGCCGCACCAGCGATTCATTTCGTATGCCGGATGCGCTCGCCAATCTGGGCGACGCTCTGGCCGAAGCCGGGCAGTTGGACCGGGCCAAACAGATTTTTGAGCAGCTGGTAGATCGCCAGCCGGAAAGCGAACCCGCCAAGCGAAAACTCAATGGTGTCCTGCGAAAAATGGGCTTGCTGGAAGGCGAGCCCGAGCCGGAACCGATCCAGGAAACGCTGCAAGCAGAAATTCCGCAGCCGCAAGCGCCCAAGCTCCCCTCAGTGTTGGCGGCCGAAGAAGAAGCGCAAGCTGCCGCTGCGCTCGTAGCTCCCGCGAATCCGGCGGTGGCTCCGCTAGACGAAGAAACGCAAAAGTTTATTTCGCAGTCGCTGACCGATGTGGACCTCTTTGCGAGCTATGGCTTGACCCAAAAGGCGATCGGTCTGCTGGAAGCGATTTTGCGCCGCGCACCCAATCACACGCCGACCCTCGAGAAGCTGCTGGATTTTGTTTTAGGCGCCGGAGACGACCGCCGCACCGCGGAATTGGCCGCGCAACTGGAACGCATTCATGCCGCACAGGGCGACCAGGCCGGCTCGGATCGGTTCGCGGAGCTGCGCCGCCGCTTCCAGCGCGCTGCTGGTCTTTCGGACGAAGAACTTGGCATTGCTGGTCGACAAGCGGAAGCCCCGGTTGAAGCAGTACCGGCTCCTGCTGCGCCCTCAGCGGTAGGGCCCGCGACGGAATCCAAACCTAGCGCCCACGAGGTGGATCTATCGGACGAGTGGGCCTCGTTGCTCAGGGCCGAAGCGCCAGCGGCTCCAAAAACGCCAAGCGCGCCTCCGCCACCCCAGACCAAGGAACCCGAAGTCGCGGAATTCGAAATTCCGATCGAAACACCGGCGGAAGAAACGCCTGCGCCGCCAGAGCCTCGTGCCGCGGCTCCGCCACCTCCGCTCAATGTTGCACCACCAGTCTCACCACCTGCACCGCCCCCAGCGCCTTCGACAGACGAAGAATTCTCATTCGAACTGGTGGCTGAAGCACCTAGTCCTGCTCCTCCACCTCCACCGGAAGCTCCAGTTGCGGCCGAGCCTCAGGGCGAGGAGATCGCAAGCGACCAGGAATATGAACTGGTTCTGGAGCCCGAATCCCCGGCCGAACCGGAAAAAGCCGCCGTCGCTCCCACCACGCAAGCGTTTGAATCGGACCAGTTTCTGGCCGATCTGGCAAACGAGATTGATGCTTTAGGCCTCGAACCGCTCGTTGCGCCAGTTCCGGAGCCAGCTGGCAAAACGCCGGCACCGGCCGCGCCTCCAGCTAAAACTCCCGCTCCTGCCTCACCCGTCGCCGCGGCGGACGATAGCGGCGGAGATCACCACCTTAAGGAAGTCTTCGACGATTTCCGCGCCGAGCTGGGCGAAATGGGCGCCGAAGACGAAGACCTGGAGACGCACTACAACCTGGGCATCGCCTTCCGCGAAATGGGATTGCTCGAGGAAGCCATCGGCGAATTCCAGAAAGTGGCCAAAGCCACCGAAAACGGCAAGGCGTTCCGCTACGCCATGCAATGCTGCACGCTGTTGGGTGTGGCGTTCATGGAAAAGGGCCAGCCCTCGATCGCCGCCATCTGGTACGAGCGCGCCCTGCACACTCCGGGCATCGACAGCGAAAGTGTGATGGCCTTGCGGTATGATTTAGGCGTCGCCCAGGAATCGGCGAACGATCTGGATGCGGCGCTGAAGAGTTTCTCCCAGGTTTACGCGATGAACATTGATTACCGCGACGTGGCGGATCGCATCGCTTCTCTTCAGAAAACCACGCGCTAAGTGCGGCGCCTTCGGGTCCTCCGGCGTAAATGAACAAGCTTTTGCGGGCAATCACAATCGTGCTGTGTTTCGAAATGGGGGCGCTGCTGCTGTACCTGCCGTGGTCCACGTTCTGGGAAAAAAACTATTTTCTGTTTCACTTTCCATCGCTCATGCCGCTGGTACTTCATCCGTCGGTACGGGGACTGGTCAGCGGACTCGGAGTGCTGGATATCTTTGTCGCGCTGGGCTTGCTCCAGTCGCGCCAGGAAACACCGAGTGTCACCCCTCGCTAAACCCGCGCGGCCGATTCTTTGTTATGTGACCGACCGGCGAAGTCTGCCGCTGGCCACATCGGCGGATGCCCATCACATGCTGCTGAAAAGCGTCGAGCGCGCTGGGGCTGCCGGCGCCGACTGGATCCAGCTCCGCGAAAAAGACTATACCGGCAGGGAGTGGCGAGGATTGGTTTGCGAAGCAGTGCGGCGCGTGTCGCAAACAAAAGCGCCAACGCGTATCATCGTCAATGACCGGGCTGATGTAGCCCTCGCCTGCGGCGCTGGCGGCGTGCATTTGAGCGAAAACGGCATTCCTGTCGCGGACGCCTGCCGGCTGAGGGTTGAGTTTTTCGCCGAGCGCGACGCATCACCGGATTTTCTAATCGGCGTTTCCTGCCACTCCCTGGGGTCGGCGCTGGGTGCCGCGCGTGGCGGCGCTGATTACATCTATTTCAGCCCCATTTTTCATACGCCCTCAAAAGCAAACTACGGACCGCCGCAAGGCCTGGACCGCCTGGCGCGGGTTTGCAGCGCGGTCGAAGTTCCAGTGATTGCGATCGGGGGGGTGTCTAGAGAGAACGCGGCTAGCTGTTTTGCCGCTGGAGCTTCCGGAATCGCCGCCATTCGCCTGTTTCAGGAAAATGACAACCTCGCCCATGAATTGCGGACCCTGCACGAACTGCCGCTCAACTGAACGGAGATCGCTGACTTCGGCGTCACTTTTCCGCGAGCCGCCGCAGCAGCCGGATCTGCCCGGCGTGATAAACGTCGTGCAGCGCCACGCCCCATAACATTCTCAGAACCTTGTCCGAAACTGGTTTCTTTAACGTGGCTTCGATGGATTTCCGCAACGCGCGATGCTCGTTCCGCAAAAGCTCCTTGGCGGCCTTCCAGGCCGCCTCGGTGAGCTTGCCTGGTTCGGGACGCGGGAAGAAGTTGCTGCCTTTCAGGGCAAATGTGCCGCGTTTGCCGCCCTCCAGCCGTCGCCGCACGGCGTACTTCCAATACGCCGTGTGCAGCGCCTCTTCCCAAATGTTGTGACGGCCGCGGCCGGGCCGCCAAGCCGCTTGTTTTGCCGAAACCGCCTTGAGGGCTTGCCACAGATTCGGGCCATGCCAAGTCTTGCGCTCAAACGCTTCTTCAAAGAGTTGCAGTAGAAGGGGATTTCGGTCCATAGAAACCTCGCGCTGAAAAACAGTGCCCAGGATGGCCTAGATGGGGTCGGAGGGTCAAATCGGAAGCGGGATGGCCAATCCAGTTATTGCAACTAGGTTGCAACTGATATCGGACTAAGTTAGTCTTATTGGGTCACTAAATCCACTCCAGGAGTTTGTTTTGGCTCGTGTTCGTTGGCTCTCAGGTTTCGTGTTGCCCGGTTTCGCCTTGTTCCTGCTTCACCCCGCTGCCGCTCAGGAGCGGCCGTACTTCGTAGCTTATGACCACTATCTCGAGGAGCCCGGGAATCTTGAGATTGAGTATTTCTCGGCTTTTGGCACCCAACGCGCCGGCAACGACTTTCACTCCTACTGGGCTGAGTTTGAGTACGGCGCGACTGCCTGGTGGACTACCGAGCTGTACTTCGATTTCCAGTCCACGTTTACAGACAGCACCGTTTATTCCGGCCTCAAATGGGAAAACCGGCTGCGGCCCCTCAAGCGAGAGCATTGGATCAATCCCATTCTGTACCTTGAGTACGAAGACCTGAACGGCGCGGACAAGACTCTGAAGGAAGTTGTCGGACACGACCTGGAATCCGACGGTCTCACTCCGAATGCCAAGGCGCGGCGCGAGCACAAGCACGAGACGGAAGGGAAGCTGATCCTCTCCAGTACGGTGAAAGGCTGGAACTTTTCGGAAAATTTCATCGCCGAAAAGAATCTGGCTCATGCCCCGTGGGAGTTCGGGTATGCGCTAGGTGCCAGCCGGCCTTTGAGCCTGAAAGCCTCGGCGACCCGCTGCACCTTTTGCCGGCAGAATTTTGTTGCCGGCTTGGAAATGTACGGAGGACTCGGCGACACCTACAGCCTTAGCCTCAGAGAAACCTCGCACTACTTGGCGCCGGCCCTAGCCTGGAATATGCCCAGCGGGTGGACTCTGCGGCTCTCGCCGGGATTCGGGCTGAACGACAACAGCCACCGGTTCCTGCTGCGCTGGGGTGTTTCGCGGGAGATTTCCGGCTTCGGCGAAATGGTGCGCCGCACGTTCGGAGGAAAATCGTGAAGTCGCACTCTTTGACCCTATTGATTTGCGGCTGGTTTCTTTCGTTGTCCATCGCATTAGGCCAAGAGCAAAATGGCACCAGCGAGCGCGGCCAGGAAAGGACCGAGACCGACACAAAGTCCGCGGAAGTTTATGCCGAACTCCGCAAAGCTCCGGAAAAGGCGCGCCTGCGCACAAATCCGCTCGAAAAAGATCCGGACGCGGTCACCGCTGGCCGTTTATTGTTCGAGGATCATTGCGCCGAATGCCACGGCGCGAATGCCGATGGGGGTGGCAAAGGCGGCAAGAAGGCACCGAGTTTGCGCGTACCGGAAGTGCAAAACGCTACGCCCGGAACTCTGTTCTGGGTATTGACGAACGGCGTGGTGCGTAAAGGTATGCCTGTGTGGTCCAAGCTGCCAGAGCCGCAGCGCTGGGCCCTGGTTCGTTATTTGAAATCGCTGGGAGTTTCCGGGCAAACGCCGGACGCGAGGCCCCAAAAGCAGTAACCGCTCAGGCGCTGAGCCAACGGCCAATCGGCTTCCAGGAATCCGTGTGGTCGCAAATCACCCGCAGCGTAGCTGTGATCGGAATGGCCAGCAGCAATCCCATGCCGCCCCACACCCAGCCCCAGAACAGCAGCGAAATCGTAATGGCCACGGCGTTCAGTCGCAGCCGCCGGCCGACCAGTTGCGGCGCAACCAGGTTCAATGCGAAAAGGTGAATGCCGCTGAGCACACCGGCGATCAAAATAAACCACCCGATCGTTTGCCACTTGGCCAGCGCAAGCATGAACGCCGGCAGCCAGGCCAGCACCGCTCCGATGTACGGCACCATGTTCAGTACGCCGGAGACCAAGCCCAGCAGAATCGGGTAGTCCAGACCAAGCAGCCAGAAGAACAGGCTGCTGAAGGTGATAACCATCAGTGTCACCACCGACATCCACAGCACATAATCGCGCAGCATCAGCCGCAGGTCTTCCAGAGTTTCTTTCACTTGCGTGCGCCGCGAAACCGGAAACAGCTGCAGCGTGCCGTGCCAGGCCTCGCGTTTGCCCGCCAGCATGAAGAAGACCAGGAACGGCACGAAGGTCACTTCCAGAAAAAGCGCATACAGCGATCCGACGCCGCGCAGAATCAGCGTGCGCACGACTTCGCTGTCCCGTGTGACGACCACCGGCGTAGCCGGATTCGTCCCGGGCTCGCTGCCGGAGACTCCACGCTCGATGCCGCTGATTTTCTTCTCGATGGACGCAGCGGTTTGCCTCCATACGCCGCTGTATTTGGGCCAGCTCTCCGCGAAGTCCGAGGCCCGGCTCCATAGCCCATATCCGACTGCTCCGATCACCGCGCACAGAAGCAACACCATGATCATTGCGCCGATCGTACGCGGGACGCGCCACCGCTCCAGAAACTCCACGACCGGATCCAGGCAGTAGGCCAGAAGGATCGAAAGTACCAGCGTGATGACCACGCCCTGCGCGTAGTAAGCAAACAGCAGGATGATCGCAGCCGCGATCACCCGCAGGCTGAAGGTCGAACCAACCAGGCGGGCATACTCTTTTTCGCGTGGCGGCTCGGTTGTGGGCAAGGCCTTCTCCGTCTTACTTAGCCATCCAAAATATCACACCCGGCAAGCCCGACCTGCAGATTTGCGTGGGCCCGAGCCTTCAGACAAACCCAGCGCCCACAACCTGCCGCGCGCAACCGCTGTGCTAGAATTTTTGTGCTGCATCCCAATCCGCAGCACTTCTTCCGTCTTCTATGGCCAAGCAGCTTTTTGGAACTGACGGCATTCGTGGTGTCCCCGGAACGCCGCCGCTCGATGACCGCACACTCCACGCGGCGGGCCGCGCCGTCGGCGTTTTTCTGCACCAGGAGCATCCTAGACCGCACGCCCTGATTGGCATGGATACCCGCGAGTCGGGCCCGCACATCGCTGCGGTATTGGCCGCCGGTCTAAAAGCCTCTGACGTTGACGTGACATTCGCCGGAGTGCTGACCACTCCCGGCGTGGCCTGCCTGGTCCGGCAGAATGATTTTGACGCCGGCGTTGTCATCTCCGCATCGCACAATCCTTTCCACGACAATGGCGTAAAACTCTTTTCCCACGCCGGTATGAAGTTTCCGGATTCCGACGAGGAACAGATCGAATCCGGAATCCTGAAGTTTCTTTCCACAGAGACAAATTTCACTTTCTCAGAATTCGCAACCGATGAATCATTGCACTCGCAATATCTGGATTTTCTGCGCAGCCGCGTGCTGCCCGGCGCGAATCTCAGCGGCCTTCCGATTGTGCTGGATTGCGCGAACGGCGCGGCGTTCAAGCTTGGACCTGCGCTGTTCCGCTCGCTAGGCTGCGACGTTGTGACCATTGGAACCGAACCCGACGGACGCAACATCAACGCCGGCTGCGGCTCGCTACACCTGGAAAGACTGCAGCAGCGCGTGCCTTTGGAAAAAGCCGCGCTAGGTGTTGCGTTTGATGGCGATGCGGACCGCGCGCTGTTTGTCTCGTCCTCCGGACAAGTGATCAACGGCGATGGCATTCTGCTCGCCGTAGCCCGCTTTCTGAAACTGGCGGGAAGGCTGCCCGGCGATCGCATCGTGGCCACTTCCATGTCCAATCTCGGTCTGGAACGCGCGCTTGCTGCTGATGGCATTACGATGGCCCGTGCCAATGTCGGCGACCGTTACGTGCTGGAAGAGATGTTGAAGAGCGGTAACGTACTGGGGGGCGAACAGTCCGGCCACATTATTTTTCTGGAAGACTCTCCTGCAGGCGACGGCTTGCTCACCGCGGTGAAAGTCGCTTCGCTGGTGGCGCAGTACGGCAGCCTGGACGCGCTTCTCGCCGGGCTGAAGGACTATCCGCAGACCATCGTCAACGTGAAGGTTAAATCCAAACCGCCGCTCCAGTCGGTGCCGGAAGTGGCCGCCGCGTTGCAGGAAGCGGAACAAACCCTCGGTGCAGACGGCCGCATCGTGCTCCGCTACTCCGGCACCGAGCCTCTCGCCCGTGTCATGGTCGAAGCCGAACACGCCGCCGACGTCGAGCGCTTTAGCCACTCCATCGCCGCCGCCATCCGCGCCACCCTCGGCGCATAAGCACCCGAAGATCGATAGCGAACTTTTCGGCCCGCCGCGGCATTACATGCACTAGATGCACCTTAATGGCTCTCTTGAGACAGGCGTTCCAAGAAGGCGGTGTCGCGCTGCCAACCGCGTTGCTTGCTTTGCAATGCTGTATCTTCTCCTTTGCTGGCTGCGGCGGAGATGGAGAACAGCTGCCGTCCGAACCAGCTAGAATTAGTATGAATTGACAAATCCGAGACAAGCGGCTTCAAGAGTTTCTCCCAAAGAATGGAGAACCAGTCCCCACGTCTGTGAGAAATTGTAGGTTCCAGGAGCCGGTTGCGGGTGGCAAAAGTTACGGGCTCTGCATAACTATCGCGATTTCAGCGAGTTATCTAAACCACAGCGCCCCCGTCTGGCGCTGGCAGCCGACTTGCATTCTATCCTGCAAACAAAAATATTGGCTTCCCGGGGTGGCCGGAACACAACCTCGACTGTGTTCTGGTTTTGGGGGGTCAGTTGACAAAGGGGGCTTGCACCGGCCCCCTTTTTTTATTTTCCGAATGTCTTTCCGTTAATTATTCCCCCCACCTGCCAAAAGGTTCCCAACTTTCCCAGCCATCTCGTTAACGTTCACGGCCCCGCAGCTTCGTGTTGAGCCTCGATGATAATGTCCCCTTTTGTCCTCGATAGAAATGTCCCCTTAAGCTGACCTCCTTGCGGATGAGCAAGATGGAGTTAGAGAGAGTTGAAGTACTGGCGCGCGTGCAAAGCAAGCAGTTGCTGATGATCGATGCCGGGCGGTTAATGCATGTGAGCTACCGGCAAGCGAAGCGACTGTGGAAGCGCTATCGCGAGGATGGTGCTGCAGCTGATTCGCGAGAAGTACGGAGAGCCGGTCGAGGAGCGCTTCGGGCCGACGCTGGCCGCGGAGCACTTGGCGTCGGAGGATGGGTTTTGCGTTCGACGTTTCACCGGACGGTCACTACTTGCTCACGCTAATCGCAGCGGGCGAAAAAGCCGGTATCTACGAAGTCTCTGTGGGCGACCGCAACTGCACCTCTTTGCTGCCGGGAGTCGTAACCTTCGGCCTGACATTCGCCAAAGATGGAAAATCGTCTGTCTACGCCATACCGTCCGAGCGCGACGTCGCCATCTACCGCCAGAATTGGCAGGACGGCAAGTTGATCGGCCAACCTCGAGTGCCGTTGCGTCTGCCTTTTGCTTTTCCCTTGGTGACCGGCGGAAACGCCTACGACGTCTCTCGCGATCTCGGCACCGTCATTTGCGCCCGTCCCGGTGGCCACGCCGACCTCTACTACCTCGGTAACAAATAGCCCGCAAGTTTGATGTTAGTTCTCCAAAAAATGAGCCGCCAGTGGGGGCACTGGCGGCTCGGGCGTGGGGATGGAGGGAAACTACTCTGAAGCTCAATCTTTGCCTGGCTTTAGCACCAATTCTTGCGGCTCCTCTTCGGACGTTGCGGCCGCCGCACTGAACAAAATCGCCGCGATGCAGAGCACCAAAATTGCTGCCACCATGGTCGTCTCCGCGCTGGGGACTGTCTGAACGTAGGGAACCTGGCCAATCCCGGTTCTCCTTACCGTGTTCGAGTTTCCGCCTGGAATCGGAAGCCCGTCACTGGACCTGCGGGCTCATTTTGGCTAGTACCCGGAACCAGTACCGGCGTACTCCAGCCGCCACCAGCCAAATTGGAATCAAACCTAACAAAAAGCGGACCAAGCTGCTATGGACGCCTCTGTTGCGGCTCCAGCGAGGCGCTGCTAAAATTTGGCGTTTGTCGGCAACCCGGTCACGAACGCCTTGGTAGCACTCGAGAGCAGCGTTCGCGCCGGCCCTCGCGTAGAACCGGAAATCACCGCTGAACTCCGCTCGCCAGCGCCGACGCGCCTGGGCGCAGATGCGAGCGCCTGCGGGCCAGGTTGCCGGACAAAAAGGAACGCAACGCGCACGACGAGGAAGAGAGGCCGCGTGGCAAACTACGATGTGGCGATTATCGGCAGCGGGCCGGGCGGCTACGTCGCCGCGATCCGCGCCGGCGAATTGGGCCTGAAGACCATCGTCGTGGAGAAGGATCCGTTCTTAGGCGGCACTTGCCTGCACGTCGGCTGCATTCCCACCAAGGTGCTGCTGCATCACGCCGACGTTTATGAACACTTCAAAGACGGCGCCGAGCTCGGCTTCGAAGTCAGCGGCTTGAAAGTGAATTGGGCCAACATCATTTCCCGCAAGGAAAAGATCGTCAAGAAACACGCCAAAGGCATCGAGTTTCTCTTCAAAAAAAACAAAGTCGAGTGGAAGCAGGGCTGGGGCCGCTACGAAGGGCCGGGAAAAATCAGCGTCGAGAAAGACGGCAAGAAAGAAACCATCGAGTGCTCCAATGTGCTGATAGTGAGCGGCAGCGAAGCCCGCTCCTTGCCCGGCATCGAACCCGACCACAAGCAGATTCTCACCAACCGCTCCATCCTGGAATTGCCGGAAATCCCCAAGAGCTTGATTGTCGTGGGCGCGGGCGCGGTCGGCGTGGAATTTGCCTCGATCTACAACACCTTTGGCACCCAAGTAACAATTCTCGAAGCGCTGCCGCGAGTTGTTCCCGTCGAAGACGAAGAGATTTCCGCTGAGCTCGACAAGGCCTTCCGCAAAAAAACCATCGCTATCCAAACCGGCTGCAAAGTCGAAGGCGTCAAGAAAGACGCCAAGTGCGTGACCGTTTCGTTCACCGACAAAGACGGCAAGAAGCAGACCCTGCAAGCGGAAAAACTGCTGCTGGCGGTCGGGCGCATGCCGCTTACGGAAAACTGCGGCCTGGAAAAATCCAAGGCTAAGCTCGAGCGCGGCTTTGTCCTCGTCGGCGAAAATATGGAGACTGCGGAAAAGGGTTTGTACGCGATCGGCGATATCGTTGCCGGCTTGCCGCAGCTCGCGCACGCTGCCATGATGGAAGGGATCATCGCGGTGACCCATATCGCGGGCAAACCGGCCCAGCAAATCCGCAAGGACCGCATCCCCAACGCCACCTATTGTGAGCCGCAGATCGGCTCCATTGGATTGACGGAAAAGCAGGCCCGCGATGCAGGCTACGCGGTGAAGATCGGCAAATTCCCGTTCGTGGGCAACAGCAAGGCCACCATCCTTGGCAATCACGCCGGATTCATCAAAGTCGTCAGCGAGGAGAAGTACGGCGAAGTTCTGGGCATTCACATCATCGGGCCGCTGGCCACGGAAATCCTGGCCGAAGCGGCCGCGGTGCTGAATTTGGAAGGCACTATCGACGATCTGATGAATATGGTGCACGCCCATCCGACGGTGTGGGAAGCCATGGGCGACGCTTTTGCTTCGGTTCGTGGTTTGCAGATCAACGTCTAGTGTGGGACGAGCATTGCGAGGGCCTGGATTAGCCGTGCCGAGGAACGGACGAAATATTCCGGGCTTAGGCTGTGAAGGTTCAAACAAACGTTTCCACGCAGTTGTGAGAATACTAAGAACGAATGAAAATCTGCCGCATCATTGACCTTGGCCTCCTCGGATACTCCGAAGCGTGGGAGTTGCAGAAGCGCGTCGTCGCGGCCCGCAAATCCGGCGCGCTCGAAGATGTCCTGCTCTTTTGCGAGCACCCGCAGGTCATCACACTGGGCCGCAGCGGAAATCGCGCGAACTTGCTGGCCACCGAAAGCGTCCTGCGCCAGAAAGGCGTTGAATTTTTCGAAACCTCGCGCGGCGGCGACATCACCTATCATGGCCCGGGCCAGATCGTCGGCTATCCGATCCTGAATCTGGCCGCCATCAAGCGCGACGTGGTCTGGTACGTCCGCATGCTGGAAGAAGCAATGATTCGCGGCAGCGCCGAATTTGGGATTACCGCACAGCGCGAAGCCGGGAAGACCGGAATCTGGGTCGATCCGCACCTGGCCACTCCGAGCGCCAGTGAAGAGTCTCGTTTTTTGCCGCCTGGGTGCAGTGCTTCAGTGTCCCCGGAAAAACTGGCCGCCATTGGCGTGCACATCAGCCGTTGGGTGACGTCGCACGGTTTTGCGTACAACGTCGCCACGGACCTGCGCTACTTTGATCTGATCGTTCCCTGCGGCATTGCCGAGCGCAAAGCCACTTCGCTCGAAAAACTGCTCGCCCGCAGGGTTGAGCTTCGTGAAGTCCGGCCGCTGCTGGCGAAGCACCTTGGCGAAGTTTTGGGTCTGCAAATGGAAACCACGAGCCAAGCGGAGTTGCTCGAGCAGTTGGCCCACGCGGAGCAATCGGTCGCAGTTCCGGCCTAGAAAGGCGTTGCGGGCCGGCGGGAGGGCACGGCTTCAGCCCGGCCCCGCAGAGGCCAGGAATTCTGTCGGCGAGAGATTCGGAGAACGGCATGGCGAAAGCAGCGAACGGCGCGAACGGCCAAATGAAATTGACCACAGAGCAGTACCTCGATCTCTACTACTACATGCGCTTGAACCGCGCGGTCGAAGACACCATGGTCAAGCTCTTCCGCCAGAACAAGATTGTCGGCGGACTCTATTCCAGCTTAGGCCAGGAAGCGGTTTCCGTCGGTACCGCCTACGCGCTCGAGAAAAAAGACTGGCTGGCACCGATGATCCGCAACATCGGAGCGCTGCTCGTCAAGGGCGTTCCGCCACGCGACATCTTCATGCAGCACATGGCGAAGTACGATTCGCCGACCAAAGGCAAGGACGGCACCAGCCACTTCGGCGACCTGGATAACCTGCACATCGTTTCGCCCATCTCCATGCTGGGCGACCTCATCCCAGTGATGACCGGCGTGGCCATCGCCGGGCGCTACCTCGGCCATAAAATCGTCGCCATGACCTGGATCGGCGACGGCGGCAGCTCTACCGGCGTCTTCCACGAAGGTTTGAACTTCGCTGCCGTGCAGAAAGCCCCTTTCGTTCTGGTGCTCGAAAACAACCAGTGGGCCTACTCGACTCCCGTCCGGCGCCAGGTTCCCCTCGACAATCTCGCCGACCGCGCCAAAGCCTACGGTATTGCGAGCTATACCGTGGATGGCAATGACGTCGTGGCTGTATACAGGACGGCCAAAGAAGCCGTCGAACGCGCCCGCCGTGGTGAGGGCCCGATCCTCCTCGAAGTCAAGACTTTCCGGCGCATGGGTCACGCTCAGCACGACCCTGCTGAATATGTTCCCAAAGAGATGCGCGCCTACTGGGAAGCTCGCGATCCCATTGCGCTCTATGAAAAATTCCTGAACCGCGAAAAACTGCTGGACCAAGAAACCAAGAAAGAGATCGAGCAAAAGATCGAAGCGCTGCTCGCTAAAGACCGCGACTTCGCCGAAAATTCACCCATGCCTCCGGCCGAACTTGCCTCGGAGGGCGTCTATTGTACCGGCGACGACTGCCACAAGATTCGTCCCAGGTGGGAGCGCCCGATCAGCGAAGTTACGCCGCCGAAATCCAGCGTCGCTCCCGTCTGGACCGTCGCCGGATTCGGCCGCGGCAAAGCCTCCGACGGCGGCAGCGCGCCGATCCATTTCGGCGACACCGCAAAACACGCCACGGACGCCGCGTCAGCGGAAGAAGCCTCTAAGGCTAAGGCCGACAGCAAATCGCGCGTGGCAACGGCCGCGCCGAAAAAATCGGCCAAGGCAGCTGTCGCTTCCGGTGCGGCCAGAAAGGTCCGGAGATAGTTATGGCCACGGCAGCCAAAGAGACCAACGTAAAACCCGCCGCGGCGGTGCAGGTCACCTTTCTTGAAGCCATCAAACAGGCCATGTACGAAGAGATGGAGCGCGACCCGGCCGTCGTGCTCATAGGCGAAGACATCGGCGTTTACGGCGGCGCGTTCAAGACCAGCGAAGGCCTGCTGGAGCGCTTCGGCTGGGAGCGGGTCATTGACACTCCCATCAGCGAATCGGCCATCGTCGGCGCGGCCTGCGGCATGAGCTATCTCGGCCTGCGTCCCATCGCCGAAATGCAGTTCATTGACTTCATCGTCTGCGCGTTCAATCAAATTACCAATTTCGTCGCCAAAGGCCACTACCTTTGGAACGCGCCCGCGCCCATGGTCATTCGCGGACCTGCCGGCGGCGGTGTGCACGGTGGACCGTTCCACTCCGCCAATCCCGAGATGTATTTCGTCCACACGCCAGGCCTGAAAGTCATCTATCCCTCGACGCCCTACGATGCCAAGGGCCTCCTGAAGGCCGCGGTGCGCGATAACAATCCGGTGCTCTTCTTCGAACACAAGTTTCTTTACCGCCGCATCAAAGAAGAGATTCCAACCGAGGATTACACTGTACCGATCGGCAAAGCCGCGGTTCGCCGGGAAGGCCAGCATCTCACGATTATTTCCTACGCCGCCATGATGCACACTTCGCTCGAAGCTGCCGCCGATCTTGCGAAAGAAGGCATCGAAGCCGAAGTCATCGACTTGCGCACGTTGCTGCCCCTCGACGAAGAAACGATTCTGGCCTCGCTCAGGAAGACCAGTAAATGCCTGGTCGTGCACGAAGACACCAAGACCGGCGGCATCGCCGGCGAAATTGCCGCGATATTGTGCGAACGCGCCTTCGGCGATCTCGACGGACCGCTGATGCGCGTGACCGCGCTCGATACGCCGGTTCCCTATGCGCCAACGCTCGAAGAGTACTTTCTCCCGAACAAGGAAAAAGTCCTGCACGCTGCGCGCAAGCTGGCGAAGTATTAGCCGGATATGGCGCCGTACAAGGAAAGTTTTCCCGTTGGTACCAGAGTCTTGATTAAGGACCGGCAGCCAGGCACATGGCATGAGGCATGCCTGCAAGCTGACGGAAATACGAAGCAAAGTTTTTGGGAGTCAATAAGGAGAAGGTTATGGCATCCGACGTCGTAATGCCCCAGATGGGGGAAAGCATTTTCGAAGGAACCATCACCAAGTGGCTGAAAAAGCCGGGTGACAAGGTCGAACGCGACGAGCCGCTCTTTGAAATTTCCACAGACAAGGTGGACGCGGAAATTCCGTCGCCTTCCGCCGGCGTGCTGAAAGAAATCAAGGTCAAGGAAGGCCAGACCGTGCCCATAAACACGGTCGTCGCCACGATCGACGCTGCTGGTTCCGCCGCCGCCGCACCCGCACCGGCTCCGGCCAAAGCGGAAGCGCCCAAGCCCGCCGCTGTTCCAGCACCCGCTGCAGCTGCGTCCAAGCCCGGCCCCGTTCCCGTTCCGTCGGCTCCGGCGCAAACCGCTGCCGCCGCTGCTCTTCCCGCCCACGAAGGCGCACGCATTCACTCTTCGCCACTTGTCCGCCGCATGGCCAAAGAACACGGCATTGATCTGGCTACCGTTCCCGGCACGGGCGCCGGCGGCCGCATCAGCAAGCAGGACATCGAAGCGGTCATCGCCGGCGGCGGTGCCCCTGCTGCTCCCGCTCCATCGATTGAGGCGCCGGCCGCACCGTCTCCAGCGCGTCCCGGTGCGGTTCCGCCTCCGCCGGTCGCTCCCGCTCCAGTCGCTGGTCCAGGCGGGCCCGCCGCGCACGGCACGCAGTACGTTCCCGCCCTGCAGCTCGGCGTACCGCGCGAGCGCATCTACTTCGGAGATTACGAAGTCGAGCCGCTTTCCACCATGCGCATGAAGATCGCCGAGCACATGGTCGCTTCCAAGCACGTGTCACCTCACGTGTACTCGGTGGATGAAATCGACATGAGCAAGATCGCCGCACTGCGCGCGAAATCGAAAGAGCAGTTCGAAAAGAACTACGGCACCAAGCTGACCTTCATGCCCTTCTTTGTAAAGGCGGCGGTCGCCGGCTTGCGCGCGTTTCCGGCGCTCAACTCTTCGCTCGACGGCACTAACGTCATCCGCCACAAGGAGATCAACATAGGCATCGCCGTGGCTCTCGACTGGGGTTTGATCGTTCCGGTCATCAAAAACGCCGACGAGAAGAACATTCTCGGCATCCAGCGCACCATGAACGATCTCGCCGAGCGCGCCCGCACCAAGAAGCTTCGCCCCGATGAGGTTCAGGAAGGCACTTTCTCCATCACCAATCCCGGCGTCTTCGGCGGACTATTCGGCATGCCGGTCATCAGCCAGCCCAACGTTGGAATCCTGGGTTTGGGTGCAATCGAAAAGCGCCCGGTCGTCATCAACGACTCTATCGCCATCCGCTCCATGTGTTACGTCACGCTGAGCTACGACCACCGCGTGGTGGACGGCGCCATCGCGCACCAGTTCCTGCACAAAGTGAAGGAAACCCTGGAAAGCTGGTCCGAACCGCTGGTTTAGGCCTCTCGAGCCAACCCAATCATGCGGCCGACCTCATAGACCTCATAGGGGCGTATCATAATGGAACGTGGACGCATAAGGACGGCAGCGAAGTCCGTGCCGAAATGAAAAAACGGACTTCCCACAGGGGAAGTCCGTTTTCCTGCTATAAGGTTGCAGCCTTACCGCCGCTTCTTTTTCTTGGTCGCCTTCTTGGCCTTTCCCTTTTTCGCTGCTTTCTTCGCTGCTTTCTTCGCCGGTTTCTTGGCAGCTTTCTTTTTGGCCGGTTTTTTCTTGGCTGCCGTCTTTGGCGCAGCCTTCTTCGCGGCCTTGGGAGCCGGCTTCTCGGCGGGTGCCGGTGCCGCCTCTTCCGCCTCATTGTCCGCGATGATCAGCTCTTCTTCCTCGGTTTCCACGATCTCATCCGTGTCGCCGCCCAGCTCCTCTTCCTCCAGCGGAGACAATTCCGTTTCGTCATCGAAATGATCTTTCTCGAAATCCATTCCATCCTCCCCTGGGGGAATTTGCCTGACGTATCGGCTCCGGTGCAGAGCGTTCGCTTGCCCGGTAAGTGCCTTCGCGTTTCGTATCGTATTCAGGCGGCAATGTCAAGGATTCTCGGGAAATGGGTGGTGTCTGTAAACGGGGTTAGAAGCAGTAGCAAGGAAATGCGCCTTCAAGGCGTTTTTGGACTCTGGCCGGCCGCTTGGCTGACGCCTTGATTGGCCGAAGACGCCGTGGCCACGCTAGTGCTCTTTTTGCCTGCCGTCGTAGCGCTCGACGCAGTCGTCTTGGCGGAGGTCTTGCTCCCCGGCCTCCCCGTCTTACCCGCGGACTTGGGGGTGGAGCGCTTGCGTCCCGGGGCCGTTTCCGGCGCTCCGCCAATTGTGTAAACGCGCAACACCATTCCCCGGCCCACGCGTCGCGTCTTCAGCGCGTTCCATTTGCGCAACTGCTCCGAAGTCACGCTGAACTGGTCGGCAATCCCGTCCAACGTATCCCCTTTGCGCACGCGGTAGCGCACCAACCGGCTCTTGGTCTCGCTCACCTGCAGCGAAGCCGGAATGATCAGTTTGTCGCCTGGCGAAAGCACGTCGTGTGCGCTCAAGCTGTTCGCCGCCGCAATCGCCGGCGCGGTCACGTGATATTTCTTCGCCAGCGAAGTCAGCGTATCGCCCGCTTCCACCCGGTGCCTCCGCCAACTCACCCACTTCTCCGGCGGAATGTCCGCAATCTCCGCCGAAAACCGCGCCGCCGTGCTCGGCGGCAAATGCAACTCGAACGACGGATCGTCCGGGGTCGCCATCCGCAGCAGCGAAGGGTTCAGCGTCCGCAGCGTTTCCACGTCCACATCAATGGTTTCCGCCACCAGCCGCAGGTCAATCGCCCGTCCCGGTTTCACTACATCGTACGGGACCGGCGTTTCCGGATCGGCCTGAATCCCATAGTGCGCCGCATCTTTGGCGATCAGCGTCAGCGCCACAATGATCGGCACATAGTTTTTGGTCTCGCGCGGCAGGACGTTGCGGCGGTACAACTCCCAAAAATCCGCATAGCCGGTGCGCTCAATGCCTTTCTGTACGTTGCCTGGCCCGCAATTGTATGCGGCCATCGCCAGGTACCAGTCGCCGAACAAGCCATACAAATCACGCAGATGCTGCGCCGCCGCCCGGGTCGCCTTCTGCGGATCCTGACGCTCGTCCACCCACCACGAACGCTTCAGTCCATATTCGTTGCCGCGCCACGGCACAAACTGCCAGATGCCCCGCGCCCCGGCCCGCGAAAGCGCCAGCGGCTGAAACGCGCTCTCCGCCTGCGCCAGGTAAATCAAGTCCTGCGGAACGCCCTCTTCATGCAGCACCCGCGCAATCATTTCGCGGTAGCGCCCGCTCCGCCGCAGCCCGGTTTCCACGATTGCCTTGCCCCGGGGCGTCTGGAAAAAGTTCAGGAACGACAGCACCTCGTCGTTCACTGTCAGGGGCAGGTCGTGCGAAATGTTTTTCGCGGCAGCCTCCGCGCGATCCTTCAGCCGCGGATCCACGGGAAAAGTCATCTCCGCCACTTCGTCAATCGCCGCCGGCACCGCCGGAGTTTCCTGAAACGCGTCGCCGGCCCGGAACGCCTGCAGCTCGTAGTCGTAAACCTTGTCCACGATGCGCTTGAACAGCTCGTTCAGTTGCGGATCGCTGTTCAGGTCGTAGCCGCTTTCCAGCAGCAAATCCACCGCCTGATCGAAATCGCGCCGCGCCGCCTCCAGGTGCCCGGCCTTGATGTTCTGCTCGCCGGAGTTGAATTTCTCTTCGGCCGCAGCAATCAGCTTGGCCTTGTCCGGCTGTGCTTTGTCGCCCTGTTTCTGTGAAGTAGTAGCCGTGGCAGCAGCTGGAACTTGCGCGCCACCCTTAGCGGCTACAGCGGCAAATACTGCCGCCGCAAGCGCCAGCACCGGCCAGCGCCTCAAAATTATCGATGTACGGGCCTCTTGCGACATTCCCTGATGGTACGGACCCTATCCGTAAACGGTCAATGGATTCAGCACCCTAGGTATCCGACTGGCTATCCTGGCACTCCGCACAGGCTGCCGATGGCCAGGGATCGGTGAGGGTCGGTTACGCGACAGCCGGAGCGGGCGTCCACTCCTGCTGTTCGGGGAGCAGGGACTTGACGAGGTCTTCGAGTTCGTGGGCGGAGACGACGTCTTCAGGGTAGTTGTAGACGTTGAGGTCGAAGTTGACGCCGAAGCCGGTGCGGGTGCCGGCCAGCTCTCCTTCGAGGCGGACTGCGACGCGCTTGCCGTTCATGATGTCGGTTTCGGGGAGCATGACGCTGAACACATCAGGCGACAGGCGGAAGATCGAGTCGGTCGGACGCAAGCGGCGCGAAAGCGCTTTAGCGGTGGCGCTGCCGACCGCGGTCATATCCGCCTTCTGGGATCCGTGGTTCACTTTGAGCAGTACCAGCGACAGGGTTTTCTGCATCGTCTTGGCGCGGCGAAACTCCATGGTGAGCCGGTCCCAGAACTGGTTAGCGTCGGGCATGGAGCCGAGCAGGTCCATGTTGGCCTGATGCTTCATGGCGATGTTGCGCTCGAGGTCGGCGACGATGTGCTGCTTGAGCTGGCGCACCGTGCGCTGGCGATCGAGCAGATAGCCGACGAAGAGGATCGTGAGACCGCAGAAGCCGAAGAAGGCCACGCGCATCGTCCACTTGGCGCCTTCGGGGTGGACGAAGACCAGCGGGTACATAAACACGGCCAGGCCGCCTGCAAGCACTAGAACGAAGACCACGGAAAGGATGGTCAACTGGAGCTCCCGCCGCTCCAGCTTTTCCAGCTCTTCGCGGTTGAGTAGGACGTCGGCGTACATGGTCGTGCTCCTTGCGCGTTCGGGCCCGGGACGTTTCGGAATGGACACTGGTCCAAGAGCAAGGCTGAGCGAAAAAGGTGCAGGCAGGCAATAGGCCAAGTGTTTCAGATTGGAATGGGTGTTACGGAAAAGGCAAGAGTCTGGAACGGATAACGAGGGCCGCAAACCCGTGCTTCAGGGCTGATGCCCCCACTCTGCTCCGTTCTAACGTCGGAGCCGAAGCTAGCGAACCCCTCCTGGAAGAGTGCCAGGAAAGGCGGAAGAGCTAAAGCCCGCCGAACTTGCAAAGAACCGGTCTGAAGACCGGCCACTACAGGGAGGGAGCAAAAGAAAAAGCGGGAGAGTCGGTACCAACTCTCCCGCTTGAACAGGCTCTATTTCAGCTCAGGGCTGGCAAAAGCGAGCCCTGCAAGCAGTTTACAGAGGCTGAACGTTCGAGGCCTGCAGGCCCTTGGGGCCGCGGACAACTTCGAACTCGACCGCTTGGCCATCGTTCAGGCTCTTGTAGCCATCCGCGAGGATCGCGGAGAAGTGGACGAAAACGTCCTCTCCGGTCTGCCGCTGGATGAAACCAAAGCCCTTGCTGGCGTTAAACCACTTGACTGTTCCTTGTTCTTTGCTCACTTCGTTTACTCTTTTCGTTAAAAAAGCTATCTGGTGCTTCGTAAACCGTACGGACACAAAAAAAGGCCGCGAGTTTGACCCGCGACCGCTTCACAACCGTAAAGGCGATACAAGAGCAACAAACGCATACAAACTATAGCAGGTAAGAGCCTGTAAAGCAAGGGCTTTTTCGCTTGGTTAGCCCAAAGGCAAGCTTAGAACCGAGCGTCAAAGGCCGGATTCAAATTCCTGGAAGCGTTGTTCGAGCTGCCACTGTTGCCGGGCTTTTTCGCTGGATTTGAGGAAAGTAGAGCAGCTGGCCGATGGTTTGTCGGAGCCGAGTTGGTCGTGGGCGCAGGCGGCGACGGGCGCGGTGAATTGGTCACGTGACGCCCACAGACTGGGGCCGGACAGGAAAATGTGCTCGATGCCGGTGCGGACCATTTGCTTCAGGTCCCGGTATTTCAGGTCGTAGGTTTCGACGGCGCGGACGTATTCCTCGGTCATGTCGCTGCGCGCGACTCCTTCGTCGTCAGTGGAGAAAGAAACGGGCACACCGAACTGGCGATAGAGCGGAAACGGATGGTTCTTGCCGGTGATGCCGAGAATCACGTCGTTGCTGGTCAGGTTGATCTCGACCATGACGTGCTTGGCGGCCATTTCGTGAAGCAGTTCGTGGGGATGCTGCTCCCACATGACGTCTATGCCGTGGCCGATGCGTTCGGCGCCGGCTTGGTTAACCGCGAGGGCAATGTGGCAGCACATGGCGTCGTAAGTGACCAGGGGCGGCGCGATCTCGCCGGCGTGGAGAGAGATGTGCACCTTGGGATAGGTTTTGTGGAGGAATTCGACCATGCGCATCTGGTCGGAATATTCGCTCATGGAGTAGTAGCCGTCTTCGGGCATGACCATGTTGATTCCGACGAAACGCGGATCGGCGGAAGCGGTCTCAAAGCAAAGAATCAGATGCCCGAAGACTTGTTGTCTGGGGAAGCCGCGCAAGACTTGGCAAAGGTAGCGCACTTCGACTTTGCAGGCAGGTGACGCGTCGGGCTGATCGCAGCGTTCGCGCTTGGCGCGGCCGGCGTCGGATGCATCCATTTGCTGCTTGGCCGCAGCGACCTCGGCGCTGACGACACCCTTGGCGAGAAGCGCGTCGCGGAAACGGGCGAGGTCGTCTTGCCAGCCGACTTCATACGCTGCGGCTGCAGTGCGGTTGAATGGCGGGGTATGCATGAGCTCGATGTACTGCACGTTCTGGCGGCCGGCGCGCGCGGCGATTTCGTCAATCCATTCGCCGAGATGTTTCTCTTCGGAGATGCCGTTGAAGCGCGCGAAGGTGTTGAAGAAATGATCGTGGCCGCTGACGCCGGGAGTCGGCACGAAGTTGCGCATGGAGAAGGCGTTGATCAGGTCGTCGTAAAGATGCTGATTCTTGTAGACGTCGGCAGCGGGAATTTTTCCGTTCAGGCAGATGGGCGGCTGACCCGCGCCCGGTGAATATACTTCAGTCGCTCCATGAATCGCGGCGGAATCGATGCACATACCGTCTTCGGCGGCGTCTTTGATCCAAGTTTCGGCGTTGACGGCGCCGTAGAGATGATTGTGCAGGTCAGAACCCTTTGGCATTTTCAACAGAAGGTTGCGAAGCTGAAGCGGATTGGAACGCGCAGCTTCGAGATTGAGTGATGCGCGCTGTTCGAGGGGCGCCGGCCCGGTTTGCGGTTTGGCGCCGGTCTGCGCGCGGACGACCCAGGCGGTGACGAGCAAGATCGAGAGCCCGGCTAGCGCTTTCGTTTTGCGGGACATTCTGCGGGAACTCCTTCTTTGATGTGCGAAGCGAATTGTTGCTTACACTAATGGCCGCTAATCGCGGACGTTTGGCAAACCAGGACACAGAGCATAACAGCGGAGCAATCGGGGAGGAAAGAATGCGTCTTCGGGTCCTTCGAATCGCCGGAGCGGTTGCGGCACTCTGCACAGCCTGGGGCATTCGCGCGCAGGAGCCGCGGCAGACGGCGCCGATTGCGGTGAAGGTTGTCGTGGTGGCGATGTTCGAGCGCGGCGAGGACACCGGCGATGTGCCGGGCGAATATCAATTGTGGGTTGAGCGCGAGCACTTGGACCAGATTTTGCCGATGCCTTCTGGCTACCACCACGTGCGACTGAATAAGGATGGAGTGCTCGGATTGCTTACGGGCGTGGGAACGGCCAAAGCGGCGGCTTCGGTGATGGCGCTCGGACTGGATCCGCAGTTTGATTTGTCGAAAGCGTACTGGATTATCGCGGGGATTGGCGGCGGCGCACCATCCGAAGTTTCGCTGGGCTCTGCGGTGTGGGTAGATCGCGTACTGGACGGGGATCTGGCGTACGAAATCGATGCGCGGCAGATACCAGGGGATTGGACAACGGGCTACGTTCCGCTGGGAAAGAGCAAGCCGTATGAGGAGCCGGTGAATCAGGAACGCCCCGGAGCCCTGTTTACGCTGAATCCGGACTTGACGGCATGGGCTTTGGCGTTGACGCGCGACACAGCGTTGCCGGATTCCCTTGAACTGAGGAAGTCGCGTGCGCGGTTTCCGGGATTCACTGCCGCGCAGCGGCCGCCGTTCGTGATGCGCGGGGACCAGGTGAGTGCGAGCACGTTCTGGCACGGAGCCAAGATGGAAGAGTGGGCGAAGGCCTGGATGAGGTATTACAGCGGCGGCCAAGGAAATTATGTGGTTTGTGCGATGGAAGATTCGGGAACGCTGCAGGCGCTGACGTTTCTGAATGCTGCCGGCCGTGTGGATTTGCGGCGGGTTCTGGTCTTGCGGACGGTCAGCAATTTCGATCGCGAGGCTCCCGGCACGACGGCCGCGGAGAGCCTGAAAGCCATGGCGGCCGGAAATTACTCGGCGTATTTTCCGGCGCTGGAAGCCGCTGAAACTGTTGGGGACAAAGTGGTGCGCGACATTGTGACCCATTGGGAAGAACGCGCGCAGCAGATTCCGCACCTGCACTGAAAAGAATCCGGCAGTTTGTTGGTGAACTGGTTTGACAGGGCGCGCCGACCGACCTATAGTGGCGCACCATTTTTTGTTGTGCCTTCCCTAAAGCCCGGAGAAAAGAATTGTTAGAGCGGATCTTTCAGCTGAAAGAAAACCAGACCACCGTGCGCCGCGAACTCTTCGCGGGTCTGACGACGTTCATGGCCATGGCGTATGTGGTGGTGGTGAATCCGCGAATCCTGTCGGAAAGTGGGATGCCGGCTGACGGCGTGTTGTTTGCGACTTGTTTTTCGGCGGCGCTGGCGACGCTGGTGATGGGGCTGTGGGCCAATTATCCGATTGCGCTGGCGCCCGGGATGTCGCTGAACGCGTACTTTACCTATTCCGTGGTGATCGGGCGTGGGGTGCGCTGGCAAACGGCCCTGGGCGTGGTGTTTTTGTCCGGTGTGCTGTTTCTGGCGCTGACGTTGACGAAGGTTCGCGAGCATATCGTCAACGACATTCCGGATTGTTTGAAACATGGAACTGCCGCTGGGATTGGCCTGTTTATCGCGTTCATTGGCTTGCGGAACGCCGGGCTGATCGTCGCGAATCCCGCAACTCTTGTCAGCTTTGGAAAGTTTTCCGATCACGGCGTGCTGCTCGCCGCGGCCGGGCTGCTGTTGACCGCGATTCTGATGGCGCGGCGGGTCGCTGGAGCAATTCTGATGGGCGTGGCGGCCACGGCCATCGCCGGAGTGCCGCTCGGTCTGAGCCGCTGGCCGGCGCATCTTTTTTCCCTGCCGCATCCTTCGGGAACTCTCTTCAAACTGGATCTTGCGGGAGCGGCGCAAATCGGTTTGGGCGAATTGATTTTTATATTTTTCTTCGTGGACCTGTTTGACAATGTTGGAACCCTTGTGGGTGTTTGCGAACAGGGCGGATTCCTGCGCGATGGAAAACTCCCGCGAGCGAGCCGGGCTCTGTTGGCCGATGCGTTTGGCACGATGGCGGGCGCGCTGACCGGGACTTCTACCGTGACCAGCTACATTGAAAGCGCAGCGGGCGTTGCCGCAGGCGGCCGGACGGGCCTGGGAAATGTTTTGATCGCTGTCTTGTTTTTTGGCGCGATGTTCTGCGCGCCGCTGGTGGCTGCCGTTCCTGCGTTTGCGACGGCACCGGCGTTGATTTTAGTGGGCGCGCTGATGTCGGGAGCAGTCGCCCGTGTGAAGTGGGACGATTTCACGGAAGCGTTTCCGGCATTTCTGACGGTGATCGCGACACCTTTGACCTTCAGCATCGCCACTGGACTAAGCTTGGGGCTGCTGTCGTTCACGTTTCTGAAACTGGGATCGGGTCGGTACAAGGAGATCAGCCCGCTGATCTGGATTCTTTCGGTCCTGTTTCTTTGCCGATATGCATTTCTTGGAAGCGAGTGAGGAGCCGGCTCGGCCGAAGTTTGCGGGGTTCTACTGAAAAGAGGAAACGGCGAGCTGCTGATCTTCAAAAACCTCAAAAAGGTTTACGACCCGAACCAACTTCAGGGTCTGCATGGCGAACTTGGAAGGATTGAGCAGCTTCAGGGAGCCGCCGCGCTGCTTGGCGGCGGTCAGATAGCGAACCAGAAGACCGATACCGCTGGAATCGATCGTCGGAACCTCCTGCAGGTCCAGAACGAAGCGCGATTCGCCGCAATCAAGCAAGTCCTTAATGGTTTCATTGGTGCGGTCGAGAGCCGATCCCAGGCTTAATTTGCCGCGCAGCTTGATGATTTTGACCTGGTCCTGCGTGCGAACGTCGATCTCCACGGCCGCTCCTTCGAAGGGCCCTCGCCAAGTGAGGGGATACTTGCACGGGCGTTTTCGCTCTGTTAGAGTGCGCGCTCAAATTAGAAGAATGGTGACGATTTTGCAAGTCGCACGGCTGCGGCCGCCGGGTCCTCGGGTGGAGCCATTTTGCGGAGACCAAGTTGCCCGGGTCTTCGCGTCGAGATGGTGATTGAAAATCGACCTTACCGCACTCTCCGCTGAACTATTGACGGCGCAGGAACTTGTTCCGCGTGCGCGGAGCGTGGCGCGCGCGTTGGCAGAGGCGCTTCCTGGTTGCGCGGTGAACGTGTACACGGCCAGCTCCGTGGGCGACGTTATCGAGTGGACGCCGCGGGCCACTGTTGGGGAACGGACCATTCGCGGGGGCCGCGCTCCGGCTAACCAAGGGACCTTGGCAAAAGCACTTGCGCATGGCGCACCAATTGTTCTCGAAGCCGCCGCGCTCTCCCGCGAAGACTACGCCCACCTGGATATCCGCCGCACGCTGCGCGCACTGGCGTATCTTTCACTGGGGAAGGATGGCTCTCCGGTGGGCATGATCGAGATTCTGAATTTTGAATCCGAGTTCTCGATTCCGGAGCTGGAGCAACTGCGTCCAGTGGCACCGATGGTTGCGGCCGCCCTGGCCGCGGCGATTGCGCACGACGCGGAGCGCAATGATTCGCTGGCTTCCATCACCCGCCTGACCCAGCTCTACGACCTGGAGAAGTCCTTTTCGTCCACGCTCGAGATGGACGAACTGCTTCCCATCATTGGCGACAAATTCAGGGAAGTGATGGAATGCCGGGCGATTAACCTGTGGCTGCTGCGTGGAGATGAGAGCCTGGAACTGTCGCATCAGTCCGGCAGTGACCCGACAACGCCGGCCGGAAGCGTGCAGAGACCGGGCCAAGGAATCCCGGGCGACGTTTCCGACAATGGCCAACCGGTGCTGATTGAAAGCCCCGATGATGCGCGGCTGGAGATGCGAAGTACCAACCAGACGCGCGGCGGGGTATTTTCGCTGATTGTTGTACCGATCATGGATCGCGGCGCTCTGGTGGGCGTGGTCGAAGCCGTCAACAAGCTGGACGGCACTCCGTTCAATGAAGACGAGGAGTTTGCGCTGTCCAATGTCACGGAAACTGCTTCGACGGCATTGCATAACGCCAGCCTGCTGATGGCGGAGCGCAAGGTAGAAATTCTGGAAACGCTGGTGACGGTGAGCCATGAAATCACCTCGACCCTGAACCTGGAGCGCATGCTGCAGACCATTGTCAACGCCCCGCAGGCTGTGATTCCGTACGAACGGGCGGCGATCGCGCTGGAGGAGCGTGGGCGCTTTAAGCTGAGTGCGGTAACCGGGCTGACGCAGGTCAATGCCGACGCGCCGGATATCGCTCCTTTGAACAGCGTGGTGCAGTGGGCCGCACTGGCCGAAGAGGTCGTGCACGTACGCCAGAATGGCGATGAGATTGACAGCGAGCGCGAAGAGACACGCGCCAAATTCAAGAATTATTTTTCGGAATCGGGCGCGCGTGGGTTTTACGCGCTGCCGCTAAACGACGATACCGGCAGGGTCGGTATTCTTGCGCTGGAAAGCAGCGATCCCGATTTCTTGTCACCGGTACACATCGAAATGCTGCAGGTGTTGGCGAGCCAGGCCACGGTCGCCCTGCGCAACGCCAAGATGTACAAAGAGGTGCCGTTTATCTCGGTGCTGGAGCCGGTGCTGGAGAGGAAGCGGCGATTCATGGCACTCGAAAAGACCCGGCGCATGGCGCTGACCATCGCAGGCATCGCAATAGCGATTTTTCTGGTGCTGTTCCCGCTTCCGCTCCGTCTGGATGGCGATGCCACGGTGGGGCCCGCTCGCCGCGCTCAAGTGCAACCCGAATTTGAAGGTGTGGTCGGAAAGGTATTGGTGCGCGAAGGTGAAGCGGTAAAACGCGGCCAGATTCTGGCGGAAATGGACGCGTTTGAGCTGCGCTCGGCAGTGGCGGAGTCGGAAGCCAAATATCAGGCCGCAGTGCTGAAGATGAATCACGCCCTGGCGTCCAATGACGGCGGCGAAGGCGGGATTCAGCGTGTTCAGGTGGATTACTGGAAGAATGAGGTTGCGCGCGGACAAGAATTGTTGAGCCGCGCGCAGTTGCGGTCGCCCATTGATGGCGTGGTAGCGACTCCGCATGTGGAGACGCTGGCGGGCCGGCGCTTGCAGCTTGGCGATTCCTTTGCTGAGGTTCTGGACTCCTCGAGCGCGGTGGTGGATGTGGCCATTGATGCGGCGGACGTCGGCAAGCTGCGCGAAGGGCAGCGCGCCGCGATCAAACTGAACAGCTATCCCACCAGGACGTTTCACGGGACGGTGAAGGTGGTTAGCCCGAAGGCCGAAGCGCAGGGCGACGAGCGAATTTTTTATGCGCGGGTTTCGGTGCCGAATCCTGATGGGCTGCTGCGAACCGGCATGGAAGGACGCGGGAAAGTTTCGGCGGGTTGGAAGACGTCCGGTTACGTATTTTTCCGCAAGCCGGTTATCTGGGTCTATTCCCACATCTGGAACTGGTTTGGGTGGTGAGGTCGCGCGAGGTTTTTATGATCGGCCACAATGTACTGGTCTTGTTTGTCTGTAGTGGCGCGGTGCTGTACTCGGGCTGCGGCGATAGCCGGCCGGAAGCAGCGACCGTGCCGGCGAATCCAACTGCGGGCGCAACGGCGGCGCCCTCTGCGCTCGGCGACGAACCGTTTACTGTGACCGGGCCGTTGATCGTTGAGCATCAAGTGGACGTCACCGCGCAGCGTGACGGCGTAGTTGCCAAGGTGTTTTTTGATGCGCCGGCGCGAGTCAAGGCAGGAACGGTGCTGGCGCGGCTGGACGATCAGCAAATGACGGCAAATCTGGAAGCGGCACGCGCCAAATCGCGCAGTGTCGCAGCGGATTTGAAAAACTGGCAGTCCGAAGCTGAAGTTCTGAAGGCGGACTATGTTCGCCAGCAGCATCTTTGGGACTTGGGACTGACTTCGCAGGAGCAGCTGGAACACGCACGGTATAAAGCTGAGTCCGACCAGTGGGACATTCAGCGGGTGCAGGAATTACTGAATACTTCGCACCAGGAAGAGCGGGCGCTGGAACTGGAACTGGAAAAGACACGCATCACGGCGCCTTTCGAAGGCTTGATTGCGCGCCGCTACGCCCGCGAGGGCCAGGCCATTGCCAAAGGCGACCGGCTTTTCTGGCTCACGGCGGAAGCCCCGCTGTTGATGCGATTCACGTTGCCTGAGAAGTGGTTTGGCCACATCCATTCCGGCCAGCAATTTGAAGTTGCTTCGCCCGATGCGGCGGCGGAAAAACATAAGGCGCGAGTCAAAGAGATCAGTCCCGTGGTTGATCCCTCCAGCGGAACGTTCGAGGTGCTGGTGGAACTGACCGGCGACCGGGGCGGTCTGCGGCCGGGCATGACGGCGAGTCTGAAGATTGAAAACGCGCACTAGAGTTCCATGAACCTCACCCGAGCGCTGGACGTAGCTCTGCCGGAAATTCCGGCGCGTGCCGTGTCGCAGCGCACGCCGCGCCTGGATCCAAAAGTCACTTTTCGCGAACACATTGAAGACGGAGTGCCGGTGGTGCGGGTGTACACGCCCGGTTCCGGCTACATGTTTAAGCTTACGCCGCAACAGTGGGGGCTGGCGCAGTTGTTTGATGGAAATCGGACCGCCCCTGAAATTGCCGAGCTGTATTCGCGGCAAAGCGGCCAGCTCTATGACGAGCAGTCAGTCTCCGAGTTTTCCGCTAACCTGGAAAATGCCGGTTTTTGGTACCGGACGGCGCAGGAAAAAAACGTTCTGCTGCTGCTGCAGAGCAAGGAAGAACGCCGCAAGAATCTCAAGGCCAAAAGTAAATTTTCCGATCTGTCCATGATTGTATTTCCGGCCTTCAACCCGGATCGTGGACTGACCTGGCTCTACTCAAAAACCAAATTCATTTACACTCGCTGGTTTACAGCCGCGACGACGCTGGCATTCCTGTTCACGGCGGGAATTACCATCAGCCATTGGTCTGAAATCGGGCGCGACACTGCGCAGTTTTACAACTTCACCGACAAGACTTTCGGCGACATTGTGATTCTTTACTTGATGGGGATGTTTGTTGTGGCCGTGCACGAATACGCACACGCGCACGCCTGCAAGCACGTCGGGGGCCGGGTGACGGCCATGGGTTTCGCGCTGATTTTTCTCACCCCCGCCTTTTATACCGACACCACGGAGGGCGCGGTAATGGGCGACCGCACGGGGCGTCTGGTCATCGCGCTGGCCGGCATTTGGGCGGAGCTGATGGTGTGTTCCATCGCCACGCCGGTGTGGTGGCTCACGGCGCCGGGGTCGGTGATTCATGAAGGGGCCTACTTCATGATGATGCTCACCGGGATCGTCTCGCTGATCGTCAACTGGAATCCGCTGATGAAGCTCGACGGGTACCACATGCTCTGCGAAATCATCGGTATACCGGAGCTCAAGGAAGATTCGACGGCCTTTTTGTCGGCGTGGGTGCGACGGCACCTCTGGCACTTGCCGGTAGAAGCGCCGTACGTGCCGAAGCGCCGCCGTCTGGGATTTGCCATCTACGCCATTTTGTCGGGCGCTTACAGCTATACGGTTCTTTACGTGGTTGCGCGCTTCGCGGGCAACGTTTCGAGGAATTTCAATCCGGATTGGGCCTTTATTCCCGAGTATGGAGTGGCGCTGCTGGTTTTTAAGTCTCGCATCCGTTTGCTGGGGAACTTTATGAAACTCGTATATTTGGACAAAAAAGATCGCGTTCGCCTGTGGCTGACGTCGCATCGAGCGCGACTGGCGGCGGCGGGGATCGCGATCTTTCTGCTGCTTCCGCTGCGACATGAATCGACGCAAGGAGCTTTTGTTTTGGAGCCGGAGAATCCGGCGGTCATTCGGGCCGCGGTTCCAGGGGTACTTGAGGATCTCTACGTCAATGAGGGCGCGCCTGTCTCCGCGGGTCAGAAGCTGGCGCGCTTGCGGAATTTGCCGCTGCAATTGGAGAGCGAGGAGGCGCACGCAGAGTACGTTATCGCGGCTGATCGCGCAGCGTCCGCAGCGCTTCGCTACGAGAATCTTGGTGCGGCGCTGCAGGAACGCAACAGCACGCAAATCAGGGCCGAGCAGGCGTCTTTGAAGGCGGCGAAGTTGGAGATTTCCAGTCCCATCGCCGGCACGATTCTCACCGCAAGTCCCAAGGACCGAGTCGGAGCCTACCTGACCGCTGGAACTGAAATTCTGCAGGTTGCGGATCCGCGGCAGCTGCGCGCTCGCATTTACATTTCGGAATATGACATGTATAAGGTTCGCGCCGGGGCTGCGGCCAAGCTGCAAGTGGAGGGTGTAGCTGCCTTGTGGAACTCACACGCGGCGGCGATAACTCCTGCGGCGCAGGCCAGCGATCCTTCCTTGATCGACACGACGAAGTTCAAGGGGCTGCATCCGCCGCAGTTTTACGTGGTGGATTTGCCGATTTGGAACGCGACTAGAGAACTCCGGCCCGGCATGAAAGGCGTAGCGAGAATCTACGGGGCGCGCCGGAGTCTGGCCGGGCTCGGTTGGGAGTCGTTGCACATGATTTTGGGGCGCAAGATCTGGTAAAAGGCAGCACCGAAAAGCAAAAAGAGGCGAGATGGGCTGGGCGCCACCTCGCCTCTCTTGTTGTATTGCGCTTGCAAAAAACCTGATCGTTATCCGAGGTTCTTGGCGTGGCCGACGTTCTTGCCGCTGAGGACTTGCTTCGCGTGGCCGACCTTCTTGGTGCTGACGGCCTTGAGATAGGGGACCTTGAATGAGTTAACGGCGTTCTTGGCGAACGGAACTTTCATCGAGCTGACCTTGCCACCCTTGGCGTCCGCTTCCGGAGCGCTGGCCACGTTGGCCTTCTTGGCGGCCTTCAAAGTGCTGATCAAGGATTTCTTCTGGATGGACATGATGTGCTCCTGTTTTTTTCGAGTTTCTTGTTTTTCCCGGACGAGTCTGGGTAAAGCAGGAATCGTGCCAAACCCCGCTGCGGTGGCGCGGTCCCGGATTCGCATTGAAAGCAAAGGCTTTAAGCGTGCAAATGACGGTGGGCAAACCCGCGACCGGGTTGAAAAAGTCGTCTGGGGTCAAAAAATCACCGCCAATAGGTTAAAATTTAACCGGCCTCAGGCATCCGGAGCAAGTTTTTCGCAGGCTTTGGCTGCTTGCCGCAGATTCTGGCGACAGCGACTGATGTGGGGGTGGCGTCGCGACAAGCGTTTTTGCAGGATCTTCAGGGCCGCCCTCAATTCCCGGACGGCCAGGCCGCAGCGGTCGGTTTCGAGCAGAAGTTGCCCGAGGTTGTTACGCACAATGGCTACGTCCACGCTGTTTGGTCCGAGGAGCTTGGCGGTCAAGACCAGAGCCAGTTTGTAAGTCTTCTCGGCGGAGCGCCGCTTGCCCTGCGCCTGCTGATTCGCCGCGAGGTTGCCCTGAGTCAGCGCAATTTCGGTGTGCGACGAGCCATAGGCCCGCCGAAAAATGCGCAGGGCCCTGCGGTAGAATTTCTCGGCATCGCGGTATTTGCGGCGTCCATCGAGGATTGCCGCTAACGCTGCCAGGTCTGCCGCCACGTCAGGATGGCCACTGCCGAGCGCTTTTTCACGGACCTTAACCGAGCGGCGGGCCCAAGGCTCGGCTCGCGCGAATCGCCGGCGAGCGTGTTCCAAACCTCCGAGATTGTGGTAAAGGGTTGCAAATTCAGGAGTGTCGTGTGGAAAAACGCGCTTGGCAATCGCCAAGGCGCGTTCATAGTTTCTTCGGGCCTCCGCAAACCTCCCGGTGTACTTGCCATGCATACCTAAGCCGTTGAGGACAGCTGCCATCTCCGGGCTGTTCGGGCCCGCCGTCTTTAGGGTCAGTGCCTTGGCACGCAAAAAAAGCCGTCTGGCCTCGTCGTGATGGCCTGAGGTTAGACGTGCTGAACCCTGCTCCAGCAAAGAATCAATTCGCACGGCGGCTCCCTGGCATGAAAAAGCTTCGTGGCGGGTACCATCCGCCACGAAGCTTGGGTGTCAGTGGCCTCGACCAAACTGCGGCTGCTACCGAAGAGTTTGATTGTGGTTGGGGAGTCTGATCCCTGGGCTGCTTGCCTTCCGGGCGCTGACGGCCATCCGAGCGGACGGCATTTTGGCCTGGCCGAGGGTCATCGAATTGACTTGCTGGCCCTTGGTCTTGCCGCTTACTTCGGCCTTTTTGCTGGAAACCTTCTTAGCGCTGATCAGGGACTTTTTCGTGGTGGACATTTGACGGCTCCTTCCGTGGTCTTGACCTAGGGTCTTGTACCGCAGTGCAATGCAGGTGCCAAGAGGCAATCTGCGGATCGCAAAAAGGCGAGCCGAATTCAACTGCAAGCGTTTCAATGCTTTATTCGGGCATCCGTATCGGCAGCGCGTCGGCCCAGAGCCGTAGAAGGAGCCAGGACTTCGGCCGGTCCGGTAAAAAATTAACCTGTGCAGGGTTAATATTTGACCACCTACAGTTTGTGCTTGCGGCACAGGTATTTCATCCGCTGCCCATCCATCTGCAGGAGTCCGGCGGCGGCGCTCTTCCTTCCGCCAGTACGGCGCAGCGCAGCGGTCAGGTATGCGATCTCGATTCGCTCCATTTCGGCGTCAAAGTTAACGCCTTCTTCGGGGATCAGGATGGTTTCCTGGCCGGTGGCGCTGTGCCGCAGCACGTTTTGCGGAAGGTTCTCAGCGGTAATGGTCGGACCGCTGACCGTCACGACCAGACGTTGGACCAAATTCTCCAGTTCCCGGACGTTGCCCGGCCAAGGATACTCTTCCAAGATCTCCAGGGCGTCGGGCTGAACGCTCTTCAGGGGCTTTTTTGAAGCCGCGCAATAGATCCTCAGGAAGTGATCTAGCAGCAGCGGGACGTCGCCTTCGCGCTCGCGTAAGGGCGGGACGGCGATCGGCACCACATTGATCCGGTAATAGAGGTCTTCCCGGAAGCGTCCTTTTTGAACCAGATCTTCGAGATCGTCGTTGGTGGCGCAAACGAGCCGGAAGTCAATTTTACGAGTGGACCGGCCGCCAATCCGCTGGACGGTCCGCTCCTGCAACACCCGGAGCAGCTTGGTCTGCAACGCCGGGTTCAGGGTCGTGATTTCGTCTAGGAAAAGCGTGCCGTTTTGTGCGGACTCGATCAGCCCCGGCTTCGCGGAATCGGCTCCGGTAAATGCTCCCTTTTCGTAACCGAAAAGTTCGGATTCGATCAGCGATTCCGGCAGCGCCGAGCAGTTCAGGCAAATGTACGGCTCGATTGCGCGCTCGCTGCACTGTACGATCGCCGTGGCGATGAGCTCCTTGCCGGTGCCGCTCTCTCCGCGCAAGACCACCGTGGTGTTGCTCTCTGCCACGGATTGAATCGTCTGGTAGAGCCTCTGCATTACCGCGCTCGTGCCGATCATCGAGCAAAACGAGGATTTGCTTTCGGCCTGCTGGACGACGCGGCGGCCTTCGCGCTCCAAAATGCGCTTTTCAATCGCCCGCACCAAAAGGGCCTGCAGTTCTTCATAGTTCACTGGCGCGAGCACAAAATCATCGGCACCGGCCTGCCCGGCGCGAAGCGAGAGGTTGTGTTCCCGCGACCGGGTCATCGCTACCAGCACCAGGTCGTCGCGAATGGCACGAATCTCTTGCAATACCTCGACGCCGTCGCGTGCCCCCTCACCAATACTGTCCAGATCAAAGAGCATCGACTGCAGCGCCGGGTTCTCCACCGCGTTTTTGATCGCGTTTTCGTTATCCGCGAGGGTTGCGCGAAATCCGGGCAGAAGGCCCCGCCGCATCTCTGGAAACAGAGAGGCATCGTGGATGACGACTGCAACGGAGTAGGTTTCGCCTGGTGCGAGAGTGGGTTCGGTGGGCATCGTTCAAGAGGCGAGATTATAAAGCAACGCTTTACTATCGCAACAGGCACGGTAGGAAAGCTTGGCTTCTGCCCGCGCCTGGATTCATCCGGACTATTGCAAACCCAGCAGTTCCCAGCGCTGTAAGGCAATTGGCACGTTGCCGTTGCTCCACAGGAAATCATGAAACTTGCGCAGGGTGAACTTGTCGCCCTGCAGCCGACGGGCGTCCGCCAGCAATTCCAGGATCTCGATCTTGCCGACCTGGTAGGATATGGCCTGCCCGGGCGCGGTAGCGAAGCCAATGGCCTCAGACCACGCGGTTTGCCGGTCCATCGGAACTTTGCTCTCGAGGTATTCGGCGGCCTGTTGCAATGTGAACTGACCCAAAGCCAGCTTCACGTCCACTTCGACACGCAATGCCCGCAAGCGCATGAAGTGATAGATGATCTCCCGGGTGTGCGGGCTGTTGTCGAAGAGCCCCGCCTGCAGCATCATTTCCTCGGCATAGAAGCCAATGCCTTCGTTGGCGCCGGAATCGTAATAGTGGCGGCGAATCGGATCCGGATTGCGCCAGGAAACGGCGAGTTGAAAGTAATGTCCCGGCATGCCCTCGTGCACGGTGATGGGGCGCGGGTCTTGCGCCGTCGCCAGCCAGAAAAAGCCCAAGTTTTCGGATGGTTTTTCAACGTAGCGAGTCCCGTCGTCGCTTAGGCGCGAAGGGCCGGTCAGATCGTCGGTTTCGCCAAACGAGCTCACTGCTTTCAAATAGTCGGGCATTGGCCGCAGCGTGTAGCGTTTGACTCCGGCCGGCACGGAAAGAATGTTGTTGGTTTCCAGAAAGGCCCGGATCGCGGCTTCATCGGCTGCTGCTGTGCGAATCCAGGTCTCGGTGTCGGGAAAAATCTGCAGCGGTGGGACATTTTTGTCGCGCCCTTCTTCGTAGGTTTCAAACGCTACGCAGCGGGCCCATTCCGCGCGGCTTAAGTCCAGCAACTGTTCCGGGGTGTATGGCAGCAAGGCTACGTTCTTCAGGAAGAAGTTGTAGGCTTGCGGGCCAAGAGCCGTCTCGTCCGGGAGGCTGGGAAGTTTTTTCTGCAGCCAGGAGCGGTACTGTTCCAGAGCCGTGCCCGCTTCAGAGAGGGATGGAGCAAGCTCGCCTGCTTTCAGCGTAGTCACAGGCGCCAGCGATGCGGTCATACCTTGCAGTTTGGCTTTGATGCCACCGAGGGCAGCGACCGCGACTTTGCTGAAAGGTGCCGGAGGATTTTGCAGGTTGCTCTCCGCGTCCTGGAGAATGGATGGAATGTTGCGGATGCGCGTGAGCAATTCCTCGCTGCTGTTTTGTGGGAACGGTGCGGGCACATCCAGTGCCTCAACTAAAGGCGTCAACGTTTGCTCGATATAGAAATTGGGATCGCGCTGCCACCGCGGATTGAAATCAAGTTCCCAGCGGACCCGTGAAAGCGCTGAGCCCATCAGCCGGTAGTCCACTTGCTTCGGCCGCGTAGCGGAGGAATCCTGCAACTTCTTCCAGCGCTCTTCAAATTGCGCCAAGGCCGCCCGCTGTCTCTCGATTTCTGCGCGCGGCCAGTCCCGCTTGCCTCCTGGCCGCTCAATGCGCGGAATGTCGTCCGCCGAATACGGTTGCGTTGCCGCCCGCCATTTCCAAAAATCGTCGGCCAGCCTGTCCAGCGAATCGTTAGCCGCGACTGACGGCTGGGCCGCAACCAGATGGGTCATCTGAATCAGGGCGATCCCGAGCAGGACCAATCGTAACTGCTTCATCGAAGTGCCTCGCAGCGGTTCAAGTTGTGTTAATGAAAGGAACGCCGCGAGTTTGGCAGAACCACCAGACCGTGCAAGGGGAAAATGCCCGTTCGCGCTCGGCGGCGATTTTCATTTACCTGACGCCCTCGAGCATCTATTTTTGAATAGCTGCCGGACCGCGGCAGCCGTGAGCCATGGATGCCTCTGGTAAATCCGCAGCCGGGAAAAAGCCTGCTTAAGAATCCTTTCCTCTATTCCATCGTGGCGATTCTGGCTGTCGCGCTTTATGTGGGATGGGTCCTTTATCGAAGGCGCGAGTCGAACCGGGCCTACGACCAACAAGCTCGCGAAGCTCAAGCCAAGAAGCAACGAGAAGCCGACCGGGTCGCGATTGAACAGCTTGGCGGCAATGAGCTGGCGATTCAGATGCTGTATGCCCCGCCGAAGATCCGGCGCGGGGAGACCGCCCAGGTCTGCTTTGGCGTTGCCAACGCAAAATCAATAACGCTGGAGCCGCAAAGCAATCCCGTCTGGCCTTCGCACAGCCTTTGTGTTGATGTAAAGCCGGCGAAAACAACCACTTACACGCTTACCGCGACTGGCGCGGATGGCCAATCCATCTCCCAGCAGGTCCGGGTCGAAGTCCGCTGAACCCGCAAAACGGGGCTTGTTCCCGCAAATTCCTCGCGTCTATACTTATCGGTGCGCGGGGGCGGCCGGCTTTCCCTCCCCCGCGAATCTTTTTATGGCGGGCAATTCGAGAGTAAAGATCCGATCGAACCGCCAGGTGAAGGTGCATGTCCGATCCGATTGCAAGGATTAAGCAGAAGCTGCAAGAAGAGATCGACGAGCTCGAGCACGAACTCAGCGTCGAGCTCCCCAAGGAAATCGCTGTCGCCCGGGCGCACGGCGATCTCTCCGAAAACGCGGAATATAAGTACGCCAAGGAGCGGCAGGGGTTTGTCAACGCGCGTATCGGTCAGCTCAAAAAGCGGCTCGGCGACTTGGGGATGCTCAATCTCAGCAACATCCCAACCGATCGCTCCGGCTTTGGGTCTAGGATCGTGGTGCTGGACGTGAAAAAGGACGTCGAGATCGAGTACAAGCTGGTCAGCAGCGAAGAGGCCGACGCCGAAAAGGGGCTGATCTCGACCACGTCGCCAATTGGGCGCGCGCTTCTGAACCGCAGAGTCGGCGACGAGGTGAAGGTAGCTACCCCAGCGGGCGCGAAGGAGTTCGAGGTCGTCAAGCTTCAGACGATTCACGAGCTCGAGTAACCGGACAGGCCCTCCAGCCGTTTCATTTTGTAGTAGCATTTGATGGGATCAGGTGAGTCTATGTTTTTGGGTGCCGGCTCGGCGCTGGGTTTGCTGGCCATTCTCGGGTATGCGGTGTTCGTCAGCGGCGCTGTTCTCCTCTGGAGGAATCATTCGGATGTACCCGTGTGGGTCAACGATGAATTCGGCGCGGTTCGGCGCAGCCTAGTTCGCCACGCGCTTTCCATCCGGTTTCATGGCTTGCGGGAGGAGGTCGCCTGCAAGGCCGAACCTACGGGCTTCATCCGCCGTCTGGCCCGCCACTCCCGCCGGCGCATCAACCGCGGCACGATTTTGCTCTCGATTGGTTTGCTTCTGTTCTTCATTGACCTTTTCGTCTGACGCTGGATTTGCCGCGCGCCGCGATTTCTGCCGTACAATTCCTTCGCGATGAAACCCTCGCTGATTGTTCACGGCGGCGCTTGGGACATTCCCGACGAAGCGATCGATGCCTGCAAAGAAGGTTGTGCCGCGGCGTTGGCAGCCGGCTGGAAGATTCTCTGTTCAGGCGGCTACGCGCTCGACGCCATCGAAGCCGCCATCATGGTGCTTGAAGATGACCCGGTCTTTGACGCGGGTTACGGCTCCCACCTCAACCTGGATGGCCGCGTCGAGTGTGATGCCATCGTCATGGATGGACAGTCCTTGCGCGCCGGTGCTGCCGCAGGACTGCAGCGCATCAAGAATCCGGTCCGGCTTGCGCGAAACGTTCTGGAGAAGTGCCCGCATATGATGCTCGTCGCGGAAGGGGCCGAGCGCTTCGCAAAATTCTCCGGCATTGAACTTTGCGATCCGGCTGAATTGATCAGCGAAGCGGAATTGAATGCTTACCTGCGCTGTCGTGCCGATGAACATGCCGCAGAGCATCATCGAGGACACGAACAAGGCACGGTCGGAGCTGTGGCCATCGATCGCCGTGGCCGCCTCTTCGCAGCGACTTCCACCGGCGGCACCTGCTGCAAACTTCCCGGCCGAGTCGGAGACTCTCCCTTGATTGGCTGCGGTTGCTACGCAGACGTGACGGCTGGCGGAGCCTCCTGCACCGGCTACGGCGAAGCCATCATGAAGGTGGTCATGGCCAAAAGCGCCGTGGATTTTCTGCGCCACCCGCAAACTCCGGGGCCGCGAGCAGCGCAGAGTGCCGTCGATCTACTTGCGAACCGTGGCCGAGGCACCGGCGGGCTGATCCTGCTCGATTCTGAGGGCCATCCGGTATTCGCCTTTAATACGCCGCGCATGGCCTACGGCTACGTGAAGCCGGATGGTTCCTTTCTGACCGCCGTCTGAACTCTCCCCAGCTCGTTAGCGGTCATGGACCAACCTCCAGTGCCTAGTCCCTCGCCACCGAGCCCTCCGGTCCCAACGGAGGAGAGAAGCGGAGCCTCAGTGACCGCGCTTGCCGTGGCCTCGGGGGCGGTGATAAAGGTCGGCGACGGAATAGGTGACGCCGCTGAAGAAAGTGGCTCGCGGAAGTTGGCCGTACGCCGCGATGTACACCCCCGCATCCAGCACGCATCTCGACGACAGGTTGTAGGTTGCCGCGCCCATCACCGTCATGGTCGCCGCGATCGTTGCATTGGCTCTGCTGAAGCCGGCGAGTTCGCCAGTGAAACCCCACTTTCCGCGGAGCGGACGAGAGTAGGCCAGCGCCGTAAAATAATGACGGTCAAAGCCACTGCTGTTCGACCGCCCCAGCCATTGCGCCGACTCGTTAAAATCTACATGATGCTGGCCAAAGTCCTTGCTCAGCAGAAGTCCCAACGAATGTCCGGAAGCTCCGGCGCCGACGTTCGCCGTGGCCGTAGGAATCGTGAAATTGTACAAGACCGAAAATGTCGGCTTCCAGCTTTGCTGCGGAAAGACTTTATACTTGAATCCGGCGCCGGAATCGCCGCGTCCGGCAATGCCGCGGTCACGCTCGATCGGATTGTTCGCGAATCGCAATTCTAGATTCTTCGTGGCGCCCAGCTTTAACAGGCCGTTGACGTTCTGATGGCCCTCAGCTGCCTCCAGCCCGTACTCGACTTCAAAGACTCCGGGTTCGACCGATTCAGCAGTCGTGGAGAAGGTTGGGCGGTTCGGAACGGCCGTGATTTCGGTGTTGGAATCGGATGTAGACTCGTCGGCCGCAGGGCTCTGGCCGGCGCCGCCGCCCGGCGCCTGGGCGTCGGCTCCCCCGCACCCAAACGCGAGAAGGCAGGCCAACATTGCCGAGAACATAAGTTGGCGCACATAATGAAAGCCGGTGCACATGGAACGCCTTAGACCAAGCCTAGCAGCTTGCTCCTGGCGTCTTCGCGAATCTGGCAACTGGATTTCCCAGCGTTCACTGCCTACGGATTGAGGATGGAACCGCCCGACTCCAAGCCTGCCATCGGCCTCTGTCTAACTTGCCGGCACGCCGCGAAAATTGAATCCAGCAAGGGTTCCACTTTTCTGCTCTGCCAGCTCAGCAAGACCGACCAGCGTTTTCCGAAATATCCCCGTCTACCAGTGCTTGCCTGTTGCGGCTATAACCACAAGGCTTCTGTCGCCAAGGAGAGTACCGAAAGTTAGGAATACTTGGATGAAGATCTGGCAGGTATCAAATCCGAGCCCATGATGCGGTTTGCCGGTTCAGAACTCCCTACCGGCCTGGCTTAACTGGATTGGCATGCGCCAGCCTCTGTGTTAGCATCCGCCGCGGGCTTGGCGCCCGGAGCGCCAGGTCCAACGAGGAGAACGGACCAGGGGATTTTTCGACTCACCTTCGCCCCGTCGCGCGCGGAATAACGTATTTGGCTTCGCCGGGACCGAGGGGTTCAGGCCACGTTCTCTTTCCCCAGCTTTTTAGCTCACCAGGCGCAGGCCCGCGCCTGCCATCTAGACAGGGACGGACCGCACCTGCGCGCTTCGCAGCGCAGAATCGGAGATCTGCATGAAAATCTATCAAACCAAGGACATCCGCAACGTTGGCATTGTAGGTCACGGCGGCACCGGAAAGACGCAACTGGTGTCGTCGTTGCTCTTCACCGCGGGCATGACTCCGCGCTGGGGAAAAGTTGCTGAAGGCACCAGCACCACCGACTTTGATGAAGAAGAGATCGCCAGGAAAATCTCCACCCAAACCGGACTCGCGCATGCCGAATGGCCCTGCACTCTGTGCTCCGGCTCCAATGTAAAAGTCAATCTCCTCGATCTTCCCGGCTACGGCACTTTCATCAATGAAACGAAGGCTTCTCTGATTGCAGCGGATTGCGCGCTCATCTGCGTTGACGCGCACGTCGGAGCGCAAGTTACTACCGAAAAAGATTGGGATTTTTGCCTCGAGTACGACATTCCGCGGGCCTTCGTTCTCACCTGGATGGACCGCGAGCTCTCCAGCTTTGAGCGCGCCATGGAATCACTGACGCAAGCGTTTGGCCGAAGCGTGGTAGCTCTGCAACTACCCATCGGTTCCGAGCGCGGCTTCCGCGGGGTGATTGATTTAGTGCAAATGAAGGCCCACATGTACACGCCGGATGGCGATGGAAAACCCAAGATTGAAGCGATTCCTGCCGCGCTGGCTGACGACGCCAAGGAAGCGCACGAGCGCCTGGTGGAAATGGTTGCTGAAGGCGATGACGAGCTGATGGAGGAATTCTTCCGCGAAGGCACGATTCCCATCGAGGATCTAATTCCCGGAGTTCGCAAAGCCATCGTTGCTGAAAAGATCGTTCCGGTGCTGATGATCTCCGCGCTGCACAACATCGGCAACGGCAGCCTGCTGACTTTCCTGGCTGACGTTTTTCCTCATCCGGACGAGCATGCCGAAGAGGGCTACACCGAACCCGGCGGCAAAGGCAATCGAGTGGATCGCAAGTACGATGATGCGCAGCCGCTCTCGCTTTTCGTCTTCAAGACCCTTGCGGATCCGTTCGCCGGCCGCATCAACTACTTCAAAGTAAAAGGCGGCGTGCTGAAGAACGACGCCACCATCACCAATTTTGTCCGCGGCACGCAGGAACGCATGCAGCACACTCAAGTGGTGCAGGGCAAAACGCTCACCGAAGTGGGCGAACTGCACGCCGGGGATATCGGCGCCATCACCAAGCTGAAAGACACCATGACCGGAGACACGCTCGGCGACAAAAACTCGCCCGTTTTTTATCGCCCGGCGCAGATTCCCGAGCCGGCCATTACCTTCGCCGTGGAACCAAAAACCCGCGCCGACGAAGACAAAATCGGCGTCGCCATCCACAAAATCCTCGAGGAAGATTCGTCCCTGCGCTTCTCTCGCGATCCGCAAACCAAGGAGTTTTTGCTCGCCGGCTCGGGACAGCAGCACATTGAAGTTGTCGTCGCCAAGCTGCACAAGCGATACCACGTCGACCTCACGCTGAAGCCGCCCAAGGTTCCCTATCGCGAAACCATTCGCGGCCGCGCCGATGTCGAGGGAAAACACAAGAAACAGTCCGGTGGCCACGGCCAGTTTGGGGTTTGCCGGGTCAAGTTCGAACCCGCCGATCGCAACAAGGGAATCGAATTTGTCGACGACATTTTCGGCGGAGCCATCCCGAAAAACTGGATTCCGTCGGTCGAACGCGGTATTCGCGAAGCTGCCGCCCGCGGTTTCCTCGCCGGCTTCCCTATGACCGACTTCAAAGCCATCCTCTACGATGGCAAGTATCACGACGTCGATTCGTCGGATATAGCGTTCAAGATCGCCGGCTCGCTGGCCTTCAAGGAAGCGATGAAGGCCGCTCGCCCCGTGCTGCTCGAACCGGTCATGCGCGTCGAAGTCTATGCGCCCGATCAATTCTCGGGCGACCTGATGGGGGACCTCAGCTCCCGCCGCGGGCGCATAGAAGGCAGCGAAGTTCGCGGCCATACGGTCGTGATCAAAGCGCAGGTACCGCTCGCCGAAATGCTATCTTATGCGACCGACCTCACGTCGAAGACCCAGGGTCGTGCGAGTTACTCCATGGAATACTCGCACTACGATTACGTGCCCAACGAACTGGCGGACAAAGTCGTTGCGTCCCACAAGCCCCACGGCGAACAACTGGTCGAAGAAGAAGCTTAGATTTTGTAGTGGCGGGTCTTCAGACCCGTTCTTTGTCGGTTGCTTGGTGTCGCCCTTCGTGGAGTGCGATAACCGAGCCGCATCCTTTGAGCCCGTTAGTCGTTCAGGCTCATTCGGGCGTTGGTCCACAAACGCGTGGCAAAAACATTCCCGTGTGCTGGCGATGCTCGGTAAACGATTGGCCAAACTCCGCGGCGAGGAACGCTTCCTCCCGGCGGGCCTTGCGGTACAAAGCCAATAGCACGATCGCGAATCCGAGCAGCGCGCTCAGCAGCCGCTGCGTCACCGCGGTCCCGAGCAGCGCCGTCAGCATTCCGGTATAAATAGGATGCCGCACAAACCGGTACGGCCCGCGGCGAATCAACTGGTGATTGGCTTTAATGGTGATACTGCCGCTCCAGTTTCCTCCGAGCGCCAGCCGCGCCCACGCGCTGAACAGCAACCCCGCAATCGTCACCACCAGGCAACCCGCCATCAGTGCTGCATTGTCCGGAATAATCGGCCGCCCTAGCCAGTTAGCGATCGTTCCTTCACGAAAAATCAGGAAGAAGCCCGCCGTAACAGGAACGATATGCTCCAGTCTCTGCAACCCAGACTCCCGGCGCTTGGTGGCTTTGCTGAAAAAAGCCATCGCCAGCCACCAGAGACCCCACAGCGTCCAAGCGCGTTGCGCGATGTGGAACGCCTCTTGGGCTCCGATTCCCCGACCCGCCAACCCCAGATGCAACCATACGCTCCACACCATCACGATTACCTCCGAACGGCCTTGCCCGCCGCCTTGGCACCAGCAAAAGACCGGGCGGACCTCCTCGCCAGGGCCTTGATCCACTTGCGCTCGAGGCGAACTTCGTTTACCAGAAAAGCCGTCACTTCCTGTCCCCATTCCGCCGGCCCCATGGCTTTCAGGCTTTCGGCCACAAACGCAAAGTGCTTCTCTCGCTCCGCCAGCCAGCGGTCGCGCTCGGTGAGGATTCGCTCGCGCGCTTCCGGCTCCAGCAAGTCAAATAGTCCGACGCGGAGGCGAAATTCCACGCTGGATGCAGCTTGCTTTGCTCCGAACTCGCGCAACCGGCGCATCAGCTCCTGGCCGCCACGCGCTGTCAGCGAGTAGACGGCTCGCGTTTGCCCGCGTTCCCCGGCCTCCTCGCGCCGCCGGACCCAGCCCTCCGCCACAAACTTCCTGAGCAGCGGGTACAACAGATTGTTGTGCATCCCGGCGGGGCCATAAACAAAGCCAGCCAGCTTTTTGAGAGCCCAGCCGTGTTTCGGCCCTTCCCGTAGTGCTGCGAGCAGGATTAGGTCATTCATGACACTATCAGTTTTGGCCTTTAGAGCCGCTCTGTCAACCCTCAAGACCCGCCCGGCAACTTCCCGGCTGCACTCCGCCAATTTGGTGCTTGCCGCGGTAGAATCGCTCTCCAAAATGGGTCCCTATGAAAAGCAAAGCAGCCGGCCGCAAAGTAGGACCGCAGACCACGGCAGTTCACGCCGGTGAGCCGCCGAAGCACGGAGTCGGCCGCGCCGTGGGCACTGAAATCAGCCGTACCTCGACCTTTACGTTCTCTTCCACCGGGGAAATGAAGCGCTGGGCCGAAGGAAAAAGCAGCGCCTACATCTACACGCGCTATGGGAATCCGACGCTGACCATTGCCGAGAAAAAAATCGCCGCGCTCGAAGGCGCGGAAGCGGCAGTGGTGACGGCCAGTGGCATGGCAGCAATCTCGTCGGCGTTGCTGGGCGTTCTGAAGCAAGGTGACGAATTGATCGCCAGCGCGCAGCTCTACGGTGGCACCTACCGGCTGATGCGCGACATGTTTCCGGACCTGGGCATCACCACCCGTCATGTTCCTACATCGCTCGAAGGCATCGAGTCGCTGGTTACACCACGCAGCAAGGTCCTTTATGTCGAATCGCCGACCAATCCGACCCTCCGTCTGGTTAACCTGGACAACGCTCTAGCCTTTGCCAAGAAACACAAGCTCGTTTCGATTATTGACAACACCTTCGCCACGCCGGCGCTGCAAAATCCGATCGCCATGGGCTTCGACATGGTGGTGCACAGCGCGACCAAATACTTGGCGGGCCATTCGGATATTATCGCCGGCGCCGCAGCCGGCAGCGCCCGCTGGATGAAGCAGGTCCGCCACGTCGTGATCTACCTCGGTGGATCCATGGATCCGGGCGCGGCGTTTCTGCTGATTCGCGGGATGAAAACCATGGCGGTGCGCGTCGAGCGGCAATGCCAAACCGCGATGGCCATCGCGTCGTTTCTGGAAAAACATCCTAAAGTTGCGCGCGTGCATTACCCCGGATTGAAGTCGCATCCTGACCACTCGCTGGCCAAGAAGCAAATGAAGAATTTCGGCTCCATGCTGGCTTTCGATCTGAAAGGCGGCTTAAATGCGGCGCGAAGATTCTGCGACCGCGTACAGCTGTTTTTGCTCGCCGCCAGTCTCGGCGGCGTGGAATCTCTGGTCGTCCTGCCGATCTACAGTTCCCACTACAACATGAGCGAAAAGGATCTCCAGTTGGCCGGCGTGACTCCGGGAACGGTGCGCGTTTCCGTGGGCCTCGAAGACGCCGAAGACCTTATCGCTGACCTGAAACAGGCGCTGGCCTGATCGCGCGATCCATAACCGGGACGATCGACGACAGAAGCAGTGGAATGTTGAGGCGATTTGGGAGCAAGATGATAGCAACGGTGGTTAGTGTGCAGTGCGAGAGGGTCACGTTTGGAGGAAGCATGCGCGTAAAAAGGTTTGCTTGGATGGGGGCTCTCCTCTTGGTGACCGGAACGGCAAAGGGGACGCCGGCGAATGAAAAGACCGTGGGCGAGGCCGCCTTTGAACAGCTGAAAACACTGGTAGGCGAATGGGAAGGCAAGAACGGCAACGGACCGGTGAAAATCACTTACACACTGGTGGCTGGCGGAACAGCCTTGATGGAACGACTCCAGCCCGCGAACGAATCCGAAATGATCACCATGTACTCCGCGGACGGAAACCGAATTCAAGTCAAACACTACTGCAGCTATGGAAACCAGCCGGAGATGCGAACCGACATCCTCAAAGGCAAGGGGAATCGGTATTCTTTCAACTTGGTAAGCGTCACCGGACTGAAGAATCCGAACGATGGCCACATGACCGGTCTGGTTCTGACGCTCGTGGACAAGGACCACATGACCCAAGAATGGAAGCATACCGGCGGCGGGAAGAGCGGCACGGAAATGGTTGACTTCACGAGGAAGCCGGAAAAGGCCGCGACGGTTGTGCCCAGCGGACGCTAGCTTCAGCAGGCCTCAAGCGACCCGATGACCAGCGAAGAAAGTCCACTGCAGAAGATAGGGCGAAGACTGCGGTCGGGCGGAGCTACGCCCCGGCAACTTGCCGAAGAAGCGCTCGGACGCGCCAATCGCAACGCCGGGCGCAACGTTTATCTGGCACTGAATCCGGAGTGGACCCTCGAGGAAGCTCGCCGCGTCGAAAATCTGCCTGACGTCCAAAATGCTGCGCTGTTCGGCCTGCCGGTTTCGCTGAAAGATTGTTTTGACCTGGAAGGGTTTGTGACCACCGTTGGAACGCGTTTCTACGCTGAGAAAAATCCGCCCGCGGCAGACTCCGCTGTAGCCGCCAGGCTGCGGGCTCAGGGTGCAGTGATCATTGGCAAAACAAATTTGCATCCGCTGGCGTATGGAATCACCGGAGAGAATCGCGACTTCGGTGACTGCCTGCAGCCGGACGATGCCGGGTTGTTGACCGGCGGTTCGACCAGCGGCGGAGCGGCCAGCGTGCAAGAAAGCTCAGCAGTTGCGGCGATCGGTACCGACACCGGTGGTTCGATTCGCCTGCCTGCCGCGCTTTGTGGATTGGCAGGCTACCGCGCTTCGATCGGATTGGCATGGGATCGAAAACTGTGGGCGGGCGGCGTCCATCTTTCGCCGACGTTCGATACCCTCGGCTGGATTTTCCGCGATCTGCGCGATGGCCCGCTTCTCGCGGCAGGACTATTTGGATTGAGCGTTGCGCCGTTTTGCCAGTCGCGCCTGCGTATCGGAGTGATTGCGGAAAGTTTCTTGCACGATTGCGATGCAACCGTCGGAACTGCTCTCGAACGGTGCCAGCAACGGTTGGCTGCGGCTGGCGCTGAACTTTCGACGTTCGAACCCATCGGCTGGGACGATGCGATGTCCATTTACGCGCCGATTCAAGCTAGCGAAGCCGCGACGATTCACACCGCCAGCACCGGTGGAGACTTCTCGATATTTCCGCCGCCGATCGGGGAGCGCCTGGCTTGGGGAGCGTCGCTCGGCGCGGAACTGTTGCAGAGGCAGCGAGCGCGGCACGCGGAGTTTCGTGAACAAGTAGCTGCGCTATTCCGCGAACACGATTTTCTGCTGCTGCCCTGTTCGCCGTTGAGCCGGTTGGAAGTAGGAAAGGATCACTCGGAAACTCGCAAGAAGATCCTGCGCTACACGGTGCCGTTGAGTCTTGCCGGAACGCCCATTGTCACCTTGCCCTCGGCCGAGGGAGCGGGTATGCAGCTGGCGGCCGAGCGAGGAGAGGACTCAACGCTGCTGGCATTCGCTGCGACGCTGGGATCCTTTGCTTCCCTATAAGTGCTTCATTCGACGTTAGTTAGATCCGCCTCGCTACTGCTGGAATGGGCGGTAAGGCTTGCAATCCAAAAAAACACTTGACACGCTTTAGTGTTATAGATAGATATAACACTAATACGGTCTAACTTGGACCGCTGAGATGAGCAAGCTAAAGGAGCATTGCAATGAAGTTCCATCGTTTTCTACTTTCGGTTCTGATGTCGGTACCCATAATGGCTTTTGCGCAGTCCGACATGCACAAGGCCACTGATAAAGTCGCGCCTTCGGAGGGGCAAAAGTCCTTCACGCTGCTGAAAACCGTCGCGGGTACCTGGCAAGGCCATGTGACGGTGGATCCGCCCCAGCCCGAGCTTAGCGGCGATACAGCAATGCAGATCTCCCTGCGGGTCACTTCGCGGGGAAACGCGCTGGTACATGAAATGAAAGAAGCTGGAAAACCGGACGACCCGGCCAAGTACGATCACCCGGTCACCATGTTCTATCTGGACAGCGACCGCTTGCTGCTGACCCACTATTGCGACGCCGGAAACCGGCCACGCATGGTTGCACGGACTTCGCCGGATGGAAAGACCGTAGAATTCGAGTTTCTGGACGTCGCCGGCGGCACCCAGTACGGCCACATGCACCACGCCGTGTTCACCATTATTGACGCCAACCACCACATCGAGGACTGGACGTATATGATGCCAGGCGACAAGCCGGTGCATGCGCACATGGACCTGAAGCGCGAGCAGTGACCAAGCCGTCTTCCCTAAGGTCAATTGGAAAAACCGGATGGACCGTGAATGGAATGACAGTCAGCCGATTTACCGCCAACTCCGCGACCGCGTCGTTGCGATGATTCTCGACGGCGTGCTCAAGGAGGGCGATCCGCTGCCCTCGGTGCGCAACGTCGCGGCCGAGTACCGGCTGAATCCGCTCACGGTCCTGAAGGCTTACCAGCAACTGGCCGACGAGGATTTGGTCGAGAGCCGCCGGGGGCTGGGAATGTTCATCAACGCGGGGGCCCGCGAACGGCTGCTGAAGAACGAACGGATTAATTTCCTGAAAGAACAGTGGCCGCGAATTTACGCCACCATTCAGCGGTTGGGCCTGAAGACAGAAGAGCTGCTAAACGGCGCAAGCGGTCCGTCGGCCGAGCCGCCCAAGCCGGGCGAGTCCAAGCCGCCTGAGTCTGGAAAGAAGGAGAACTAAAGCCATGCCTTGCATCGAAGCGCGCGGCTTGCGCAAGACTTTCGGCAGCACGATCGCTCTCGACGGCGTCAACCTGTGCGTGGAAGAAGGAAGAATCGTCGGCCTTATTGGTCCCAATGGCGCCGGCAAGACCACCGCTCTGAACGCGATGATTGGGCTCACTCCCTATCAGGGAGAACTCAGAGTCCTCGGACGCGACCCATGGCGTGAGCGCGATCTGCTCATGCGGGATGTCTGCTTCATCGCCGATGTAGCCGTGCTGCCGCGCTGGCTGCGGGTTTCACAGGCGTTGGATTATGTCGCCGGTGTGCATCCGCGATTTGATCGCGCCAAAGCCGAAGGATTTCTCGAGAAAACGACGATCCGGCGAAACAACAAGGTGCGCGAATTGTCGAAGGGCATGGTGACCCAGCTGCACCTGGCCCTGGTGATGGCCATTGACGCGCGGCTCCTGGTGCTGGACGAGCCGACGATTGGGCTGGACATCCTGTATCGCAAGCAGTTTTACGACGCCCTGCTGAACGACTACTTCGATCGCACACGCACGATCGTGGTAGCAACCCATCAAGTGGAAGAGATCGAGCACTTGCTCAGCGATGTGATGTTCATCGACCGCGGCCAAATCGTGTTCGATCGCAGCATGGACGACGTGGAGTCGCGCTACACCGAAGTGACCGTGCATCCCGAACGGCTCGCAGCAGCCCGGGCTCTGAAGCCGATGTACGAGCGGCAAGGGATCGGGCGCAGCGTCTTTTTGTTCGACTGCGTCGATCGCGAGCAACTTGCCGCGCTCGGCGATGTGCGCGCGCCGGGCATAGCCGATTTGTTCGTAGCTGTTCTAGGCAATCAAAACCGGGCGGCGCAAGCTGACTGCGCTCAGAGCCGTTATGAAGGAGTGCCACGATGACAACTCCACCCCAAGCCATGCCGCAATCGTTCGCGTCGCGATTCATTCCGCCGGCGGCGCTTTCACGTATGAAGCCTTTCTACTGGTCGGTGCGCAGTGAGCTGTGGGAGCACCGCCCAGTCTATCTGGCGCCGCTCGGCATCGCTGCCGCCATCGTGCTCGGTTCTATCTTCGCTCTGATTGTTCTCCCGCATACCGCGCGAAGCGCTATGGCACTTGACCCGGAGCACCAGCGCGACCTGCTTGCGCGGCACTACAACTTCGCTGCGGGATTGATCATGGGCGTAGCCTTCGTCGTAAGTATCTTCTACTCGCTCGACGCGCTTTATGGTGAGCGCCGCGATCGCAGCATCCTCTTCTGGAAGTCGCTCCCGGTTTCCGATCTCACCGCTGTGCTGGCGAAGGCGAGCATCCCACTCTTGGTAATGCCGGTGATGGCTTTCGCAATCACTGTGGTCACGGAGGTGATCATGTTGCTCATGAATAGCACGGTTCTGCTGGCCAGTGGCCTCAGTATCGCAACCTATTGGGACCGCTTGCAGCTGTTCCGAACCATGTTCATGCTGCTCTACCACCTTGTGACGGCGCATATGCTCTGGTACGCGCCGCTATATGCCTGGCTGCTGCTGATTTCGGCCTGGGCTCGCCGCGGGCCTTTTCTGTGGGCCGTGCTGCCGCCGGTGGCGATCGGCATCTTCGAGAAGTTCGCTTTTCACACTTCGTATTTCACTGACTTTTTGCAAGACCGCTTCGGCGGAGGCAGTCAGGCGGTCGGCAATATGCAGGCCAACTTCCCGATGGACCCAAACATGCACATAACACCCGGCGTGTTCTTGGCGACGCCGGGACTGTGGTTCGGGCTGGCGTTTGCCGGGATCTTCCTGGTCTTAGCGGCCCGCCTGCGGCGCTATCGCGGGCCAAACTGATCCATCTCAGTGTTCTTCGCCGATGTCTTCGTTCCAGACTGCAGGGTTTTTCTGAATGTAGCCGGTCAGGAGATCAACGCATTCCTGAGAGTCGAGGTCGACGACTTCGACATTGAGCGAGCGGAGCCACTCGATGCCCCCCTGGAACGTGCGGGATTCGCCCACGATAACGCGGGGAAAAGCGAACTGGCGGATCAAGCCGCTGCAATACCAACAAGGTGCGAGCGTGGTGACTATGGTCAGCGCGCGGTAGCTGCGCTGACGGCCGGCGTTGCGGAAGGCGTCGGTTTCTCCGTGCAGCGATGGGTCGCCGTTTTGCACGCGGCGATTGCGGCCGGAGCCCAGAAGATCTCCCTGCGCATTGAAGATCGCCGCACCGATAGGAATGCCGCCTTCGGCGAGGCCCTTGCGTGCCTCGGCCATGGCCACAGCGAGCATGGAGTGGGGATCGGAAGCGGTCAGCATCCCAAGATTATAAGAGAAACCCGAAAGCGAAGGCAGAGGAACGGTCTGCCTGCAGTAGCCGGACCAGGAAGACCTGCCACTACAACTCTAAGGAAACGATGCGGTAGTATGGCTCGCGCAACTTGATTCCGAGGAGAGCGATGAGCGCAGCGAAATCCGTAGCTTCGCCGAAAGTGGTAAACATCGCGGATTTGCGGACGCTGGCGCAGAAGCGACTGCCGAAAGCCGTTTTTGATTATCTAGACGGTGGCGCGGACGACGAGGTAACGCTGCGCGAAAACTGCCGCGCGTTTGACGAGTGGACCTTTCGTCCGCGGCAAGCGGTGAAATTTCCCGAATACGATTTGCGGACAACGGTGCTGGGAACGCAGATTTCGTTTCCCGCGATTCTGGCACCGGTGGGCTACAGCCGCGTCATGCATCCAGGTGGAGAAGTCGCAGCTGCAGCTGCAGCCGGCGCTGTGGGAACGGGCTACTGCCTCTCGACGATTTCCGGACACAAGCTGGAAGACGTGCGCGCAGCGACGAAAGGGCCGGCGTGGTTTCAACTCTATTTGGTCGGGGGGCGCGCTGCGTCGGAAGGAGCGATCGAACGGGCGCGCAACGCGGGCTTCAACGCGCTGGTCGTTACAGTGGATACGCCTGTGGCGGGAATGCGCGAACGCGATCATCGCAACGGAATGAACGAGATGTTTGCGGGATCGCTGTTTGCCAAGCTGCCCTATATGCCCAACATTCTGGCTCATCCGCAGTGGCTGTTTCGATTCCTGCAAGACGGCGGCCTGCCGAAGCTCGAGAACATCATTATTCCCGGGCAGGGGCCGATGTCGCTGATGGATGTGGGCCGGGCGCTGGCGCGCGCGGCGGTGGCATGGGAAGACTTGAAGTGGATCCGAGAGCTGTGGAAAGCGCCGATCATTATTAAGGGCGTGCTGGTCGGGGACGACGCACGGCGATCGGTGGATGAAGGCGCCTCGGCCGTCGTCGTTTCAAATCATGGTGGGCGTCAACTTGATTGCGTGGACGCCACGTTGCGCGCCTTGCCCGAAGTGGTCGAAGCGCTGAAGGGTCAAGCGGAAGTGCTGATGGATGGCGGCGTACGACGGGGCAGCGACATTGTGAAGGCGCTGTGTCTCGGAGCGCGGGCGGTGCTGATCGGACGAGCTTATGCCTACGGAATGGCAGCCGCCGGACAAGCCGGTGCGGCGCGCGCGCTGGAGATTCTGCGCGCGGATGTGGATCGGACAATAAAGCTGCTAGGGTGCCCGGCGGTGGCGGCGCTCGGTATGAGCTACCTGAAGCGCGCGAACCAGCGATGAAGTGAGACTGCTATTTCCTGACGGCAGCTATGGATTTTCGGATGGCCGCCAGCGGAGCGTCGTCACGAAATTGAACCGCTTCACCGACTTTCAAGATGCCGAGCTCCTTCCAGAGGGCGTCGAGATCGACCGGATGCGGCTGATCTTTCATCTGGCGATACAAGCTGACCAGAGCAGTCGTGCCCGTGGAGCGGTCACCGGCTGCGAGCGCTTTGCTGAGCTCCCAATCCTGCCGGATGTCGCCCCCGGCTTCGAGGATGCCGCGCAACGCATCCTGCAAGCCTTTTTTGTTTTTCGTCTCCTTGCGAATTTCTAGGTCCGCCAGAAAACAGAACAGCGCTCCACCCCAGTAAGTGCGTCCCCAAGTGTTGGTGTGATCGAGACCTTCGTCTCCGGATTGTGGCAATCCCATTGGCAGATCACGCACGACTTCAAACCACATGCGAGCCGGGTCAAACTGCCCGGCCTCGACCCGCGCGATCGGTTCGGCGTACGTGGCGATCCCCTCTTCGATCCAGTGATGCTCGTCGGCTACCGACGGGAAAGTAAGATGAACCAACTCGTGCGTGAGCATCCAATCCGTTGCCAGGTCCGATTCGGTGGTGCCGCGGCCAATAAGGATGCGGACGCGTCCGCCATCGGGCGCAGGAAAGGTGCGGCCGCCGTGGATGCCAGCGCGTTCGGACACTCTGATATGAAGTTCAACATGGGGGACGGGAAATCGGCCGTAGTAAGCGACTACGGCGTCGGCAGCGTTTTGTACCCAGTGTTTCAACTGTGCGGGTGCGAGATGCTGAAGGCCTTCGTCGACAGACGCAGCGATGCGCGAGGTGCCGCATTCGATGGTAAATGTCCGCTGTGCAGAGAGTCGGGGAGCCACGGACAAGGTCATCGCAACCAAGCAAAGAATCCACCATAGGCTTGCGTCAGGATTCGAGGGAATCCTTCGCTGCGGTGTTTGGCAAGTTGGCGAAGCGGCGAAGGAGGTAGTCGACACAAAACTTTCCGGGGCCGAAGATCAAGACAATTAACGACGCTACCAGAAAAACGTACGGAGCAGCGGCGGAAAATTTGTCCGGGTTGGAAATGAAAGAGAGAAAGGCTTCGCGGTCGGCGGTGATGTAGGCCATAAGCAGATTGATGACCAAGACCAGCGAAATCATGCGCGAAAAGAGGCCAAGAGCAAACAAGATGCCGCCAAAGAACTCCACGCAAGAGATGAAAACAGCCATCTGGGCAGGCATCGGCAAATTGAGCGTGCTAAAAAACTCGGTAACCTTGGCGAGGTTGTGCAGCTTGCCCCAGCCGCTCTCCGCCAGCTGCCAGCCCCAGTACAGCCGGACCAGAAGAAGGAATGGAGAATGCAGGCGAGAAATAATTGCGAATACACGATCGTGGAGGCCGAGAAGTTTTTTCAGTGTATTCATACCTGCCTGAGAGTCACGGTGCGCAAAAAAGTTTCACTGTGCGCGCGACTTTTTCTTCGCCGCGCAGAACCAGCCGAGATTGGCCCAGTTCTGGAACCAGTGGGTGACTTGCGCAGGATTGCCAAGGGCGCGCTTGCCGAAAACCATACTGACGGCATGGCCGAGCGTCTTACCTTTCTGGATGGCGGTCAGCAAGCCGAATTCAGCGGAGTCCAGACGGCGAAAATAGACCGAATTGTCCACGCGATGAACCGCGAGGTGAATGCTTTTCGGCTTGAGCTTCGCGACCGCCTGCACCTTCTTGCGTTTCTTGCGCTCCCGAAACGCATTGCTCAGAAATTCCGTGTCGGCGTTGAACTTTTTGATTTCCAAAACCAGGGAATCAACCGGATATCGAAAACTCAGTATGTGAATGTAGGGCTGCAAGCGCAGCCGGAGTTTGCCGCCGCCGGACTTTGGAATTCCGGCGGGATTCAGCGGCGGGTCGCCGGCTTCGTCGAAGGCCTCGATGTCGGCCCATTCGAGGCGAACCATATCGAGCGCAATGGCCTGCCGCGAACCGGCGTAACTCGGATGTTTGCGCAGCCAGGGCTCCAAGTCGCGCCCGAGATTGCGCAGAGTGAACGATCGCGATGGGCAATCGACCAGATAGGCTTTGCACAACGCTTCGAATTTCTGATTGCCAAGGATCGCCTGCAGGCCGGGAAAATCTTCGGCCATGCTGGCCATCAGGCGCCACCAGTATTGGCGGTTGTAGATTTCCAGGCGCTCGAACGACGTGAGGCGGTCGTTGGGCTTGATGAAGCGCGCGGCGTAACGCCGCATGGGCTCGCCATTGGGCGCGCGGCGGCGCATGTTTTCCGCGGGCGTGAGCGGCAGCATCACCGCCTTCGCGACTGCGCGCTGAATGGAGAGCAAGCTCATGGGCAATGTCTCCTCACACCGCGCGGGCCAAGACGCTCTTAAAGAGAAAACGGCCCGCTTTGAGCGCTTCGTTATGTACTTCGCGGAAGCTGGGAATGCTGTCGTCCCACTCGAGCAAAGTCGCCGTGTGGCCCACACGCTGAATCGCCCGGTCGTAGAGCCTCCACACCGGATCGATCACCGGATGATCGTGTGTGTCGAGAATATATTTTTCGTATTTGGAGTGGCCGGCGATGTGAATTTGCGCGACCCGCTCGGCGGGCACACTGTTGATGTACGCGAGCGGATCGAAACTGTGGTTTTGCGAGGAGACGTAAATATTGTTGACGTCAAGCAAAATGCCGCAGTCGGCGCGCTCGACGACTTCGTTGAGAAATTCCCACTCGGTCATTTCAGAGACGTGAAATTCGGCGTAGCTGCTAACGTTTTCGACAGCGATCGGGACTTCGAGGTAGTCGCGGACGTCGCGGATCTTTTGCGCGGTCTTCTTCGCGGCTTCAAAGGTGTAGGGCATCGGGAGAAGGTCGTGGGTGTACCGGCCATCCACGCTGCCCCAGCAGAGGTGATCGGAGAGCCAGGGAGTCTTGGTGCGGTTAACGAGTTCTTTCAATTTTTTCAAGTGCTCGCGATCAATCCGGTCCGCTGAGCCGAAGTACATCGAAACGCCATGCTGCACCACCCGATATTGTTCAAGGATCTGATCCAGCAGGTGCAGCGGGCGGCCGCCGCCAATCATGAAATTTTCCGAAATGATTTCAAACCAGTCTACAACCGGTTTGCGGGTGAGGATGTGGTGGTAATGCGGGGAACGGAGCCCTATACCGATGCCGTAGTTGGTGAAGGCGTTGAAACGATTGGCGGGCACTGAACTCTCCGGCGCAGTTGCCTAAGCGCTCTTTCGAAAGGCGCACAGCCAGCAACGGCCGTGCCATAACCGTAGCGACAAAGTCAGGAAAGCAGAGGCCGGCACCACACCGGCCTCCGCGAAAAAAGGCTGGCTGGTGATCTTAGGAAGGCTTTTTCTCTTCTTCCATCGGCTTTCCGTCGGTACGGCAGCCGCCCTTGCCCTTGCAAGAGTTCTTGCCTTTGCAGCCGTTGTCGCTCGACTTGCAGCCGCCCTTGCCCTTGCAGGAGTTTTGGCCTTTACAAGCGTGTTTGTCCTTCGCCGCCTTCTTGTCCGTCTTGGTATCACTGCCCTGATCCTGGGCACTGATCCCCGAGCGAACGCCGGACAGAAGGTTCGATGCCTGGACGGCGTTGCCGCTCGCCAACAGCCCAGCGATGGCCGCTCCGACGATCAGGCCCTTCTTTGACTTTGTCATGACAGTTCTCTCCTCTTATAGTTCACCGACATGTTTCCCCCAAGACGGCATCCCGTCCCGAAGCTCGTTATTGAAATTCGATCTGACCTCATCGCTGCGTGCGTTCCGTGGCGCTCCGCGGCGTCTCGCGAGGGCTGGACTTCACCTGGTAAAACGGAAGATGGCCGAAATTGGATTAGGTTACAACGCCAACGACCCTGGATAGTAGCGCCGAAAGTGCAGACGCAATAGTCAAAAGTTTGTTAGCAGGTAAAAGACTGTAGAGGCACGGGCATGTACTAGGACTCCTGCAGGGCCAGCCCAAGGGAGATCACTTCGGCGACTTCAGGTAGCGGCCCGCCCATTCGAGAAAAGTCGGCCAGTTTGGGCCGGCCGTGTGGCCGCCCGTGTGCTGCCGGAAGGCCACCTCGCCTTGAGTTAACGCGGTTTCCATCGCAGGAAACTGCTTCGTACCCAAGTCCTTTTTGCCAAGAAGCCTGTAAACCGGCCCAGCACCGGCTGCGCCGAGGAACATGCCCTTGGCGTCGATCCAACCGCCTTCCACCTGGAGAGAACCGCTGCTGATGAAAACTGGGCGGGGCGCACACAAAGCGATGAGCTCGTGGGCGTCCACCGGAAGGTCTTTCGGCGTGAGCGGACCGGCATATTTCAAGAAGTTGCCGGCCATCCAGTGATATTCGGAGGTAGAAGCGATGTTTTCGACCTGTTCTCCGAAATTGCGGCGAAGAATTTTGGCCCCGCCTTCGCCAGAAGAAGCGATGAAGCCGACAGCGAAACGAGCGTCGTAAGCCATCGCGACAAGCGCCGCTTTACCATAACGGGAGAGGCCCTCGATCCCGACCTGCTTCGGGTCCACGGACTTGTCGGTTTGAAAATAATCGAGCGCGCGGCTGGCTCCCCAAGCCCATGCCCGAAGCACACCCCAATCATCGAGACTGCGCGGCTGGCCTTTGTTGACCAGTCCGATGATTCCTTGGGTCAGACCTTCTCCGTTATCCGCTTGCACTGAGGTCGGAAGGTATTCGGCGTAGGCCCAACCCTTTTCCAGCACCTGCTGGTGCCAGCTGGGGCCTTGGCCTTCGAAGCTGGCGATTTGCTCCGCCGTCAGCCGCTTGCGAATGGCGGCGAGAATTTCCGGCGAAATGGAAAGCTCCATCACGACCGGAACAGGTACAGTCGCCTTTGCGGGGACCGTAAGCGACAACTGAATTTCAACCGAGACTTGGGAATAGGAAGAGTTGTCGACACGGCCAACGAGTTTCTTGGTGCTTGCCGGAGTACCGCCAACCATTTCCTCTTTGGTGGTGACAACCGTCCAAGTAACCCCAGGCGTGTGCGCCGGCATGCGTCCATAGATTTCTCGGTCGAAGACTTCCACAACTTCCGGACGCCGCTTCTTCCACCAGAGTTCTGCGGAAGTGACTTTCGTTCCGTTATTGAAAACCAGCGGATCAGGAAGCTTCAGGCTGGTATCTACTTTGGATTCATCAGTGTTTGCCGCGTTGGGAGATTTGGGGTCGCCGTCCGGGCCGCGGCGCAGCGAGGTGATGTGCAGCAGGTCCATCGTGCGTTGGTGATCCTGTTCGGAAGTCAAATGAACCGGTGGCGGCAGATTGGTCGGGGCAGAAGCGCTCTGCGATTGCGCGGTTCCAACCGGCATAAAGAGGAAGGCTGAAATAACTGCGGTCGTCGAAATGAGCAAGAACGCCAACTTGTCAACGGCTCGCACGAATTCCTCCACGCAAAAATCCCTTCTACACCGCGTTGTTCCATTTCGACTGAATCTTTGGCGGCTTCTGCAGAGTCCGCAGGACCACACAATACTGCTCTGTTTTCTCCTGCAGACTGCGCAACTGTTCGGAAGTGGCGGCGGGAGCAACGATGTCGAAGTTGAGACGGATGTTTTCGAAACCGACGGGAGCATCCTTGGCGATGCCTAGCGTGCCGCGCAAGTCCAGGTCGCCTTCCACTGTGACTTCGATCTTTTCCGTGGCGATGCCCATGGCCCCAGCCACCATCTGGCAGGTGATCTGCGCGCAGGCGGCCAGCGCGCCAAGGAGCAGATCACCGGAACACGCGCCAGTGCCTGCTCCGCCGACGCCCGAATGAGCCTCAGCGCTATAGATGGCGCGGCCAAGATCAACCGAACACGCGATCGGAACATCAGTTTGACCGCCCCTGGCGCGCAAAGTGATACGTGATGCGCCGGGATCGATGCGGTATTGCTCTTTCAACGGTTTTTGCAGCGAGCGAAGATCCATTCTGGCCTCGATGGTTTAAGTACTTGGGCACTAGAGCTTACCGCAAGACGGAAGATTGTTTCTTGCCCCAGAGTGGCATAGACTGCGGCGCAACCAGCGGGAGGAAAATCATGCAAACCACCAGAAGGGAATTTTTGGGCGCGGTCGGTGCCACGGCGGCGCTGGGAGTCGGCAGCAAGTTTCCCGGCGCGCTGGGCGACGTCGTGACCCTGCCGAGGAGCTCGGCGGGAAAAACGGAAAAGGTTTTGTTCTGGGTTGCAGCTTCGACGCCGTGCGACAAGAGCTTGAAATTCGATGAGGAGCTGTACAAGGACCTGCTCGCGTATCTGAAGGGAAATGGCGCGGATGGAGTAGTGGTGCTCGGCACGACCGGAGAGTTTCCGTCATTTTCTGTCGCCGAGCGAAAAAAGGTCGCGGAAACCGCGTTCAAACACAGGAACGGGCTGAACATCATCGTTTCGCCGGGCACTGCGAACTTTCCCGAGACCCTGGAGCTTTCCAAACACGCCGAGGAAAACGGCGCAGACGGGCTGCTCGTCGTGCCGCCGTTTTACTACAAACGTCCGCGACTTGACGGATTAGTCCGCTATTTCTCGATGCTGTTTGAACAAGTCAAAATTCCTATCAACCTCTACCACATTCCGTTTGCCACCGGCGTTCCGATCAGCCATGAACTGCTCCACGCCATGGAAAAGTACCCGAACCTCGCGGGAATCAAGGACTCAGTGAGCGACGAAAAGGTGTACCACGACTTCGTGGCGGAATTTCCGAAGCTGAATATGCGAACGGGTACCACCGAGAATCTGAAGTATGCGCTGGATCACGACATGGGAGCGATTCTTGCGGAAGGAAATAACTTTACCAAGCAGATCGCGGCGGTATTTGCGGCCAAGCACGCGGGCAAGGACCTGGCGGAATCCGTTGCAAAACTCGACGCCGCATTGAAGCTGCTGCGGGAAGGCGGCGTGGACGAGTATGGCCCGATGAAATACGCATTGAGCGTGCAAATGGGGACGCGTCAGTTCTACCAGCGCCCGCCCAATTCCGACGTGACCGAAGAACAGAAAGCCAAAATCAAGCAAGCCCTGGAACAGATAAAGCAGCTGAGCTGAAGCTGCGGAGACTCCATGAGCTACCAAAACTCTGTTCGAAGAGCGTTCCTGCCTGCTGCCAGTCTGACCCTGCTGCTCAGCGTGGGAGCTTCCGCACAATACCATCCGAAGGACACGGAGTGGCCGTCGTACGCCGCGGACCTGAAGGGCACTCGTTACCGGCCGCTGGACCAGATCAACGCCAGCAACTTCAGCGATTTGGAAATTGCCTGGCGCATCAAGACCGACAATTTTGGTGACCGGCCGGAGTACAAGCTCGAAGGAACTCCTCTCATGGTGAACGGGACTCTGTATGCCACCGCGGGTTCTCGGAGGGCCGTGATTGCACTCGATCCGGCCACTGGCGAGTTGCTGTGGATTCATGGCGAACACGAAGGCAAACGAGGCGGCGCTGCGCCGCGGCAACTGTCCGGACGCGGGCTGGCGTACTGGTCGGATGGAAAAGAAGAACGGATCTTCTATGTGACGCCGGGATTCCGGCTGATCTGCCTGAATGCCAAGAACGGCATTCGCGTAGCAAACTTTGCTGACAACGGCTCCGTGGATTTAAAGCTGAACGACGATCAGGAAATTTTTCCGGACCTGGAAACCGGAGAGATCGGGATTCAGTCGGCACCGGTGGTGGCCAAGGATACGGTGATTATCGGTGCGGCATTTCGAGAAGGCATGACGCCTAAGAGCATGAGGAACAACAAGGGTTACGTGCGCGGATTCGACGTGCGGACCGGCAAGCGGCTCTGGATCTTCCATACCATTCCGAAAAAGGGCGAGTTCGGATACGACACGTGGGATAAGGGCTCAGCGGAATACACCGGCAATACCGGCGTATGGACCCAAATCACCGTAGATGAAGACCTCGGCCTGGTGTACCTGCCGGTGGAATCGCCAACCAGCGATTTTTACGGCGGCCATCGCCCGGGAACGAACCTTTTCGGAGAAACACTGGTTTGTGTTGATCTGAAAACCGGCGAGCGCAAATGGCACTTCCAGTTGGTGCATCACCCGCTGTGGGACATGGACATTTCCTCGGCGCCGATCCTGGCCGACCTTAGCGTGGACGGAAAACCTGTAAAAGCCGTGGCTCAGCCCTCGAAGCAGGGATTTCTGTATGTGTTTGACCGCGTGACCGGCAAGCCGCTCTGGCCCATGCCGGAAAAAGCCGTGGAGGTCGGGAGTGTGCCCGGCGAATGGTATTCGCCGACGCAGCCCATACCCAGCAAGCCCCCGGCGTACAGCAGGAATGGCGTTGCGATTGACGACCTGATTGATTTCACGCCGGCGCTGCGTGAGCGTGCGAAACAGATCGCCGGCAAGTACCATCTCGGCCCGGTGTACACACCTCCGACCGTCAGCAAGCTGGAAGGCCCGCTCGGTACGCTCACCATGGGAACGGCTTCCGGCGGCACAAACTGGCCTGGAGGTTCCTATGATCCCGAGACGCACAACGTTTATGTGTACGCGTGCAATTCGTGCATTGAGCCGATTGGGCTTGTGCCGGCACCGAAGGAAATTTCCGACCTGAACTACATCGCCGGAACAGCGGGAAAGGAAGTTCAAATCCTGCGCGGCCCGGGTGAAAACGCCGGCGCGGATTCGCCAAGGCCACCGAAGAAACGGCAGCCGAGTCAATATGTTCCGCTGAACATTGACGGCCTGCCGCTGGTAAAGCCGCCGTACGGAACGATCACCGCGATCAATCTCGACAGGGGAGAATTCCTTTGGCAGATTGCGCACGGCGAGACTCCCGATGTGGTTCGCAACTCCGAAGCGCTCAAAGGCTTGAACATCCCCCGTACCGGACAGGAGACCTACAACATCGGCACGCTGGTCACAAAATCGCTGGTGGTCGCGGGCGAAGGCAACGTGACCACAACTGCGGAACATCCGCGCGGCGCGATGCTCCGAGCCTACGACAAGATGACCGGAAAAGAAGTGGGAGCGGTGTACATGCCCGCGCCGCAGACCGGCTCGCCGATGACTTACATGGTTAACGGCAAGCAGTACATCGTAGTGGCGGTGAGCGGCGGGCCGTACTCCGGGGAATACATCGCCTACACGCTGCCGTCCGCCGGGGAGTGAGCGACTGGAAGCAGATGAGAAAGCTGAACCTGGTTATCGCTCTTTTGTTCGCGGCAAGGATCGGGTCGCTGCTCCTGGTTCGCGCGCAGGAGCCGGAAGAACAAACGCGCTCGGTGTGGGACGGCGTTTACACCGACGAGCAAGCCAAGCGTGGCGAACCGGTGTACCAAAAGGAGTGTGGCGCCTGCCATGGCGACCAGTTGACCGGAGGTGAGTCTGCTCCGCCGCTTTCGGGCGGAGCGTTTTTGGCGAATTGGAACGGCCTGACGCTGGCGGACCTGTTCGACCGCATTCGCAAGACCATGCCGCAAACCACACCCGGCAAACTGACGCGGCAACAATACGCCGACTTGCTGGCCTTTATGCTCAGCGTCAACAAGTTTCCGGCAGGGAAAACGGAACTCTACCGGCAGTCCGAAATGCTGAGGGAGATTCGTTTCGAAGCAACCAAACCCACTGCCAGAAAGTAGCAGATCTGCAGCCAGCGGGTCCTCGGATTGGATACAAAGGTAAGGTTCGATAAACGGAGGGATCCTATGAAACGACTGCTGCCCGTTTTAGTCATTACCGTGGGTCTGATTGGCTACGGGGTTGGACGCTTGTCCCGGCCCCCAGTTTTGCCGGAACCGGTCGTCAGGGGGCACATCGACGATTTTTCGATGGTGCCAGACGCCAATGCTCAAGAAAACAAAACCGAAGAGATGCCATTCGGGTTCAATTCGCGGCGCGAGCCTTCTTTGGCGCCGGACGCACCGCCGATCACCTATTGGAACATCGACGACATTCACAAAGCGCATGCAGAACTTGCGGAGAAGGCCGCAAAGCTGGCGCAACAGGCCGGCAGCGGCAGTTCGCAATCCATCGGCGGCGGGCCGGTGCACGTGCAGACACGGAATTTCAGCATGTTCATGCTCTACCGGATGTTTCGCGACAAGCCGGTACCGAGCCTTACAAAAGTCAACAGCGTACTGGACGACGCCGAGCAGCACGCTGGCGCCTACGACTTTTACATTTTCACTGGCGGCACTGGAGAGATGATCGTCGGTGGAAAGATCGCCAACCGGCAGAATCTGCACGACAAAGACGGTCTGATCCCCGGAGAATATCGCGGCCAGCCGATCGTGGGCGGCCAGACCTTTAAGGTGAAGACCGGAGATTGGCTGCTGATTCCACCGGATACACCGCATCAGCCAAAGCCGGACGCGGGTGGCTTCAGCTACTTCATCATGAAAATCAACGTCGGCGTTTATCCCTGGAACCTGATCCGATAGGCAGCCCGTTTCCCGCGCCAGGCGACGCCCGAAATAGCGCATTTTCATCACCTTAACGCGTCCGAGAAGGAAGTTGACTTCGCGTTGACTTCTTGGTGACAAGCCGCTTCTCCGTAGACCCTACAATTACCCACAGTTACGGCACGCTGGCTCGTTTCCGTCGCGACGAAACTGCACGTCTAGGCGGCAATCACCCAGGCAAGCTCATCGCCGGGACGGAATTGCCAGCGCACGGACGAGGCGTATCATGCTGAGAGCGAACTATCCTTCGACTTTGACCGCGGCGGATTTGCCGTTAGGCGCGATCCGCCGGAGCGAGGCCAACACGAAATCCCCAGACTCCATCCTGGTAGTGGAAGACAGCTTGCCAATGCAGCGCGCCCTCCGGCGTCTGTTCGAAGCGGACTCGTTGCGCGTGGAAATTGCGGCCGACGGACCCTCGGCCCTCGAACTTTTCCAAAAACAGCTCCCGTGCGCGGTGATACTGGACTTGAAACTCCCCGGGATTTCAGGGAAAGAGCTTTGCCGCGAATTCAAGACCATCGCCGCCGCCGTGCCAATTGTGGTCTTGAGCGCAAACTCCGAAGTAGACGATAAGGTTCTTTTGCTCGAGCTGGGCGCTGATGACTATGTGACCAAGCCGTTCAGCCCCAAGGAGCTGCTGGCGCGCGTTCGCCGTACCATGCGGCGCAACACTCCGGCCGCACCGGTCCCGGCGCAGGCTGCGGCCAAGGCCGGTCAGCACGAAATCCTTACGTTCGGGGACGCGTACATCGATTTCACCAGCATGGCCGCGAAGCGGGCAGGCAAGGCGGTCACCCTTACCACTCAGGAGTTCAAACTGCTCAAGTATTTGGCGGCTTCGGTTGATCGCGTGGTGTCGCGCGAAGAGCTGCTTAATGAGGTTTGGGGCTATCAGAACTATCCCTCGACCCGCACGGTAGACAATTATGTCCTGCGGCTCCGGCAAAAGCTTGAGCCCGATCCCGGGTCACCGCGTTTCTTGCTGACCATGCACGGCGCGGGGTATAAATTTACACTGGAAGGTTCCGCCGCTGCTGGCTCCTGAAACCCTCCACAGACAGGCGATGCGTACGTACCGACTGCGGTCTCAGCTCCTGATTGCGGCCCTGCTGATCATTCTGGGTTTGACGGGGTCGCTCCTTTTCTTCATCCGTCATACCGTCAACTCTGAAATTCAAGCGTCGGTGCGAGACGGTACGGCTAAGTCCGTCCACGCGTTTGAAAGCGTGCAGCAGGAAAGAGAACAGCAGCTTTCGCGAGCCGCAGCAATGCTCGCAGACCTTCCGATCTTGAAGAGCCTAATGTCTACCCAGCACGCGCTGACCATTCAGGACGGCTCTGAGCCGCTATGGAAATTGGCGGGAAGTGACTTAATGGTGCTAGCCAAGCCGGACGGAGAAGTTCTGGCGCTGCACATGTCCAAGTCCAGCTGGCCAGTTGCCGTTGCCGAGAGGTACTTGAAGCGCTCGGCGGAGGCCAGCGAAGACGCTTCGTGGTGGTACAACGATGGACGCCTGTACTGGGTGTTTCTGCGGCCGGTGACCTCTGGCGCTGGCTCCACCGCCCAACAGCTGGGCGTTCTCGCCGTCGGATATCAGGTGGACGCAGCGGTGGCTCAACAGCTTTCGATCGCCTCCGGAAATCAGGTTGCACTCGCAACGACCGACAACGTTATCGCTTCGACCTTGCCGGCGGGTGACGAAGCCGAATTACAGCGACGTGTGCGCAGCTTTTCGCTTGCCGCCGGCGGCGCTTCGGGCGAAGTGGCTCTGGCTACGGATCAATACGCGTTTTCATCCGTCGTCCTGCACGGCACGTCTCCGTCACCGGTACTCTGCTACGTGATGATGCCCCTGGCGCCCGTGAACGCGTTTATAAGGCACCTCAATTTATCGATCTACATTATGGGAGGCGCGGCCGTCCTTTTTGGCGTGATGCTGTTCGGTTTTGTCGCCCGGACGATTACCCGTCCGCTGGACAACTTGGTTGCCGGCGTAAAGGCTTTGGCGGCGGGTGATTTCAACTATTCCATCACACCTCGCGGCAGCACGGAGATGGTGGAGCTGAGCACCTCCTTCGCGCGCATGAGGGGCCAGTTGCTCGCGCTGCAGCAGCAACAGATCGAAACAGAACGCGCGGCGGCGCTGGCTCGTGCGGCCAGTTCGATTTCGCACGACTTGCGGCACTACCTCGCCGCCGTAGTAGCCAACGCCGAATTCCTGTACGAAGCGGACGAGTTAAAGCTGAGGAAGGACGAGATCTACCAGGAGATCCAGACCGCGGCGATTCAGATGACCGACCTGATTGATTCGTTGCGGGAGATCGCTTATGAGCGCAGCGCCATTGCGCCAACACGTTCGCGCATCGATCAAATCATCACTCGAGCCATCGAAGCGATTCACGCCAAGCCGGAATATCGCAATTCGGACATTATGCTTCTCACCTCCGGCGATTTGGAGGCTCTGGTGGACGCGCGAAAAATAGAGCGCGTCTTTTTCAACCTGGTTCTGAACGCTTGTGAGGCCATGGGAAGTGGTACCCGGCCGATCGTCGTAAATGCCCGAAACACCGGAACCGAGTTTGAAATTCGAGTGCGGGATGCGGGCCCCGGAATTCCGGAAAGCATTCGCGACACGCTCTTCGATCCTTTTGTGAGTTTTGGCAAGCCCAACGGCACCGGACTCGGGCTGGCGATCGTCAGCAAGATTGTCCACGATCACGCAGGCCAGGTTTCCGTAGAAGAGACTTCCACTTTAGGCACGACGATCCTGGTGCGCTTGCCCTTGGCAAACGAGCCTGTTTCGGCCCCCGATCCGGTGACCCGCTAGCTCGGGCTGCTCGCACTGACCGCTTCAATTCTAAGGATGGGAATAGCCAGGTGCCGGTGGCGGCGCATAATCCTGGCCGTATTTATTCTTGTGCGCCGCTGAAAAGGTGGGATTTTCGGGAACTACGATTTCTCCAAGGCTGCCCTTTCCGGCCGAAATCCCCACCGTACGCGTCAAACTCTTCAAATCCTCCGGCAGACTTCGTTCGTACCACAGGTGCAGTTCGTACTTTCCATCAGGAACGTTAGGGATCGCGATGTTCCCGGAGCGGTCCGAGATTGCAAAGTACGGCGTTTCCACGGCAACTACGACAGCGCTCATTTCGGGGTGAATGTTGCAAAACAGGAAGCTCACGCCCACGCGGTCAAATCGCACCGAGTTGGTTGCACCGGCCTCATACAGGCCCAGATCAAAACGCTTTCCATCAAACAACGAAAAAACATTGTGAAAGAACGGATCGCGGTTCGGGAAGTCAACCAGTGTGCCGACGGGAACCACTAGCACGTGTGGCTGAAAGCTCTTGTGCTGCTGGATGAGTCTTACTTTGCCTTGGGCCGGCACAGTTAGGGGCTGCGACTCTTCGCGCCCTACAGGTTTCAGCCAAGCCACTACATCGGAAGAATCCCGCGAGCCTTTCGAAGCTTTTCCGGTGACCGCGGCCGCCCGGCTGCCAAGCACCGTGCGGAACGTGACCGTGTTCTGGGCCTCGGCGGACGCGCCCAAAAGTGAAAGAACCGCCAGGCCCGCGATACCCAGAAAACGCCGCGATTCCATGAGCGTTCGCACTAGAAAATGTACCCCACGCTGACGTTCGAGACGTTCGCTGTTTTCGCTGTGCTATCCAGCGTAAACGTCTTAATCCGCCGGAACTCCACGGAGAAAACGATGTTGGAACGCGGTTGATAGATGAAGTTCACAAAACCGCTCTCATTCTTGGAGAGCGGAAACGGATAATACGTTGTATTTCCTCCGTCGTCACGCAATTCGCGGGCGAACGGATTGTCGATCCCGAAAGCGGCGTTGAACTGCAGCTTCGGATTGACTCTGTATTTCAGCTGGCTCCATCCCCCCATAGAGTCCAGACCGTACACGCCCGTTGCAGGATTGATAAGCGATCCGTTCCAGATTGCGGTTTGCCCCAAGCCCGCTCCAAAACCGCCTATCGCCCGTCCCCGATAGAACTGACCTGTGAATTCCGCTTTGCTTCCGAGCGGAATTCGCGCGTCCAGCGTCGCGGCCCAGGCATCCACGCTGCGGCCTAAGCCCCAGCCTTGCCGGTCGTAATATCCGCCCGCGCCGAAAGAGAGAACTTGGTCCTCGCGGATGTTTCTAGACCACGCCACTCGCGCAGCGTAGCCAGGTTGACCAGATCTCTCGGCCCAGCTCTGGCTCCGGTAATACATGGAGAACGGTGTGTCTCCGGAAAGAGCATCGAGAATTGCACCTTGCACAGAAAACGAAGAGGAATCCGATAACCTAAATCTGTGCTCCACGCGAACCTGCGGCGTCCAGCCCCAAAGATTTCCCGAGTAGGCCAGCGCGGGCGTTGCGAGCGTAGCAATCGAAGTCGGACTCAACGGCGAAAAGAACAGAGCGTCCTGGCCCGCGATGACTGAAGTCCGCTCCCAATCAAAACGCACCGTTCCAGTCCGCAAGCGCATAAGTCCGAAAGACGCTCCATTCGGAACGTCTGGAAATCCACCGGCAAAATCCAGCTCGACGTCGGCGCTGGTGTGCGCTCCCGCTACTAGGGGTCCAAACGCCTGAATTCCAATCTGCGACTGCCGTAGCGATCCGCCGAAAGTGCTCTTGCTCGAGAGTAGATTCGGCCCGACCGCCAACTGGGGAAAGTCGCTGTTATCCACGTTGCCGCGATTCTCGAAGAAGTTGAGCACCGCCATACCCGACAGCCGTACCCGATATTTCGAACTGCTTTCGACTTTGCTCTGGCTTTGTTCCGCCAGTCTGGAATCGGTGAGTTGTTGATTTTCTTCCAGCCGGCTGACTCGTTCCTCGACAGCCGTCGTCGCGTTCGCGGCTTCCTCTGAAGGCTTGGTCGAAGGGTCCGAGACGGCCAGCCGTGAGTTGGCGACATCGAGTTGTTTGCGTAACTGTTCGGATTCCGCCTTCGCGGACGCCTGCTGCGCTTTGAGGTCGTCCACTTCCGAGTGCAATGCCTGCACTTCCGTCCGGAGCTGCTGCAATAATTTCGCGACTGTCTCCAGATCCATCTTGTGGTTATCGGCCGGCTCGGTGGATTGGCTGCGACAGGGTGCCGCGCCCGCGGAAAACGCGCAAACGAGTACTACCAGCCCCAGGAAATTTCTTGCCGGCACCGCGCATCGCATGACAACCTCCTTGCCAATCATCATCCTTGGCGTGCACGGTAAGATTTTACTGTTTGCGACGGCTCTCTAGCAGGGCTTTTTCGTATCTATCTCCAAGCCGGCCGTCGCTCCAGCCAGCGCTTCGCGTACTCTTGCCAGTAGCACCGGTTGTGAGAACGGCTTTTGCAACACGTTGCCATCCGGCTGGATCGCTTCCTTATTCTCTCCCGAGTATTCGGCATACCCTGTGACGTAAATAACGCGCAGCGCTGGACGGCGTTCGCGCAGCTTGTCAGCCAGCGCGATTCCGCTCATTCGCGGCATGACTACGTCCGTGACCAGAAGATGGATTTCATCCTTGTAACGAGCAACAATCTGCAGCGCCTCCGCCCCTTCGTTGGCCTCTAGAACCCGATAGCCGCCCGAGCGGAGAAATTCGCACGCTAACTCCCGTACTGCGGCTTCATCTTCAACCACCAGGATCGTTTCGCGGCCGCCCGGCACTTGCTTTTCTGCTCCGCGGTCACCGGGGACAGGCGCGGTTTTGTCCGTGTACGGCAGATAGATTTCGAACGAAGCGCCTCTCCCGATTTCGCTTTCTACCCAGATAAATCCGCCGCTCTGCTTGACCACTCCATACACCGTTGCTAAACCGAGACCGGTGCCTTTTCCGGCTTCCTTGGTGGTGAAGAACGGCTCGAACAGATGGGCTTTGGTATGGGCCGTCATTCCCTGCCCCGTGTCCGCGACGGTGAGCAGGACATATTCGCCGGGCGCCATTGGCGACCGTTCCCGCGCCTCGACCTCGCTCATCTGTACCTTCTTGATTTGCGCGCTCAGCTTGCCGCCGCTTGGCATGGCATCGCGCGCGTTCACCGCCAAATTCAGGAAGACCTGCTCCATTTGGCTGCGATCCGCCAGCACCATTGCCGGAATCTCGCTCGGCAAGAAACTGAATTCGATGTGTTCGCCAATCAATCGGGGAATCATCTTGCACATGTCCTGAATCGTTGCGTTCAAGTCCAGCACTTTGGGCTGGAGCACCTGCATACGGCTGAAGGCCAGTAACTGCCGGGTCATGGACACCGCACGGTCAGCGGCCTTATGGATCTGCTCCAAATTGCGGCGTTGCGGCGAGTCGGCGCCCTGGCGGTCAAGCAACAGGTCGCTGTTTCCCCGGATCACGGTAAGAAGATTGTTAAAGTCATGCGCAATTCCCCCGGCAAGGCGGCCGACCGCTTCCATCTTATGCGCTTGGCGCAACCGGCTCTCCAGTTCCCGCTGTTCCTCCTGGCTCCTCCGCAAACTGCTGCGCATGCGCTCAAAGGCACCAGTCACCTCTCCAACTTCGTCGTGGATCTCCGGTTCGAGCGGGTAATTGAAATCGCCATGCTCTAGGGCATGTACGCCTGCGAACAGATTCGCGAGCGGTTTTGTAAACGTGTGTGAAATGAAGAACACCAGCAATCCGCCGGCAACGATGCTGGCCAGTCCGAGAGCGAGCAGGATCCGGTTCAAGCGGTTGACGAAAAGCATTCCCTGATCGAGCGACTTGAGTACGGTCAGCGTGACGGGCCGGTCTCCGGCGCGAGACAGGTTCACCCTCGTCGCCAGGTATCGCTGGTTTCCGTGCTGCAGTTCCTGGCTTTCGGCAGCCGCGGATTTCGTGTTGACGCCGCCGCTGAGGTCCGCAGCGTGAATATCGGCCAACGTGCTCGCAACGACGTTCTCGCCGCACTGAAAGACAATCTCGCTCGAAACCACGCCGCCAAATTCCTGGGCGGTCGCTTGCGTAATCTCGTGCCCGACCGCTACTGCTCCGGTCACGTTGCGCGCTTCAGCCGCGCCAAAATAGATCGGCTGCAACCATACTTGATAGAGGCGTCCCTGGTCGTACCACCAGCTGCTCACCTCACTCCGATCGATCGATACCCTCAGCAAATCCTGGGCCTGCGAACGCCCAAATTCTCCGCTTCTCGTCCGCAGGCCGAGGATTTGGCCCTGCCGGTTCGAAAGCACAACTAGATCGCCGCCGGATAATTCCAGAATGCCCGTCGTGGCATCCTGAACAGTGGCCGGATCGTTGGTGGACATCAACGCTCGCACATTAGGCAAATTGGCCAGCATCTGGGCTGAGCGCTCCAGCACGGTTCCACGTTGCAGCTCAAAAGCCTGATAGGTTTTGACCGAATCGTTTAATTCCGCGCGGAAGGATTCGCGGACCCGCTTTTCAATACTGCGGCTTACCACCACCAGAGTAGCGGCGGTCAGAGCGGCGGTCACCGCCAGCATCGAAAGCAGGAACTTCGTGCGGAGCCGGACCTCTCGGTACAACGTACTACCTCCAACGGCTTCTGGTCCTGGGGAACGATGAGCGACGACATCGCGCTTACATTTCAAACGTAACACGCAGCAACGGTCGAGCCGCGACAGCGAACATGGCCGGTATCGAAAAATGCATCCGCTTTTTTCAACATGTAAAAAACAGCGCAGACTTTACAGGGCCGCAACATTTAGGTTGACAGGCAGCGTGCGACCCTCTATCTTGTGGATCGCTTGCTGGTGACGATCCTGAGGGAACGTTAAAGGGAATCCGGTGCGAATCCGGAACTGCCCCGCAGCGGTGAGCAGGAACAAACACCCAAACATCACTGGTTTTCTCCGAAACCGGGAAGCTGGGTCAGTAGAGACGCCATTCCACGGAATGGCCGTGCCTGCAAGTCCGAAGACCTGCCAGTAGCCACGCCAAACCCGGCGTGCATATCGAGCAAGCCTCCGCGGGGAGGTTGGCGATGAACTGGTGTCTTCGGTCTCGAAGACCATTTCCATTTCATTGTCGGTTTCTCGCGGATGGCGGAAGAAGCGTCCATGGCGGCACCCATTCGAGCAGCAATCCCGGATTCGGTAGTGGCGTCTCCTCCGGCTGGAAATTCGTCGCAGATGCAGGTGCGGAAGCGAAACGGAAATCTCGAACCCGCCGACGTGAACAAAATCGTGCTTGCGGTCGAGCGCTGCTGCGAGGGACTTCCATCGGTGGACGCGATCCGCATCGCAAGCAAGACGATCGGAGGCTTATATAACGGGGCCACGACGAAAGAGCTGGACCAGGTTTCAATCCAGACGGCGGCTTCCCTGATGGCGGAAGAGCCGGAGTATTCGAAGCTCGCAGCGCGCCTGCTCGATGGCTTCATCGCGAAGGAAGTTGCGAATCAAAACATTCATTCTTTCTCGCAATCGGTAGCCACGGGAAAACATCATGGGCTGGTTTCAAAAGAACTCGCTCTCTTTGTTTCCGACAACGCCAGGAAACTGAACGACGCGGTCGATGAGCGGCGTGGGGAGCTGTTTGAATACTTCGGCCTGCGAACGGTCTATGACCGTTACCTGCTGCGTCATCCTGAAACGCGCGAGGTGATTGAAACGCCGCAGCAGTTTTTCCTCCGCGTCAGCTGTGGCCTTTCGCGCACGGTGCAGGAAGCGGTAGAGTTCTACCGTCTGATTTCCGCGCACGACTATCTGCCCAGCTCGCCGACGCTGTTCAATTCGGGGACAAAGCACCTGCAGATGTCGTCCTGCTACCTGCTCGATTCACCGGCCGACAATCTGGAAGCGATCTACGAGAAGTATAAAGATGTGGCCCTGCTTTCGAAGTTCGCCGGCGGCATTGGGCTCGCCTACCACCGTGTGCGCTCGCGTGGCTCGCTGATTCGCGGGACGAACGGGCACAGCAAGGGCATCGTGCCGTGGCTCAAAACGCTGGATTCTTCAGTCGCTGCAGTGAATCAAGGTGGAAAAAGAAAAGGCGCCTGCTGCGTCTACCTTGAAAGTTGGCACGAGGATATCGAAGAATTTCTAGAGTTGCGGGAGAACACCGGGGACAACGCGCAGAGAACTTACAATCTGAACCTCGCAAACTGGGTTCCCGATCTGTTCATGAAGCGTGTCGAAGCGGACGAAAGGTGGTCGCTCTTCGATCCGAAGGTCGTTCCGCACTTTCCGGACTTGGTCGGCGAAGCGTTCGAGAAGGCTTACATCAAAGCCGAGCAGGACAAACTCTTCGCGCGGCAGTTGCAGGCCCGGGATCTGTACGCGCGCATGCTGAAGGTGCTCGCGGAAACCGGAAACGGCTGGATGACCTTCAAGGATTCCTGCAACCTGAAATCCAATCAGACGGCAAAGTCAGCGAATGTCATCCATCTGTCGAATCTCTGCACGGAAATCATGGAGGTGAGCTCAAAACAGGAAACGGCGGTCTGCAATCTGGGCTCGATCAATCTGGCAAAGCATGTCACCTCATCCGGCTTCGATTTCGAAAAGCTCGCGAGTACGGTCCGTACTGCGGTGAAGTTCTTGGATCGCGTCATCGACCTCAATTTCTATCCGATCAGCACGGCGGGCGATTCGAACCGGCGCTGGCGGCCGGTTGGACTCGGCGTTATGGGCTTGCAGGACGTGTTCTTCACGCTGCGGTTGCCGTTCGACGCACCGGAGGCTCGCGCGCTTTCCCGCAAGATTCAGGAAGAGATTTATTTCAACGCGCTCAGCGCGTCGTGTGTCCTGGGGTCGGAGTTAGGACCCCACCCATCGTTCGCAGAAACCCGAGCCGCCGAAGGAGTCCTTCAGTTCGACGCTTGGGGCATCAAGCCAGAAAACACCCTGCGTTGGGAGGACTTGCGCGGCCAGATAAAGGAACATGGCTTGCGTAACTCGCTGCTCATCGCGATTGCGCCGACAGCGACTATCGCGTCGATCGCCGGCTGCTACGAATGTATCGAGCCTCAGGTGTCGAACCTTTTCAAGCGGGAGACGCTTTCGGGCGACTTCTTGCAGATCAACCGTTATCTGGTTAGCGAACTTAAGACCCTGAACTTGTGGAATGAACAGATGCGCAACCGCCTGAAGTTGGCGGACGGTTCGATTCAGAGCATCGCAGAGATTCCGGAAGAGATTCGGGCTGTGTACCGCACGGCGTGGGAGATTCCCATGCGTTCCCTGATAGACATGGCGGCGGACCGTGGCGCGTTTGTTGATCAAAGCCAGTCGCTGAATCTGTTTGTGCCCAGCCCCAACATCGGCAAGCTCTCTTCCATGTACATGTACGCTTGGAAAAAGGGGCTCAAGACTACCTACTACCTCCGGTCGCGCCCGGCGACCGAAATCGCCAAGACCACCGTTTCCGCATCGGCCGCGCAACCCCTGGCGTGCTCGCTTGAAAACCCAGGCTCTTGCGAGTCCTGCCAGTAGGTATTCGAAAAGGAGGAAGAACATGATTCTCGATCCAGGATTCGATCTTACGCTTCGACCGATGAAGTACCCGGTTTTCTACGAGCAGTACAAAGCGGCGATTAAAAACACCTGGACGGTCGAAGAAGTCGATTTCTCGACCGACGTGGCTGATTTGCGCCAGCGCATGACACCCGCGGAGCAGCACCTCATCAATCGTCTGGTCGCATTTTTCGCAACAGGCGATTCGATCGTGGGCAACAACCTTGTGCTGAACCTCTACAAGCACATCAACTCGCCGGAAGCGCGGATGTATCTCTCACGCCAGCTCTTTGAGGAGGCGCAGCACGTAGAGTTTTACCTAACGCTGCTGGATACCTACATTACCGATCTCGACGAGCGCAAGCAGGCTTTCGACGCCGTTGAAAATGTTCCATCGATTCGTCGCAAGGCCGATTTCTGTTTCAAGTGGATTGATTCGATCCAGGCGCTGGACAAGATACAAACTCTGGAAGAACGTCGGAACTTCCTCCTGAACCTGATCTGCTTTGCCTGCTGCATCGAAGGACTCTTTTTCTTCGCCGCATTCGCTTACGTGTATTTTCTCAGGTCGCGTGGTCTGCTTCACGGCCTTGCTACTGGCACAAATTGGGTTTTTCGCGACGAGAGTGCCCACATTCAATTCGCGTTTGAAGTCATCCACACGGTGCGACGGCAAGAGCCTGAACTCTTCGACGAGGAGACGGAAAACCGTGTAGTCGAAATGCTGAAGGAAGCGGTCGATTGCGAAATGACGTTTGCGGAAGACGTCTTGAGTCTCGGAGTTGGTGGTCTCTCCGCGAAGGACATGCTCGAATATTTGCGCTACGTCGCGGATCGCCGGCTGGAAGCGCTGGGCATTACGCCTGCCTTTGGCTCGAAGAATCCCTTCGGCTTCATGGAACTGCAGGACGTGCAGGAATTGACAAATTTCTTCGAACGGCGCGTTTCGGCCTATCAGGTTGCCGTAAAGGGCGAAGTGGCTTTCCATGACGACTTCTGATCTTTCGGAGGCGCCGGAAACACGCATCGTTGAGATGGTGTTTCCGAACCAGGCCAATCACTACGGTACGCTTTTTGGCGGCGACGCGTTGCGGTTGATGGACATGGCTGCGTTCGTTGCGGCTTCGCGTCATGCGCGGAAGGCGGTTGTGACGGCCAGTTCGGAACGCGTCGATTTTCACGAGCCGGTGCGTCAGGGCCAACTGGCTGAAGTTGTAGGCCGAGTCAGCCGAGCAGGTCGGACATCGATGACCGTCGAGGTCGAGCTTTGGGCCGAAGATTTGCTGACCGGAAGGCGCGAGCTGTGCAGCAAAGGGCGTTTCGTTCTTGTTGCAGTGGATGAACACGGACGACCGGTTCCAATCCGGGGACCTGGGGGGCAATAGGGCAGAGAGGGGCTTTATGGCTATTTCGTCGAACCTCGGATTTCCGCGCATGGGTGTCCATCGGGAACTAAAGAAAGCTCTCGAAGCCTTCTGGTCGGGGAGAGCGAGTGAAAGCGAACTGCATTCGATGGGCCAGGTTCTGCGGTCGAATCACTGGGTTCTGCAGAAACAGTTGGGGATCGAACATATTCCGTCGAATGATTTTTCGTACTACGACCACGTTCTAGACACGGTGGCGATGGTCGGGGCGGTGCCGCGCCGGTATCTCTGGAAAGGTCCGCAGGTCGACCGTGACACATATTTCGCGATGGCCCGCGGAGCAGCGCAAAAAGGGTCCGCGAGCGGCGTTCAGGCGATGGAGATGACGAAGTGGTTCGATACGAACTACCACTACATTGTTCCCGAGT
>CAZQOB010000006.1:0-79340 GCA_964594885.1 uncultured Acidobacteriaceae bacterium
GGGCGAACCCCCGACAGAGGGCCGCCCATTTCTAGCCGTCCAGCAAGCCGGCGACAAAGCAAACACGTTCATCCATAACCGAACACTCCTTCCAAGGCATCACTCCCTCCTCCCCAGAGGAGGAAAGTGTCACCCATGTGTCCGGTACGATGTGTTACCTATGTCTCAGGCCGCTCAATCAAGTCCTCAATCGCTTCATGTGTTTTCGCCACCCCTTTTTCACCTGTAGCTCAGTGCGCGAGCTCCTCGTGCCAGTTTTCTCTCCGCTCGAAACTGTGTCGGCCCTACAACGTTCCGATCAAGCATCAACGTCGACGAACAGTGCAACGACCCGGTAACCCCGAAACAAGGCAAGTAGCGTTGAGCGTACAGTCTCGCTTGATCGGTGGCATAATGCAGCGACCGTCTGCGGGAATGCTTAGGCTGAAGCGTGCCCGCAGCCGTAGTTCCGCGAATTGGGCTCGCCGCGGGCTATTGGCGTCCCCCCGTTGCTAGTCATACTCGCGTACGTAAGTTGACGACATCGGTCAGAACTCATAGTGAGCCTCACTCCGCCGTACGAGGAATATGCCACAGCATACGTACCTGGGCTCGGTTCTCTTCCTGACTTCTGCAGTATTCTTCCTGTTCGCGGCGTGGCCCACTCCGGTTCAGGACAAAACTAAGCAGATCGCTGATTTTAGAGACGTAGCTCAGCAGGCGAGGCTTACAGCCCCGAACGTCTTTGGAGGCAAAAACAGCAGTACCTATATCCTGGAAAGCACTGGCACCGGCGTGGCAATCTTTGACTATGATAACGACGGCTGGGCCGATATTTTTGTTGTGAATGGAACGACGTTGCAAGGGTTTGCACCCGCAAGCGCTCCTACCAACCATCTTTACCACAATAACCACGACGGAACTTTCAGCGACGTGACGGCCGGCGCAGGCCTTTTGGCAACCGGCTGGGGGCAGGGAGTGTGCGTTGGAGACTACGACAACGACGGCTGGGAAGACCTTTACGTCACCTACTATGGAAAAAATAAGCTATATCACAACGTGCACGGAAGGTTCGAAGAGATTGCCGAGAGTGCCGGTGTGGCGGGTGACGGTAGAACGTGGGGTAGCGGCTGCGCTTTCATAGATTACGACCGGGACGGCTCCTTGGACCTCGTGGTCGCGAATTACGCCGGCTTCGATCTCCTGCGTCCGCCCGCACCGGGGCAAAATCCGACTTGTATCTGGAAGGGCATTGCCGTCTTTTGCGGCCCCCGGGGTTTGCCGTCTAGCCGGAACATTCTCTACCGCAATTTAGGTGATGGGCATTTTCAGGACGTGACCACTGCTTCGCACATCGACCGCACCATGGGCCACTATTGCTTCAGCGTCTCCACTTTCGACTATGACGATGATGGCTGGCCGGATATTTATGTAGCTTGCGACAGCGCTCCCAGCATCTTATATCGCAACAATCACGACGGGACGTTCACGGACGTCGGTATCCTCTCGGGAGTCGCTTATAACGCCGACGGTCGCGAGCAGGCGGGAATGGGTTCTACGATCGCCGATTATGACGGAGATGGCCGCCTCGATTTGTTCCGCACGAATTTTTCCGACGATACTTCGACCCTTTATCATAACAACGGAGATGGGACGTTCACCGATGTCACATATCGTGCCGGTCTAGGCGTGCACACCCGCTACCTCGGCTGGGGCACCATGTTTTTCGATTTCGACAATGATGGCTGGCCCGACCTCCTGCTGGTGAATGGGCACGTCTATCCCGAAGCCGATGCCCTCAAGATCGGAATCGAATACAACGAACCCAAGGTGCTGTATCACAATCGCGGCGACGGAACGTTCGCCGATGTCTCCGAGGTCGGGGGACCAGGAATCGGCGCGGCAACGGCAGCAAGAGGTTTGGCCGTGGGAGACTTGTGGAATGATGGGCGGATTTCCGCTGTGATTGTGAACCGAAATGGGCCGCCGAGCCTGCTTGTCAATCAGACAAAATACTCCAACCATTGGATCGGCGTTAGAGCGGTTGGAACGCGTTCCAACCGGAGCGGTATTGGCGCTCGCGTTACCGTCAAAACGGACTTGCGACAGCAGATCAATGAAGTGAGAAGCGGCTCGAGTTACATCTCGCAAAGCGATCTGCGGCTGCATTTCGGTTTGGGAGCGGATAAGGCGATTCCATCAATTGAGGTTCGATGGCCCAGTGGGCTCATAGAGCGTTTTAGAAATGCTTTGAGTGACACGATTATTACGCTAAAAGAGGGAACCGGCGAGCGCGCGCTTGACGGCAATTTGCCGAGAATAAAGTAGCAGGACCAGGTCTAAACGAAAGGGGGGCGCGACGTGGTGTTCGCCTTACTGCGACGGGCACGAGGTCGATTGAAGCTGATCTTGCTGACCGTCTCTGTAGTTCTGTTCGCTGCGGCCGTACGCTCGCAGAATCCCGATGATGCTGTCGCCACCGCCCAGAAGCTTCTCCAACTGGGAAAGAACGCCGAGGCGATCTCACTGCTCAAGGACGTTGCGGCGAAACATCCAGAACGAAAGGGCGTCAATCACGCACTGGGTGTTGCCTACTATCGCGAGGGCGAATATTTGCAAGCAAGTAAGTTTCTGCAAGATGCTTGGGACGAGAACAAGAACGATCGCGATGCGGCACAACTCCTTGGACTATCTTTTTACTTTAGTGGCAGACCGGGCGAAGCCATTCCCGCGTTAGAAACAGTCCACGAAGGGCGGCCCGATGCAAACATCGATGCGAACTACATCCTCGCACTCTGTTACGCAGCCGCCTCTCGCCCAGCCGATGCGAGACGACTCTTCGCGCGACTCTATGGGGTCAGCCCTGACTCTCCGGCGGCCCATTTGTTATTGGCGCGCATGCTGCTCAGGCAGGGATTTGACGTCGTTGCCGAACGAGAGGCTCGTGCGGCCCTTTTGACTGCTCCGCAACTGCCGCTGGCGCATCTCACAATGGGAGAGCTTGCTATTTACGGCGGCGATTATCCGAGGGCCGTCGCCGAGTTTCAGTCGGAATTGGCGCTCAACCCTGCATGCGCCCCGGCTCTGACTCATTTGGGCGACTTGTATTGGAGGTTGGGCAGGGACGAAGACTCGCAGACGGCGCTCTTGCATTCGATAAGCCTGGACCCGACGGTTCCGGAGCCATATGTCGCCTTGGGCAAGGTTCTGCTTCGAGAGGGGCATATTGTGCTGGCTCATCAAAATCTACGCCGGGCCTTAGATCGGGACTCCGGCAGCTACACCGCTCATTACGTTCTTGGTCAACTCTACCGTGACCAAGGCCAGCTCGATGCCGCGCAGCGCGAAATGGCAGCAGCTGCCAGGATTCAGCAAGCACAAGGTGCCAACCCGGGACGTAATTAATGCGCGTTTCAGCTAGTTCGCCGCGCGCCTTTTCCCAGCAACAGCCAGCTCCGATTGAATCACTTGCTCCAAGACCGATTCCGGTTGCGCTCCGCTTAGCAAAGTTCCATTGATGAAGATGGCAGGCGTTCCCATTACTCCCACCCGGATTCCATCTTGCAGATCTTTTTCGACTTCCGCGCGGTGCTTACCGCTGGACAGACATGACTCAAACGGCCCCTCGCCCAATTTGGCACCGCGAGCAAGCTCCAGCAGGCCCTGCCGGTTAAGTTTGTCGGGGTTAGCGAAGAGCAGGTCGTGATATTCCCAAAACTTTCCCTGATCGCCCGCGCAGCGTGACGATTCCGCTCCCAGTTCTGCCTGGCCGTGCATCCCGCGTAACGGGAAGTCTCTATACGCCAAGCTGACCTTTCCAGCATGTTTGGCCAAAAGGCTCTTCAGAGCGGGCTGGATCTTTCTGCAAAAGGGACATTGAAAATCAGAAAATTCGACGATGATGACCGGCGCGTCTGCGCTTCCCCTTAACCGAGCCGGATCGAAAGACACCTCAACCTTTTCAGCCGAAGCCGGTTTCAGCGTTTCGCTGCTATCCCGAAGATGGTTCAGATATTCCTGGCGGGTCTGACTCAGCTCCGTCTGCTCGACAGTCAGCTTTTTGCGTATGACCAGCAGCTCAGGTAAGTCGTTGTCGGCGTCACTCCAGAGTTTTTCGGCGATGTTGAACTGCTGCGCGAGAACTCCGGGATTGCCCCCGTGTTCGGCGGCGAGTCCCTTCGCGTAGTGGCCGCCGCCGTAGCTCGGATCCTGCTCGATCATCCGGTCTGCGGTGGTCTCGGCCAAAGCCCACGCTCCGCTTTCCCGCGCGCGCCGAGCAATGGAGTCCAATTCGAACAAGGCCTGGCTTCGTGCATCGGGCCCCGGCGCAGCTCGAAGCTGTTCTTCGATATCCTTCATCAAAGCCACACCCTCAGCCGATTGTCCATCCGCGAGCATTATCTCGGCACGCAGAGTGTCGGAATATGGCCGCAGGCGGTCCGCATCGGAAGAGGGAATGAGGATAAGCGCGTCCCGGGCCTGGGCCATCTCCTCGCGCGCCCGATCGATACGATTCATTGCTACCAGCGCACGGCCTTTCAGTGTGTGTCCGGCAAATCTTGCCCTCAGCGACGGACTCTGGGCGAGAATATCCGCCTGCTCGAAGGCTTCCTGCACGCGACCTCTGGCCAGCAGAAACTCCGGCCACTGCTTGCGCCCAAACTCCATCAGTTCACCATGCGCAGGCAGGGCGAACGATTCTCGCAGGAGCTTTTCCGCGATTCTCATTTGTCCGAGCAATTGATAGCACATCGCCAGAAGACTTAGGTTATGGGTGCGGTGCCAATCGTACTCGGCCGGGATATTTTCAGCGCGATAGTAAGCAATCTCAAGTTCGTTCGCAGTTTGAAACTCATCGAGCGCATCTTCGATGCGGCCTGCGCGGCGCAATTCATGCCCGCGCATGTGATGTGCGTGTGGAATCGAAGAGGTGGCCCGCAGATAGGCCTCGGCGTGCAGAAGTGCTTCCTCCGTACGTCCGATGTTTTCGTAGGAATGGGCCAAATAGTGGTGCGCTGCTGCATTGTCAGGCGACACCACCAGCGCCGTTTGATAAAAGGCGATGGAATCCAAATCTCCTGTCTGACCGTGTCCCGCACCTGGTCCCTCGTCAGCGAAGCCCCGCAGGATCCAAAGTCCCGGGTCACGAGGATTTGCCATCAGAGCATCATAAATTGCTTTGCGGTACGCCACGAACTTGTCGAGGTTCTTGTTGTCCTCGAGGAATTCCACCTGCCGCACGCGAACCTCGATCCGCTGCCGCTCCGCCTCAGTGATCGGGCCGGCAAGCGACCGGGCTTTGTCAATTGCTGCCCGCGCGGCCTCCACGTCCTGCAGCTGCACATAAACGTCGCACAAACCTGCGTATGCTGCCGCTATCGACGGGTCCAGTCGCAAGGCCTGACGAAATGCCCGCGCCGCCTCAATCCAGACGTACGAACTAAGATAGTCAAGTCCCTGATCGTAAAAAGCCTGGGCTTCCGGCGAAGTCGTCGTTACTTTTTCGTGAAGATTTCCGATATCGCGGTGAAGCGCGACCGGGCGCTCCAGAATCTCCCGCGGAATCCAGCCGATGGATTCATTCCCGCCGTGGCCGTCATGTTGCGCCACCGCAGGTGCGGCAGCGATAGCAAACAGGACGATACTCGCGATGCGCAGAACCCCTGCGGGCCAGGATCGCAACTCCTTGGATTTTCCGGCTGACTCTGTCATGCCTGTGACCTGTTTTGCGGATTGGCCCTCAAAAGCATAACCCATCAAAAGAAAAAGGGTCAGGCCGTCATGACCTGACCCCACGGTGGATCTCAGTTCGGCTTGTCCTTAGAAGTCAAACCGAAGGCCCATTTGAATATAACGAGGCGAGTTGAATTGCTGGCTGAGCACTCCAAAAGTGTGTGGAGATGAAATATCAGTGTTCGGCTCTACGTTGTAGCCATAGTAGGTACTCGCGCCGAACATCGGATGATTGAAGGCATTGACGAACTGCACATCGAAGCGCGTGGAAAGGCGCTCGGTCACGTGGGTGGTCTTAGCCAGCGCCAAGTCCACGTTCCAGCGAAACAACCCGCGAACAGCTCCGACGCCCAGAGTATTGTCGGCAAAGGTTGGATAACGGAACTGCGCAACAACCGCGTCGGGATCCTGGAAAGCGTTCGGTACGCCACCAGGCGAGCTATTTGTTCCATATGTTCCTGTGGTGTTGGGATTGTTGTGCCTGGAGGTTCCAATCGCACCGGAAGACATGCGGATCATTCCAACAGGAGACCCGTTGTTCGACGTCGAACCAAATTCCGTGGCGCAAGCATTCAGGTCCACAACTGCCAGAGGCAGCCCGCTGGCTGCAGAATAAACGCTCGAAACGGACCAGCCGCCGAGCACCTTGTCAGCGAAGGCGCCCGTGGCCCACGCCTTTCCCTTGCCGAGCGGTAATTCATAAGTGACCAGCATGTTGAAGGTGTGCCGGCGATCGAATAGTGAGGGCTCGTAGGTTCGATGAGCATTGTACGCATCGGCGACTGCGCAAGTATTTTCCTGGGTAAACCCCAGATTGTCCAGCGAGTGGGCGAATGTATAGTTCGCGTCGAATGTCAGACCGTGCGAAGTACTCTTTCGCAGTGTGACGAACGCGGCATGATAGTTCGAATAACCCTTATTGGTGTTCCAGTCGACGGCTGCGACCTGGGTGTTGGTGAGCGTCATCGGGCCCGTGACAAAACTCGGCTCGAGCAGCGTCCACAAAGCACCTGCACCGTGGGATGGCCAATAGGGATTGCCATTGTCATTGTCGTAGCTGGCTGCGGCCGCGGTGCAAGAGCTAAAGCCAGTACAGAAACTAGCCGGCAACATGGCTTCAAACCAGGGTTGCACCGTCAAAGCGTTGAAGCCGGTCGGCCCGTTCTGAACTCCCGCTTGAAGCTGGGCCGCTACGGCATCAAAAGCCTTCGCGAAACTCTGGTTGGTTCCCTTGGGCGTAAACATGTACGGCACGGCGTTCAGGTCGATGTTCATGAATAGATCGCGCGCAATGCGACTAACGTAACCAACCTCCAGGAACAAGCCGCCCGGCAATTGCCGCTGAACACTGAAATCGAACTGATCGGAACTGCCGATTTTGTTGTGCGGATCCAGCCGGGAGTCGCTGTTTTCGTAGATGCTGTTGGCGTTTGCCGGCTGAATTCCGCTGGGCGACCCCAGTCCAGGAATGATGATCCCGTTGGTTACGACGGGCAGAGATGGCGCGCTTATGTGATTGCCGTCCACTCCAATGCGGAAGGTGTCGGCGGGAGTCCCGAAGCCAAGGCACGTACCGGCGGCTATTCCCGGCGTGGCCGTTCCGCCTGCCGCTGGCGCCCTGCACACCGAAAGATCGCCAAAGCCAACGCCGAGTGCGGGTGTCAGAACAATGCCAACGCCATTGATGCGGTCGAACACTCGACCCCATCCGGCGCGGACGACTGTCTTCTTATTGCCAAAAATGTCTCCCCAAAGTCCGTTGCTATACCCGGGGTTCCAAGCGACGGCCAATCGCGGTCCTAAGTTCGAGTAGTCAGGATCGTAAGGATACTTGCGGCCAGTCGATTTGATTGGGGCATACCCAATCGTTGGGTTGTAAACGTCGCCATTGACGGCGGCCGCTTCCTTGTTTTTTAGATAGAAAGCCGAGTCAATAAGTTTTCGGGTACTGGCATCAACCATTACGGCCGTCTTGCCTGTCGGGTCGTGCGGAGGCATCTGCACGCCCCAGGTCAATCCATAGTTGATGGTCAACGACGGTTTGAGGCGCCAGGTATCGCTGAAATGGACTTCGTAAGCGTCCACGTTCTCTTTCTGGATGATGTTGGTGAAAGGAGGATTCGGATTCAGGCTACTATCGCGCGTCAACACTTGTGTTGCGGAATCGACCATCCCCAGGTAGGAGATATAGGCCCGCTTGAATGCGGTCGAAGAATCAGCGTCTGCCGGTACGGGGATGCCGCCGAGGTCGCTGAAAAACCCTCCTTTTGCCACGAAGTAGATTGGCTGACTGATGCCGCCCGTGACTTTATCGTCGCGAATGTGTAAGAAGTGTTCGATCTGTGCTCGCCCGCCAAACTGAAAATTGTGCTTGCCCTTAAGCCAACTCAGATTGTCTATAAACGTATAGTCCTGTCCGTTCCAGACGCGCTGGCGTGCCTGCTGCGTGTTTACGTTAATCGGGACCATGCCTTCGGCTCTGTTCTCCCGCCAGATTTGCAGCGGAGCGTCGCTTAAGGAGGAATCGACTACTGGAATTCGGGCGCCCGGAGCGATCCACGACCACCAGTGGCGCAACCAGTCGAAGTGAAACTCATTGATGAGGTTTGGCCTGATCTGCCCGGTGAGCCCCGTAACCAGGAACCGCGGCTGCAGAGGCCGCTGTGCCAGAGCGCAAACCTGCCCAGCGACACACCCCGGCGCTGTGCCACTGATGTCTTCTTGAATATTGGGAGGCTGAATCTGCGATACGCTGTAGCGATAAGACGCCATGAAATCCCACTTCGAGTTGATCTTATGGTCTAAGCGCAGAACAGCGAAGTGCTCGTTGGAGATGTTGCCTTCCGGCGCTGTGAAGTTGGCGGTTCGCAAACCATCTCCGCCGGAGTAGTCGTTAGGTAACGGCATCTTCGCCCATTCAGCGAGAACAGCTGGACTACCTCCCAGCCCGCGTGGGTCCAACCCGCTAGGCTGAATCAGCTGACCGGTAAATGGATCGTTCGGACACCCGCTGCCGGGATCTACAACGGCCGTCGGATTCAGATTGTATGCGTTGACTATATTTGAGCAGCTGCCAACTTCAACGATTCCAGCGCGCAGAGCAGGTGTAGGAGATAGACGAGAGAAGACTGCTTGGGTAAAGAAGTGGCGCTCCTCTTCATGCACGAAGAAAAAAGTCCGATCCTTCCAGATGGGTCCCCCGAGTTTGCCGCCGTAGCGATTATCGCGCCATTCGGGATTTTCAACCTTATTGCCGCTTCCAAAACCATTGTTCCGGAACCAGTCGTTGGCATTCAGTTCGTCATTCTGGTGATACCAATACCCAGCGCCATGCCAAGTGTTGGTGCCGCGCTTGGTAACCATCTGCACTTCCGCACCGGCGGAGCGAGTGAAATCGGTGCCAGAGTTGTTGGTCGCTACACGGAATTCTTCGAGACTTTCCACTGGGGTGGGAACGACGGCTCGGGGCGTGGCCACAAATCCGGTGTTGTACCCGCCGCCGCCTTCCATGTTGCTGCTCGCGTCGCCGCCGTCAATCATGAACGTGTTCTGATCCGCGCGCGCGCCGGCCACCGATCCGCCCGCCAGATTTCCTTCGCCGCTTCCACCCGGTCCGTTGAATCCAGGTATCGCCATCGGTTGCAGCAGCAGCAACGAAGTCGCATCGCGGCTGAGTGTGGGCAGGTGCGATAGAAGATTCGAATCGAGCACGTTACCCACGCTGGCATCTAACGTCTGTAACTCGCCGGCGTTAGAGGCGACCACTTCAACCGTTTCGGTTACCTGTCCCACTTCCAGCGTCACGTTAACAGTCGCCGACTTCCCGACCTCTACTTTTATTCCCTTAAGCGATGTTTGCCGGAATCCCTGAGCTGCAACGGTGATCTTGTAGAATCCAGGCGGCACTGTTGGAAATGTGAACTGCCCGTCAGCGCCAGTTATAAACGAATTTTCGGCGTTGGTCTCTGTGTTCACGAGCGTTACCTTTGCCTTTGGAACTAACGCACCGCTGCTGTCAAAGACTGTTCCCGCTACTGTCGAAGTTGACGCCGTTTGGGCTTGCACTCTGCCACCATTAGCTAGCAACAACACTAGTGCGAACACCACGCCAACACATATGGTCCTCAAGCGAGCCATAGACACACCTCCACAGATTTTTGGAAAAAGGCCCGATGGAAGGAACCACCGCTCATGGGCCACGCCACACACCTCTTAGCTGCCGTTAAGGTATCCAAATGCAGTTTCTTAGGCAAGCCTTTTCACAAATTTAGGCGCTTGAGACGGTAGTTGTGCCGACCTTACAAGAAAATACCTAGATCTAAGATTTTGCGAGCTCTGACGTTCTTTCGGATTTAGAAGCCTTCAGCGCAGCACCTGGCCCCTGTCGGAGGCCGGCTCCTAACAAACCTCCGCTTCGCGTGCGCCGCAGTGTGGCCTCAGAGTAGCTTCAATGACTTGCTCGTTATTCGCCCCACGAGTGCGTAGCAGTCAGGCGCCCGTGCGGTAGACGATTCTGTAGCTGCGAGTGCACCCAAGCCCAACAGTTTTTCAGCCGATTTTAATACGCTAGCCACGAACGTTTTATCTTCTATTATCACTTCGAAACCACAGAATACAGCAAGTTTCAGAAAGCACCTGAATCTGGTTCGGGACCAGGTTCAAATCCTTTCGCCCCGACCATTCTTTTCACTTCCGCGCGTTTTCTGGTTTTTCACCTACAGCGCTGTAGGCGATTCTGTAGACACAGTAGCTCTCTCAAGACTGGTCGTGGTACTGCTTATAGCTGATCGGGCGCGGAGAGAGCATGGCTTTTTTCCCGGATGAACTTCTGAAATGCGTGGCCTTCGTTGGCTACAACAGGCTCATGAATTGGGACATTCGCTCGCGGGTGTGCTCAAGTTAGCAGAGCCCAATACTGAGGATCCTTATGGGGGTCGGATGCAGGACTGCGTGAACCAAGAGATGGCGAAGATGAAATAAAGTGACCCTTCTATGACAAAGACCAAAACAAAAGCCGCCTTGACGGTTCTCGCCGTAATCGGCATTCTGGCCGCGGCCCCAGCGCTGTGGGGATACCTTAATGGGTGCCCGCATTTCACGCGACGGTTGCTGCTTAGCATTCTCTCCAGGCAATCTGCACCTCCCACAGGCGTTGAATTCCGACGAGTTGCAAGCGGGCACGGGCAAGGACCAAGGAACTCGGACTTTGAGACGTTTGAGTTTCGCTCGACCGACTGCGTTCAGATATGGAGCTCGTACTCTACCTTCACGTCGAGCAGTAATGCTGTGCAAGAAATGGAGAATTGGATTAATCGGGCGAACACGGTTATTTCGCCAAAAGTCGAAGCCTCCAACGAGGGGGGCCAAAGTATCGAACGCGCTGTAATACTTAACAAAAACAAACAGTACGCAGTACTCAGGCGAGTTGGAAACAAGCTTCATTCAATCGAATCATCATCCCTCGCACACTTGCTTGAATTCGAGAAGCGTCAGCATTTTGAACTAGAGAACCCCTAGCGACCAATGGTTCCAATCCAGTAGATTTTCGCTAAGTAAAGCCAAGCGCGGCCTATGGTTGCGCATAAGCACCGTGCTCTTCATCTGGGTACCGGCTGCCGTGCAAAAATGGCTCGCTGCTCGCGACTGAGCGGCTCCCCAATTTCTGATGCCTTTTGAAAGTTAGTTTCAGGTTTCACGTGAATGCAGAATGCAGCCGCAAGTCAGATTGGGTTTGTCCTGCGATGAACCGATGAACCGCAATCTGTAGACGATTTTGCAGCTATGGATGCATCGACGTGCAGTAAGTTGCATCGCGAATCCAGATCGAGACAGCAACGACTTTGTTTTCATTCACTTCTAAGCCACACAATTCAACAGATTTCAAAGAGTGCTAGAATCTGGTTCGGGACCAGGAGGTCGAAGGTTCAAATCCTTTCGCCCCGACCACTTCTCAAAGGGTCCAGACCGGGACACAGCGTTACATTTCCCTGTCAGCATTCGTAGCGCAACTCGTTTCTCTTCATTATTTTTCGTGTTTGACGTATACACATAAATATGAGATTGTTACACATTGAGAGGTACCGGGATGCGCACAAATATCGACATTGATGACCGGCTGATGGAAAGGGCTATGAAGAGCACCGGATCACGAACCAAACGGGCTGCTGTTGAGGCTGGACTGAGGCTCCTGATTCAAACCCGGGCACAAGGCTCGATCAGGAAGCTGCGCGGCAAAGTTAAGTGGGAGGGAGATCTGCGGATTTCAAGGCTTGGACGGAGCGCGGGCTAGCAGGCTATGGTGATCGTCGATACGACGGTCTGGATTGACTACCTACGGGGCATTGTTTCAAAAGAAACCTCGTGGTTTGAGAACGAACTTAAACGCCAACGGTTTGGGTTGACTGATCTGATCCTATGCGAGATTTTGCAGGGCGTGCAGAACGACAACGTTGCACGGCAAGTGCTGCGCGAGCTGTCTTTGTTCGAGATTTACAATAACGGTGGCAAAGGCCTGGCTGTTGCTGCGGCGAGCAACAGCCGGCTGTTGCGCCAGCGAGGCCGAACCGTTCGCAAGACCATTGATGGACTCATCGCCACCTTCTGTATGAGCCAAGGATTTTCACTGCTGCATTGTGATCGCGACTATGATCACTTTGAAGAGTTTCTGGGACTTTCCGTCGTTCACCCCTGAATTTATTGCCTGGTTCGGAACCAGGAGGCCGAAGGTTCAAATCCTTTCGCCTCGACCACTCTTCAAAAATCTAATTTAACGTGTCAACCTCAGGCCGCAGTTCAGCAATCGAACGTCTGTATTCCAGGCACAGCGTCGAAATGCAGGTCGCGGCTTAGAATCGCTAACGAGTGCTGGCGGCCATAACGCGGCGATCCACACATCGTTCGATGGAATTGGTGTCCCGGCCTTTTAGTTCCGTGCGAACTACACTATAGGAAACAGTCATCGGTTCGTCGACATCAAGGACACGAAGCTTCGGGGGTAGTCTGCCAGCCATTGCTCGTAGTGTTTTCGCTGGCTAGACTTATGCTGCGACCGCTGCTTGTTCTTCGGACCTTGAAGCTTGTCCCAGAAACCAAGGTAAGCGCCGATTAATCTCTTACCAACACGGATTTAGTGCTCCCAATTGGACTCGCCTCGGCGACAATTCCTGTCGTAATCCTCTATGCGGACATCGTGTGTTATGGCAGACAGCGAACTGTTTGGCTTCTCTTGACAGATCCTCCCAGGGCAAATCCGTGTGCACAGTGGAGACGAATATCTGGTTGTCGCAGTGATCGCAATTGTAGACTACTTCCACGGTCCGCACGGGTTGGCTAGTGAGGAGCTCGCGCCCTCGGGGCTCATAAGGACGAAGATCGCACGGGGATTGATTGAATCTCATCCCACAAACGGGACAGGTCACCTTAGCAATACTCTCTGGACGAACTCGATTCCTATCCATCATCCAGAAGAGAATGAATTCTTCGCCGCAATTCGCGCACCTGGTGATAAATTGGTTCGCAAGGCACTTTCCCATACGGGCTTGAGTGCCCTCTACAGCATGGAAAGCAGCGGTCCTAGTCTTCCTTACGATGGTGATCACGGCGCCGTGTACCCCTTGATCATTCTCTTTGCTTTGCAAACGATCGCTTCAGCCCAGTGCCTGAATTCGCGTCCGGGTCGATGCCTGCAATTCCGGGGGCAACAAGTCAGGATGAGTTTGGCGCGCGCTGGGCGGCCAAAGGGCGACGGTGGGGTCTTCCTTTGGCCGGGGCGCTGCTGTCAAGCTGCAAGTTCACGGAACTCAATCCGAGGGCTGGGCCTTCACGAGGAGCTTGGTCATCCTGGTGCTGGCAAAAAGGCAGAATCTTCGCACGCAAAGTGCGCGACGAAGGAGAAGCCTTTTTTTCGAATCACGAGCTCCGAGCCGTTTCCTCACCCCCTGGTTCGTGAATGAGAAGACCTGCACCGGCGATGGTATGGAGAATACTGCAGGTCGAGGAGACGTCAATGGCACAGAGGTGGTTCGGAGTGGCACGAAAGTGCCATAGAAAGTCCTTTGTTATTCGAGAAAGTCCGCGATTCTCCACACTTGGCCTTCAGGCGACAACACAGGTTTCTGTTTTTGCGCCGGGCCGCGACGAAGCCATGTCTTGCGCGATATCAGTCAGAATGCTAAGTAGGTGCCTCCGAGCGTTGGGGTGAAGTGAGGCGCGATGTTGTGGCGTTTCCGGATCTCAGAGGGAGATTTTGGCCGCCGGCTGTGTGCGTCTTCAGGAGCTCAAGAAGTCTTTCGCGAAGAGAGCTGGCTTTGCGTGGCGCGCGTCGTTCTCGCGGTGGGCTGTTACGCTTGGGCTCGTCTCCCCACGACCGAGTTGGCCCAGCAGGCGTGGCGGGTCCGGGGTTTCCTGAACGCTTACCTTCTCTATAGTCTCCTGATTCTGTTCCTGCTACGCCTGCTTGGTGCGGCCGGTCGCGCCTACCGCCTAACGACGCCGGTGGTCGATCTGTTTTTTGCCGGAGCAGTCACGGTATTCTCCGGAGGCCCGGGAATCCCGTACGGGGTGCTGTGGGTTTTCATCGTGTTGACCGCAGCCTACCGCGGGAGCCTTCGTGAGACCAATCTCGCCGCAACTGCGTGTGCGCTGCTCTTAGTAGTCGAAGGCACGGTATGGCGACTGTGGCCACACTATTTCCAACTCACAGGGGAAACCGATGTCAGTTTTGACTGGCTGATGTCGCGCGGCGTGTTTGTGGTTGTCGCCAGCCTGGTGTGCGGCTATCTGACGGTGCGAGAGAGGCGGCTGCGCGCCGAGAGTGCCCTGGTGACAAGAATTTTGGGGCAGGCGCAGGTCAGAATGGACCAGGCATTAGGGGCGCTGTTTGCGGAGATTGCACCACTGTATTTGCCTCTAAAAACACGCGTAGCGTTGCGAAAAGGAAACGCTGAAGAGGTTTTCTCCTGGGAGCCGGAGCACGCTCCGAGAAAACTCCCACTCGGAGCAGTCAGAACGGTATTGGCATTTTCAGAGTTGGAGGCGGCTGTCTTTTCCGTTCCCGCGCATGCATGGTATTTCGCGCGAAAGTCACAGCGGCCCAGCCGAGCTAGCAGCCTCTTTGCATTTGACGCCTTTGGGCAAAAGGTCCGCGGGCTGTCTTCCGAGGACTTGCATTCCTGTTTTCCAGCCAGCGAGGTTCCGTCTCTGATGGTGAGCTCCTTTTCATTCAGCGAGGCATTGAGCGGAAGACTGATTCTGGTCGGTCCCTCGCTCCACGTGGGCAGTAAGGAAGCACTACGTTTTCTGCAGAGCGTCGTGAAGCAGATCAGCCCGTTGGTGGAAAATATCTATCGTTCAAAGGATATTCGCAAACAAGTCGAAGACCAGGTACGCGCCCGGCTCACACGCGAGCTGCACGATGGAACCATCCAGTCTCTGCTGAGTGCTGAGATGCAGATTGAAGTTCTCAGACGGCAAGGCCTATCTGCTGCGAGCGAATTGGAGAAACGGCTAGCCGCTCTGCAGTCGCTCATCCATCAACAGGCCCTGAACCTTCGCGATCTGATCGAGGAAACAAAGCCCTTGAATTTCAGCCCCAAGGAACTGCCGGATCTTTTGGCGGAATTGGTAGCAAGATTCCGGCGCGAAACCGGTATCTCTGTCCGTCTAGAGACGGAGCAGGGCAGGATCACGCTGGCGCCGAGCGTATGTCACGAAATTGTGCGGATCGTACAGGAGGGGCTCTCAAACGTAAGGAAACATAGCGGAGCGCGAAATGTAGTAGTGGGGTTTCGCGCAGGCGAGAACGGACAATATAAACTCTTAATCGCAGACGACGGCTTGGGATTTGGGTTTCGTGGTTTGGCGACCCAGACGCAACTCGATGCAGCACATCGCGGTCCCAGCGTGATCAAAGAACGTGTGCGCCTGATCGGTGGCGAACTGACGATTGACTCTTCTCCAGAGCATGGAGCACGGCTGGAAATTACCATTCCGGATGGGTCGCATGTCTGAAAAGTCCGCGAAGGTTCGCATCTTGGTCGCCGACGATCACCCGGTTTTCCGTTATGGGCTCCGAACATTGCTTGAGTCTGAACCGAAGTTTACGGTCGTTGGCGAGGCGGCGGACGGATCAGAAGTTGCCAAATTGACGAGCGTGCTGAAACCAGATGTTCTAATGTTGGATCTCGCTATGCCTCGGCTCACGGGAATGGAAGTGCTGCGAGAGTTGGCGTCCACTCACGGCCAAGTACGGACCATCGTTCTGACCGCCGCCATCGAAAAAGAACAACTTGTGGAAGCGTTGCAACTGGGCGCTCGGGGCATACTTCTAAAGGATGCCGCCATTCAAACGGCAACCAAGTGCATTGAGAAGGTGGTCGCTGGAGAGTATTGGGTCGGCCATGAAGTCGTGGCGAGCCTAGTGGATTATGTCCACACGTTGAAGCGCCGTGCGGAAGGGAAGCCAGCACAGAAATTGTTGGAATTCACACCGCGAGAACGCGAGATTATTTCTTTGATCATCACCGGTTGCGTGAATAAGGAAATTGCGGCAAAACTTAGCCTGAGCGAAGATACGGTGAAGCATCATCTTTCCAATATTTTCGCCAAGGCTAAGGTTTCGAACCGACTGGAGTTGGCGATTTGGGCGATGAACCAAGGATTTCCTTAGCGACATTAGTAGGCAGACGCCGCTTTCTTCTGCGAGCCTAACCTCAAGGCATATTCCAGATATGCTCATCGGCGACTGTCTGCGGGAATTCAGCGAAGCGAATGCTTGTCCCGAGAGAATAGGTCTAACAACTTGAGAGAGAAAGATAGGGCCTACGGTGTTGGTGTACCATGTGGACCAACTGAGGGCAGGTTTTGCGGGCAGCACAGGCCGTAAGTGGCGACACCTGCAAGGCTTCAGAAATTTTGACATCCTGGTTCGGGACCAGGAGGTCGAAGGTTCAAATCCTTTCGCCCCGACCATTCTTTTCCTCTCACTAATGCACTTACGGTATTACGCGGCTGCTGTTTCTGTCTCCGAATTTGTAGCGCACGTAGCGCAAACAACGCTCGACTCCGAATTTGAAGGCAATTCGAAACCAAGTCCCAGCTTTTCCGCCCACTGCTGACGGAAGGCCAAATCTTCGGTCAATTGCGTTCCGTAGCGCGAGGACATATCTCCATTCTCGTGACCCATCCAATAGTCGATCAGGATCTGCCGTACTTCACTGCGTTGCAGCGTGGCTTCCCGGAAGCGGCGAAATGCATGGAAGCGAACGTGGCTCCGTCCCATTGCCTTGAGGAGCGGACTAAGTCCGTCACGAAAGATTGTGCTAGGCCAAAGCATGGTTCCTTTTTCTGACGGAAAAACGAAACCAGGCTTTCTTCCGCCAAGCCTGGAGGTGTAAACCATGTCTCCGGAAAGTTGTAAAGGGATGATCCGACCAGTCATTGGGCCTATTGCTCTTTGAAGCTTGAAGTGCTGCCAACTGTGGCCCTTTTTCAGGCGATTTCTTAATCTTTGGCTCCGCGTTCGCGTCTTCTGGATGCGCCTAGACGCCGCTAGTCCGCCTGATGACGAACAAAGTCGGCGGGCGTTGTGACCAGCACGCTATGTCGACCACGGCGCGGCTTAAAATGCCTGATGTTCCCGGTAATTAGCGCATCGGCGGCACCGCTGGTCGCGACTTCCAAAAAGGGCAAATCGTCCGGATCGGGCAATACTAGCGAAAGCGGCCCGGACCTAGCGTGCTCACCCGCTGATTCCACGAAATCGAGCAAGCCTTCCACATCAGAACGGGCGAATCCAAAAGTTGGCCGCAACAGAACTTCGCGGTACTCGGACAGAATGCGGTCGTCGTGCAATATGGTGAGGGTCTCTGACAAGAGGGCACTGACGATCCGTCCCGGCGGACCGTGGGGATTCAGCACTCCCGAGACCATCACATTTGTGTCAATCACGACCCTCATGCCGACTTGCGCCTGGAGCGAACGGCGCGAATCTCCGCCGCAATGGCGGAGGCCGGCATTCGATGGGTGCCGAGACGCGCCGCTTGTTTACGCAGACGACCAAGCGCCAGCTGTGCCTTCGCTTGGCGGATCGCGTGGGCTGTTTCCTCTAGCTCGTCTTCGTCAATTCCAAGGAGGATCGCGATCGGCTTGCCGTTTGTCGTCAGCACTAGATCGTCCTTTTGTGCAAGGTCGCGAACGTATCCCGGCCGGTTCCGCAACTCACGTGCGCTCAGGAACTTCATCCCAACCTCCTCAAATGCGTAGCCAATAGGGCTACAATATCGCTACGCCCAGCGTTAGTCAAGCCGATTCCACCGCCCGAAACGGATCCACCGTTGGGACGAGTCCAGCCAGCGGCTACGAATTCAGCACACTGGGCGATCGGTCAGCGACTGATTTAGAGATTCAAAGGAATCAGGAACCCGCAGCCTAGTAGTGCACCCAATGGTTACCGCAACCTTCTCCTGAGAGACCACTTGGCGCCTGGGCTGGGACCTCGTCCCCGGCCTTGAAATTCGCGACGCAGTTCGGGCGTCAACGTCGTGTACCATGTGGACCAACTGAGGGCAGGTTTTGCGGGCAGCACAGGCCGTAAGTGGCGACACCTGCAAGGCTTCAGAAATTTTGACATCCTGGTTCGGGACTAGGAGGTCGAAGGCTAGACGAAATGTGTGAGATCGCTATGGTATAGGCAACGAGGTTCTCGGTTGTCCAACGGTGCGATAATCATGCCCTGAACATCCGTTCTGCGCCTTCCAGGCATAGATGGTGTGCTTGCTCACGCCCATCTCCGTCCTACTTCCGCCGCCGAGCGCAGCCAGAGAAAGAAACACTCGTACAGATCAGTTGATTTGTTCATAGAGCCATGCGCCTTCGCTTGGCTCTTTTTTCTAAAAGCGGAACAGTGTGAGCTGCTTTCCGGCGTCATCCTTATGGCGATTGGGTCAGGCCCGCAGGCCATAGATTGTCGACAGTCGCGCCTGGGTAGTTTTCAGTAAGGCTTGCTTGGAGGGTGTTTCTTTTTGTCGGCTTTCTTGAAAACATCCACAAGAGCTTCGGGCAATAGTCCATATGACATGACACTCCCTTCCGAACCGTCAGGTGTTCTCGTTCCGAGAAAAACTCTTCCGTCCGCCACTATGGGCAAAGAGAACTTAACCACGCCTCCGTCAAGTGCGTCCCGGCGACGCATTCTGCTGTGCCACAAAAGGCTCACACTATCCGCGTTGTATGCGCGCAGCGTATTATCCTGACGACGCAGTAACCAAACGATTCCTGTACGCTCTGTCGTCCCATCACTTGAAACCGATGGCGTCGAACAAGGATTCCCAGAACCCATGCTGTCCGCGCTGTCTCCTGCAGCCGCAAGCCAGCTGGTCGATCCTGTGCTGGGGTTGAGTCCGAATTTCAGGCGATGCAGGTGATCGTCAATCCTTGTATAGAACAGAAAGTGGCTTTCGATTGATTCCCAATAGGCAGGTCCACAGAATATGCCATGGTCTGTGTCATCCCCACTCGACGGGAAATTTTGCAGAGCGCGGTTTGGCGCCTGGGAGTCATTGCGCCCGGTGAAACCGCCCAGATTGTCACGGTTCAGGAGATAAAGAATACCTGTTTTGCCGCCGCCGACGAGCAAATGAGGCGTATGGGATCGTAACTGGTCGGGAATGAGCATTGCTCCTCCCGATCCCAAGTCCAGGTCGTCCGCCAAGAGATCTCCTTGGCTGCTGGGCGCAAAGAAGTTCTGCGGAGCAGGTACGAAGTTCAAATCAGCGGAAAGGCGAACGAACGCATCGCCGACGTTGCGCCGGCCCAAGTCGGCATTCAAGTTTCCATTTCCGGTCTCGAAGAATATCTCTCCCTGTTCATCCGCGGCGATGCCATAGCCGGATTGCCAGATGCCAGCCGCGGCCACGGGGTTGCCATCGCTGTTCCGATCAGGCGGGTCAAGTGGGTCGGGCGTAGTGTTGAAAATCTCGGGAGCCACTCCCGGATTCGCCATTGAAAACGACAAGATCCAGCCGTGATAGTTGCCGAGGCTATTGTCCCCATGCGACCCGAAAGCCGCGTAGACACGATTTTGCGAAAGTAGCAACCCCGGCCGCTGCAGCTGAATCCTGGGCTCAAATGCGATTCGCCCACCAGAACTCCCGCCGCCATCTCCGATCACCGACCCCTGAATGGGGACGGGCCAGCCAGTTCGAGGCTGTCCAGTTGCAAGGCTGAGGGCATGAAGTCGATAAACCTGCTCATTCGTGGTTGAACCAGGAACAAGCTCGAACGTTTTGGCCACGACGAAGAGTGTCTGTGAACTTGCATCGATCACCGGCGTACCCGTGATCCCATACTCGGGCCCTTCGATGTCATCGCTCGAAACCGCCGAGGTCGGTACGCTCGGACCCAAATTTCGCTTCCACAGTTGAATTCCGTAGGCTGCATCAAAGGCATAGACGGAGTTGTGTTCGGTCACTACAAAGACCAGATTACGATGACCCGATGGCAAACCTACATTCGGCGCGTAGAGTGGCTGCGCGTAAATCTGACCGTCCACGGGCCGTGACCAGAGCCGACCGAAAAGAGTCGTATTGACCGTAGCCTGTTTGAGCGTTGACTCATGCTTGTTCCACCCGGTCCTTAAGTTGTCGACATGGTATGTGTAGACGCCGACGCTTCCCCGATCCTGAGGCGGGGGTGCGGGATGCTCGATGTCCAAGACAAAAAAGGCGTTGCCAATGCCTTTGCACTGATCGCCAGTGCCGTCATCGTGCCCCCAATAGCCGTTGTCACTGTAATCGTCGTCTTCGTACCCGAGCCGCAGAAACAGTTGGCCGGAAGGAATTCCAGGAGGAATCTGCAGCGACTGATTCAGGGCGCTTGAGATTCGAACGAATCCATCGTTCGTTGCCCCTTGCATGCTGGCTGTGACGCCCGGAATGAGGACCAGTCCGTGATACAGCTGGTCGGAATTCGGTCCTTGCGGGTTCACATACCGCTTCCAGGTTGCACCCAAGCCTCCTGTTTGCACGCAGCCCCCTGCATCAAGTGTGATGACATCTCCTATTTGAAAGGCAATGTCGATATACGGAGTTCGCGCTTGCCGTACGTTTGGTTCGTCGATCCGACAACGGACGTGGCGCAGGCTGGGATCCGTGTATTCGCACGTGATTCTTTCAGTTGCGCGCGCTGGTGAAATGAATCCTAGTGATGCAAACGCAAGAAAGATCAGACTTTTTTTGAGCATGGAGACCTCCCGGAGGTGCACCGGACGGTAGGACGCAGTTTGAGAGAAGGTCCTGCGACTCCATTCGCGGTGAGTTTTTGTCCAGAACGCAGGGGCCTAAACGGGAACCCAATCTGATGGTGGCTCGAAGCCGATTTTCGTTTCAGAACAAATAGAACGAAGAAATTTTCCCTGGCAAAAGCAAGTCTTGCGGTCATGCGACTGGCGTTCTTTGCTCAAGGCCTCTTCAGGCGCCATTTTATTTGTCCCGTCTCCCAATGTTACAAAGCGCACTGAAAAAGCGTTTTTGGACGATTGATACTCCGTCCGACATGGCTCCTAACGTCCGCAGGATCCTGGTGATTGAGGACTCTCAGGAAACCCGTGAAGCGATTGAAAAGCTTCTGCGTAGAGACGGGTATCGAGTGGACGCAGTCAAAGGGGAAGACGAAGCCGGCGAGAGAGCACGCTGGCACCGACCGGACTTAATCCTCATCTCCTTGTCAGGGTTGTCTAATGAGGGGATCAATGCTGCACAGAGACTGCGCGCGAGCGCAGGGTTGGGCGAGCAGACCCCCGCGGTCATCTTTTCAGCGCCAGCAATTCCCGATGGAACCGAGCAGCAAGTCGAAGGGAATATTTATCTCACAGCGCCAGATAACTTCAATCAACTAAGAACTCTACTGGCGCGAGTCCTAAGCAAAGGAAGCTCCGGCATGTAGTGCGGCGATCCGCCATTGGATGTGGATTGAGTTGCTGCCGGCACACTTATTGCGCGATAGCACTCGCATACAGCCCCTTCGAGGCCCTTCCTGTCCAGAATTCTGAGGTGTCCTCGGCTGTAATGAATGAGGCCGGCATCCTGAAGACGGCCTGCGGCCACCGTCACCGTCTCTCGTCGCCCACCCAGAATATTTGCGATGAACTCTTGGGTCATCACGAGTTCGTCCGAGGATGTGCGGTCGCGAATAAGCAGCAGCCACCGGCAGAGGCGTTTCTCCAGCGTGTGTATGCGATTGCACGCGGCGGTGAGAGAGATTTGGCTGATAAGAGACTCCGTGTACCGCAAGAGTGCTCTTTGTAACGTTCCTCCCCGCATGAAATGCTCCCTCAGAATGCGACCGTTGATGCGGATCGCGTCGCCCGCGATACCGACAATCGCTCGATTTGTTGCAGTATTTCCGCCCAGGAAGATCGACGTTCCCACGATGCCGTCGCGGCCCGTCAGGGCCACTTCTGTAGTCGTGCCGTTTTCCATGCCGCAAATCAAAGACACGACAGAGGTTATTGGGAAATACGCAAAACCGAGCGGACCGTTCAGCCCGTCGATTACATCGCCCAGTGACAGCGAAACGGTACGAAAGTGTGGAAGCAAATTGAGATACTCGTCCTCCGATACGCTCGAAAGGAGAAGATTCGCCGTAGGTATGCGCGGCTGAAACATTGAAGACCTGAAAAAGGTTCCGCCCGCCTGGGAATGATGAAGTGACGTTTCTGGCCTATTTTTCTTTGTTCGTCTGTGCGGTTGCGTACAGACGTAAAGTATCGCCTCATGCACTATCCCCACTGCGGTAGTAGTGGAACGATTGGCTAGTTCGTTTCACTGAACGTTCAGGCGGCAGTGGAGCTCGGCGAGAGTCCGAGCACCAGGAGAGCATTCCATGGCTCCCGGCGGCAAATATACAAATCTCCGGGCTCAACTGAGTGGAGACCTTGCCGAACGATCCGATGAAAGAATTGAAGCAGCCTTTGAAAAGATGGGGCTGGATGCCGAAGCTGCCGAGGGATTCTTCAGCGACCTTGGCAAATTCGCGTCTAGCGCGGGCCAGAGCCTACTTAAGGCCGCACCTTCCATTTTGCCGGTAGCCGGGAGCGTGGCTGGGACATTCCTTGGCGGGCCGCTGGGCGCTTCCATTGGCGGGCAGCTCGGATCGCTCGCAGGCCAGGCTGTGGGCGGGGCGACTGGACAAAGGCCATCCGGGTCGTCCGGTTTCAATCTGGGCAGTTTGCTCGGTGGACTTGGAGGGTCTTCGGCAGCTGGCCAGATGCTGCAAACCATCCTGAAACCCCAGACGTTGCAGGCAGTTGCGTCGATGGCGATGGGCGGCCTAGGTAAGCCCAACGTTTCTGTTGGTGGAACGCAAGTTCCTGTCGGTGCGTTTGGCAATTTGTTGAAGGTTCTTGCCGGGCGGATGGAGGCTGAATACAACGCTTCACTAGCATCCTCCCGAAAGGACATCCCAACATATTTTCAAGATTACGCTGGCGAGGCCAAGGGCGACCCTGCCATACCGGACCATCGAGCTGAAGCCCTATTTGAACTCCTGGCAAGCGAATCGGGCGGAGAGTCCGAGAGTGCCGAATGGGCTGAGCAGGCCGAGTTTGAAAGCGAAATGGAGGCCCAACAGGCTGAATTTGACGCGCTCGAACTCGCGGAACTGTATGAATCGGAGGAGGCGTAAGCAGTGAGCCTCAACGATGTCTTGTTTCAATTGATCGCTGCGCGAGCCGGGTCCTGCAACAACCCGGAAATCGCAAGCATGCTTGGCCGTTTGAACGGCACTTCCGGGCCAAACCACGATGCCGATCCACAAGAATTGCTTTCTCAACTCGCCAATGGGAACCCATTGTTGGGCGCGCTCGGAAAACATTTTGCCGAGGTACGGAACAAAGTGGCGGTTATCGATGTCGAACCCGAGGCGGAGGATGTGGAGGCAAGCGAAGGCAGATCTGTAGCGGCTCTCGATGCCTTGCAAAAGGAGCTCGCTGATCTGTCGTCCGAGGCGGCTGCGCTCAGGGAGCGCAATGATCTCCTCGCAACGGCGTTAGGCGCGTGCTGCTTGTGCTGGGGCGAGAACTCCGCTTGCCGTGCTTGCCGAGGACGGGGCCGCCCAGGTTTTGCTGTGCCCGACGACGCTGCATTCCTACAGATTGTCCTTCCAGCGGTACGCACAATGCGAGCGCAAAGGACGAAGTCCGCGCCACAGCACTCTCAGAAACAGGGCAGCGAATCGAACATGCGAGTTTCTTGATCGAAATTCTTTTGAAGAAAGGAAAAGTACATGCCGGCAACAGAATCAGAATGGGTCGAAATGGAAGGCGTGGAGTCAGAGTCGGAGAGCGAAGCCAGCGAAGCAGTGCCTTTTCGAAGGCCATCAGGCAAACCTTCTTTTGTCCCTCGCAGTTTTGGCCCAACGCCACCCGTCTCTCAAGGACAACTCCAGGCAGCGCTCTCTCGTGTAGACAGCAAGATCAAAACAGTTTCGGACGTGGAAGCGACGATCAATTCCCGCGTCGGTGCCCTGTCTGTTGCAAACAAGAAAGAGGTTGCTGACCGGAAGAAGTCGATTGACGGCCAGGTAAAAGACCTCAGCCAAAAACTTCAGCTGCTGGCGATCCTGCCACTTTTGAATACTCCGGCGACAACCAAGATTGGTACGACCGATGTGTTGGTCCCGGACACGAATAAATTCAACGCCATACTCCCGCTACTCTTGGTGAGCGGACTCGGCGGGACTTCGGGCGGCGGACTGGGCTTGGGCGGCGATGGTGGCAGTTCCGACAGCGGGTTCCTGCTGCTCGCTTTAGCGCTCGCATTTGCTGGGCAGCCAGGCAAGTAATTCCTGAACTGCGAAAGGCAGCCACAAACATGAGATTCAACATACCAGTCGCCTTGGTTTGCCGCTTTATTGCCGTGAATCGCGGTGCCTCATCTTCGGCCGCAAACTCCGACATGATTGTCGGCGGAGTTCTCACGCCTCCCATACTGCCGATCATATTAATATCGGCGATCGCTAAAGGTCAGGCACCACCAAGCAATGGCGGAGCGGGCCAATCAACCGCACCTGTCTTGATCGCAGCGGCCTCGTCCTCGAGCCAGATCAATCTGATTTGGACGCCGGTCACCGGCGATGTTACGTACACCGTGAACCGCGCAACAAAGAGCGCTGCCGATGGCGGGAAGAAGAGGCCAGTCGGCAACGGCTCGGACCTTACCGATGTGAGCTTTTCGGATACCCCATTGGACGCCAACAAGCAGTTCTTCTATTCCGTCGACGTGCTTGACGCCGATCAAATTGTCATTGCAACTTCCAATGAAGTTTCGGCGACCACTGATGCCGGAGTGGGTTAGCCGAGCCCAACTTTCGACATAAGGCTGTGTTCCACTGATGCATCGGATCCGATTGCGTGCTGCGCCCCCTCGCGGCACATAGCGTCGCTGTCGAATCAAGGATTGTTTCAGGTATGGGTCCAGACCTCTGGGAACTTTTCGAAGACGGAAACGCCGATGATGAGGTAGCGGCGATCATCCGGCTCGGACACTACGGAGTTCTGCCAAAGGCAATCCGAGTTGTAACCCAGTTCAGTGAAATCGTCACCGTGCGCATGAAGCGGCGCGACGTTATCGCGGTGAGCGGAGCGCCCGAAGTTGCAAGCATGGCGGCTGGCGACGCGTATCTAGGCGCCGATGTCGAGAGCGAATTCTCCGGCGACCTTTCCGAAAACATACAACCCAGCGATGAGCGCAGACCAAAGGAGCTCGCCCACACGGGGCGCGATGTGGTGGTTGGGGTTGTCGATTGGGGCTTTGATTTTGCCCATGCCGACTTCCGCAACAAAGATGGCAGCACCCGCATTCTCGCTCTCTGGGACCAGCGCGGGAGTCGGCGCCCTGCGTCGCCGGAGCCATTCGGCTATGGCATCGTGCACGATCGCGACGCGATCAACCGAGCTCTGCAAAGCAAAGAGCCGTATGCCGCTCTCGGTTACCATCCGGCGGATGCCGACACAGGGATCGGCTGCCACGGGACCCATGTTGCGAGCATTGCTGCCGGTAGCGGCGGAGATGACCGCCCGGCTGGAATTGCTCCCGAAGCTGATTTGGTTCTCGTTCACAACGCACCCTGGGATGAAGCCGAACCCTCTAAGCTCGGAGATTCGGTCACGCTTCTTGAAGGCATTGACTTCATATCGCAGACCGCGGGAACAAGGCCCTGGGTCATCAACTTGAGCATGGGCCGACACGGAGAGCAGCATGACGGCTCGACGCTTATTGAGCAGGGCCTTGACGCAGCTATCCGCTCCACGCCAGGGCGCGCCATTTGCCTCAGTGCCGGCAACTATTACGACAAAAAAGTGCACGCTTCAGGACAACTAAGACCCACCCAGGAGCGGACGCTCATCTGGGAGATTCTGGAGGGAAAACCTACATATAACCAAATGGAGTTTTGGTATTCCTGGCAGGACAAATTCGAGCTTTCCCTCCGCTCCCCTGACGGCAATATTGCGGCTCGCGTCAAGGTAGGCGAAAGGGCGAAGCTCCTTTTGGGCGGTAAAGAAGTGGGCAACGTCTACCACCGCAGCCAAGAACCGAACAATCTGGACAGCCACATCACGATCTACCTCTACCGCGAAGCGCCTCCTGGCGAATGGCAAGTCACTCTCGTTGGAACCGATGTGATCGACGGCCGCTACCACGCGTGGATCGAACGCGATGTGAGCTGTCCCAGATGCCAGTCGCGGTTTCGCCCCGACGATGCAGACACGAGATCGACAACGGGCACGATCTGCAACGGTCGTCGCACCATTGCGGTCGGCGCTTACGACTTCCACGACCCGGATAGGAGAATCGGGCGATTTAGCAGCGTAGGACCGACTCGCGACGGACGGCTCAAACCCGACCTCTGCGCGCCGGGGGTTTCCGTGCTCGCCGCGCGTTCTGCCCAGAGGAATCGTACCGATACTCCCTTACTCACGCGCATGAGCGGGACGAGCATGGCTTCTCCGCACGTGGCGGGTACGGTCGCGTTGATGTTCCAGGCGAGCCGGCGCAGACTGCGCATCGAAGAGACCCACAATTTATTGCTGGAGCACGCCACGCGAATCGGTGAGAGCGTCGAAAATCCTGACCGATATGGAATCGGCTTTCTGGACATTGTGGCCGTGGTGGAGGCTGCAAGCAAAGTTTCTGGAGCAGGCACAGCGTTTACACAAAAGACGATCGAAGCGCCTGCCCTCGGTGGCCGGCCGCAACAAGGGTCGGAGCAGGAGAGTTTTCGAGAGGCGGAGAGTTCAGAAATAGTTGAGGCTTATTCCCAAGCGGAACGCGAAAGCGAGTCGGAGTCTGAAATGGAGCACGCTATCCCGAATGCTAAGGCAAGCACGGCAGAGATCGATGCGGACGCCGAAAGTGAGACGGTTGAACAGATCGTCGAGACCTGCGGATGCCAGCACAAGAGTCCATCGCAGTGCGAGACAGAAGCGCAAGAAACAGAGAGTTTTCCCTGGCAGGCCGACGCTGCCGACTCTATGACGGATTTCGCCGAATTCATAGATCAAATCGGCTCTGAGCGCTCAGCAATCAAGACGTCGATTACCCTCGTGCAGGAGTTTCTCGAACATATAGGAAAGCCGGATGCCCTGTTCGTTGGCCACGATGGCAGCGAGCTAACTGCGGCGGACCTCTTCGATGCATTCGCATTCGCAGGGCGCGGCGTCGTACGCGAAACCATTAAAGAGCATTTCGAAGTCATCGCCTTGCCTGGCACCGAGTTGCAGCGGGAGCTTCGCGAAGGCGATCTCATGATCCGACGCTTGGACGGTGATACTGCCCACCTCGCCTTCGTTGCGAACCCTCGTCTTCAAGACCTCAATTCGGTCGTGACTAAGGGGCTCACGCCGGAAACATTGACCGAAGGCAATTTCATACACATAGCGGAAGCGGGGGTGCGCCCTCACGCCCGTTCCGACCAATTTGCGCGGCGGCTCACAGATGCCGAAGGCAATCTCCTGAACGATATTCTGTTGCTGCGGCTTGCCAGTCCGCCAACGGTCGTGAACGTTCAGCAGCCTTCGAAAACCTCAAGTGACCCGGATGCCGAAACCGTTCGCGGAATAGGAGCAGAGGGCGATGATGGCATATCCTCGCTTCCTTCGCACCTTGCAAGCGCGGTTCACAGCGGCACGGTCACTCTGCAAGTCGCGCTCGCGATCTTGTCAGGCCAACGCGATCCTGACCTTCTCGCTAACCTCGTCTTCTATTCCCGCCACCCCGAATTTCCGGTTGGCCGGAAGATTCAGCCGCAGGAGCACCAACTGGTGCAGGACTGGTTGCACATCCGGGAGCAAGTGATCAAACCACTTCTGCAGATGACTTCGAGCAACGGCCACGCGTCGGTGGTCACGGCCGCAAACCATTTCTTGGGCGTCGATTTTGGTGATGTAGACGAAAACCATAACCCGGACTGGACGAAGGCGAAAACGGAAGGACCGCTGAGTTTTGCAATCATCCGAGCACACACTGGTTGGCGCCAAGATCACGACTTCGCGCGTGAGTGGTCGAGAATGAAAGATGCGGGAATCGTTCGCGGTGCCTACCTCTTCCTGAGCTACCCAAGTGCAAAGTGGGGGAAGCCGCCTCTACCGGCTGCTCAGGCGGAAGCCTTTATCAAAGTGGTAGGAGGCTTGGAACGCGGAGATTTCCCGCCGACACTCGATGTCGAGTTTCCTGGCAGTTGGACGGCAACCGGTATGAGCCGTTCCCAGCTGCTCGAAAGCGTGCGGTCGGCGTGGAAAGCCTTGAAAGATCACTACGGAGTCGCGCCCATCATCTACACCAGCGCTCGAGTGTGGAGGGAAGACCTAGGCGACCCTGACACCCAGGACTTACTGGACTCGCCGCTCTGGCTCACACCGTACCCGTTCGGCACCAAGGGAATAGCCGTTCGGAATCCAGAAGCTTTTGCGCCGGGCGGCCGGTATCACCCTCCTCCGGTGCCGACACCATGGGGCGCTGGAAACTGGTGGATTCATCAATACCAAGGAGACGCGCACGGCTTTCCTGGCTTCCGCCAGATCGACGTGAATCGATTCAACGTGATGGCGAATGGCGCAACCGGGCAGCGCGTAAAGTGGGTTCAGCGCCGACTCGGAATTGTGCAGAGCGGCATTTTCGACGGAACAACCGAGGAAGCACTGAAGAGATTTCAAAGCAGGCAGAATCTCGCGACGGACGGCGTTATCGATCCGCGCACCTTCGCATCTCTGTGTTGGGCGAATCCCTCACTTTCCAGCCAACCATTAAAAACAGCGCGGTTCGGGGAGGCCGTTTCACTGACTGCTGGTCGCGTTCCCGATACGGATGTCCCGTGCCCGCGGCCAGCGACGATTTTGGATCAATTTGAAAAGAACAAAGCAGTTCTTAGGCCGCCCCACTTTCCCATCATCGTTGAGCTCGCGCGCAAGATTGTCGCCAGCCAGAAAGAGCCAGATCCGATACACAGCGTGTGCATTGAAGGGCACACAGACAAGACCGGCGCACGTCAGTTCAACCAGAATCTTGGTAAGCAACGAGCGGAAGCCGTCGAGACCGAATTGCTGCGCCAAATTGCAGCACTCAGTCCAGGTCTGGAGAGGCTCCTCTCCATTTTCGCCATCAGCGCCGGAGCCGACGAACCGATTGCGTCGAACGATACTGCCGAAGGCCGCGCCCGCAATCGCCGAGCCGAAGTATTTCTGAACAATCGATTCAAGCCAAGTCCGCAGACAGGTTCTGTACGCATCGACCTTCCGTCGACTCCTGGACGCTCTGTGGCAGAAGCTGCATTCAGTGAGGATCAGGACACGACTGCTCCAGCAGTCTTTTTGGTCGATGATTCCCAAGAATGGAAATCCACCGGTAATCCGCTGCCGGTCGGCAATCCCGCATATTTCTGGACCTCCCGTAATCCCGAAGTGGCTTTGGTCTCGCTCGTAGGCGGGGATTTCCAAGCCCATCCGAGTAGAGCCCTCGTACGCGGAGTGAAGCCCGGTGAAACGGAAATCCAAGTTGTGTATACGTCGAGTTCAGGCGCAAGGCCATCGATTGGCAGAAAGGTTGTCATGACGGGAATAGAGGTCTCGCTCCTGGACCCACCCGGTCATACGTGCAGTGGAGCTAATGAATTGGTTCGGCCCCTTCAGAGAACGGAGCCTGCTCACCGCACCATAAGGTTTACGCTGGAGCCAAAAGCGTTCTGGGCGGGGAAAAGCGTGCGGCTCTCGTTCCGAGTGAACGGCGTCCAGCGCGGTGCCCTGGGCGGCCTTCACAGTGCTAACTTGGAAGCCGTGCCTGGGTTTAGGTTCAATGCGGCAGACGGAACTGCGGTGCTTACGGCTAACGGTACCACCGCAATCCGGGTCAATATGCCTGTGGTGCCGCTAAATGCTGGCACGCTTGACCTCGTGTCGCCCGACTTTCCCTTTGTTCGCGAGCAAATTGAGTTTGAAGTTCCGGGAAGAGTCGTGATCGATCCCGGCCACGGCGGGAACGCCAATCTTCCGGCTTCAAGCCAGAACAATGCGACGAGCGTGAGCGGCGTGCTCGAGAAGGCGATGACGCTAGATATGGGGCTCAAAGTGCGTGATGGTCTTAACGCTCAGAATCACGTCATGCACGCCACTCTTACCCGGGACGATGACTTCAACGTTGCCGGCGCGGATCGCGCACATGTGGCCCAGTGTCAGCACGCCGATACGTTCGTTAGCATTCATTTCAACGGCGATGCCAATGCAGCGGTTCGCGGCACCGAAGTGTTTGTGCGCGCCAACACCAATGGCAATGTGAATCGCGACGAAGATGTGCAGCTTGCGAATAGGATCAATGCCGCCATAGTCGCTGCGATTCCGGGCGGCAATTCCCGCGGCGTGAGAGATGACACTGCCACCAGACCGGGGAGCCTCGCTGTTCTCAATGACGCAAGTCTCGGCAATACCGCTGCCGAACATCCCGTACGGGCATGTCTCGCCGAAATCGAATTCATCACGAACAGGGCAGTCGACCAACTGCTGAATGGTGCAAACAAAGAGGCTGCCCGGACGCGAATCGCAAACGCGATTGCGGGCGCCATCGTCACCGACCTGCTTTCTAGGTAAGCTTGACGCTGGCACCCGCGACGACAACGAGAGAATGCGACTGCGCCCGAAACCGTGGTGACGTTGGAGGAACCCGGGCTCATCTTGCGTCCCGCGGCGGATGCTTCTCGCTTGAGGGAGGATAGCAAGCGAAAGACGCGCCGGTGCAGTTTAATTGAACCTCATCGAGGCAGACCAAACCGGCTGCCTCATTTGTTTTCAACGTGCAAAGCAACTTGGAATGAGTGGACTTGCGCTTCTTCGCCCGGTGGCGCGAGGATGATGCCGGCTGGATTCCGGCGATGCATTGATTTTGCATGAGATAAGGCTTCGCCAAGCCATCGAGGTGCGCGCATCCACAAGCGATGTCGCAATGTGGGTTATATCGACAAAGAAAGCGGCTACCACTGGATGGTGCGGGCGGCGGCTAGCATTTGTTCGGCGCGGGGCCTTATGCGGATGTCTTCCGTGAAGTTTTCCCAGCGTACTGTGCCGGAACGATCCACCAAAAACTCGGCGGGACGGGAGATGTCGTGCTCTTCGGGGCCTCCGGCCTTGTGCAGCAAGTCGTAGCGGCGAATCACTTCGGTATTTGGGTCGGAAAGAAAGGTGAAAGTGTAGCCTTGCTTTTGCCGCAAGTGTTCAGAGACGTCGGGCGGGTCGACGCTGATGGCCACGGGCCGAATGCCTTGTGCGGCAAACTCGGAAAGATTTTCCTGAATGCCCCGTAACTCGAGGTTACAGAACGGTCACCAGTACCCACGATAGAAAACGAGAAGCAGGGCTTTGGGCTGAGGCGTTCCCGGCGCGGCGGAAAACAGTTGGGCAAGTGAGACAGGCTGCCTGGTGCTGTCGGGCAAAGTGAAGTCCGGTACCGGCTGGCCTACTTGTGGAGCGCCGGCGGAGCGAGGCACGTCCCGGACGTCAATGAAGAGCCACACGGAGCCGGCAAACAATAAGGCCGCCAGCACAGTGAAGATGGAGCCCGTGATCTTGCCGCGGTAGAGTTGGGGCTTGCGGAACGCGCGGGCGACGCCGAGCGAGACGAGGAGCAGTCCGATGGCTGGCGTGGCCAGGTTGAGCCACGGGATCACGGTTGCAGGAAGCTTGGAGTAATAGAGCAAGTTGGTCAGGGGGCCCAGCACGGTAACCAGCAACCCGGCCCAGAGGGCGGAATTGGTTCGTCTTTGGTTCGGGTCTAACATGAAGTGCAAAGCGTAGCACGCGTGCAGCACATTCTCTAATCTGCCGGAGAGGGACGCAACTTCTCGCTGGCTCAAAACGATACGCTCCGTTTCCATCGGCCCCGCGGCCTCCCATGGAAGCGGACATTTCTACTTTGCTCAAACCGGACATTCTCACTTTGCAGCGACACTTCGACTGGTCGGGTTGACTCGGAATTGGGTTGTTCGTAAGATTTCAGCTAACCTGGACGAACTCCTCCAATGCTACGGCAGATTGGCGGCGCTAGAGTCGGCGTTTTCCTCCCAGCTCGGTAATAGCTGGTGAACCAACTCTTCACTGCAGTGCTGCTGCTCCGGGCTGTGCTTCGCTCCGACGATGTGACATACGACACGATCTGCGGCTCGTTGAGCGTATACCTGCTGATGGCGACCGCGTGGGGCGTCGCGTATCTGCTTCTTAACTTTCTTCAGCCAGCTGCTTTCTTCATGGACCCGGCGCGTCATCGCAATCACAGCTTGGATTGGACAGACTGCATGTTCTACAGCTTTGTCACGCTCACCACGGTTGGCTACGGCGATATTGTTCCGATTTCAGCGCAGGCTCGCTCACTTTCCATTCTGGAAGCCGTCAGCGGAACACTCTACGCTGCCGTTCTAATTGCTCGACTGGTTGGCCTCCACGCCGGCGCCAAATCGCATCCTGAGCACGGAAGACGCTCACTCATTTCCAAACTGCCCAAATAAATAGAAAGGCGACTACGTCGTGACGACACAAACAGAATCTGCTCCGAGTTCAGCGGACACCGGCATTCGGGACGTTCAAACGACCTCCTGTTGCATCGTGGGAGGAGGACCGGCCGGTGCCATCCTGGCTCTTCTCCTGGCACGCAGCGGAGTACCGGTCACGCTGCTGGAAGTTCACAAGGATTTCGACCGCGAGTTTCGCGGCGATACGATTCATCCGTCGACCTTGGAGATCCTTGACCAAATCGGGCTTGCCGAACCGCTGCATCACATGCGCCACAGCAAAGTCTCAGGTCCGGTCCTGCAGTTCTCCGACGGACCGTTTCGCCCCTTCGACCTTTCCCGGTTGAAGACAAAGTTTCCCTATATCTTGATGGTGCCGCAGTCGCAGTTTCTCGAGTTCATAACCAGGGAAGCGGCAAAATATCCGTCCTTTCGCTTGATCATGCATGCCAACGTAAAAAAGCTCGTTGAGCGGAACGGAAAGGTCTGTGGAGTCCAATATCTGGGCGAAGACGGTTGGCACGAATTACGCGCGCCGCTAACGGTTGGCGCCGACGGCCGCTTTTCGCAACTGCGCCAGCTCGCCGGATTCGAGCCTCAAAAAACCTCGCCGCCTATGGATGTTCTGTGGTTCCGTCTTCCTCGGCTTGCACATGACTTGGATTTGCCTGGAGGCGCGCTTGGCGGAATCGGCAACGGTCGAGTTCTGGTCGTCCTCGACCGCGGCGATTACTGGCAGACCGGATTAGTCTTTCCGAAAGGGCGTTATCAGGAGCTTCGCGCCCAAGGAGTTGAGTCGATTCGCAAAACCATCGCAGAAATTGAGCCTCGCCTGGCAAAAAATGCGGAGTCATTGACCGAGTGGCAGCAATTTTCACTCCTCGGCGTCGAATCCAGCCGCTGCCCGCTCTGGCACAAACCGGGTCTGCTTCTCATAGGTGATGCAGCCCATGTGATGTCGCCGATCGGCGGTGTCGGAATTAATTATGCGATTCAGGATGCCGTCGTCGCCGCGAATCTGCTGACCTCACGGCTGAAATCCGGAATCGTGACCGACGCTGTTCTAGCGAAAGTTCAGCGCAAGCGTGAGTGGCCGATCCGAGTTATCCAGGCGATGCAGGCGGCCATACAGCAGAACGTCATTGCCACTGCTCTGGCCAGAAAGCAGCGACCATCCGGCCCGCCCTGGCAATTTCGCCTCCTCAGGCGAATTCCATTCCTGCGCGATATTCCCGCGAGGTTGATAGCTTTCGGACCGCGCCGCGTACGTCTGCAGCTCGATGAGTGATCCGAAGAGGACTGTCGTTCTCAAGGCAATTTCACAGCCAATTTAGCGCATATGCACCGAGCGACCGTTTTAATAACTCGTGGGTTCTTTCTTGGAGGCGCGAACGGTCGACCGAAGAAAGGGCCTCAGAGGTCAGCAGAAAACGGCTGGCGTGATCGGTGAGCGCCGGCGGACGGCAGTGCCTGGCGCGGCGCTCGACAAAGCCGTGGCCATCGAGCAGGGCATGGTTGGTGCTTCTAGCAGGGATCGGAATACCAGCAAATCTGCGAATTGAGCGCTCGCGGATTTTACCATCACCCCAGCTGGGGTGCTCGTGTTTCACGTTCAAGATGAAGTCCAACCTGGAACGGAAGCGGGTTGGCGCAGCGATTAGGACGCCGACTCCGGCCGTTCTGCCCTTAAAGGCCGGATTCCTGATAGCGATCGAAGATCCTGTGGCGATCGGGGAGCTGGAGACGCGCACCCCCGAACGGTCCTCGCTGAACGTCACATCGATTAGTGATGCAGATCACCGCCAGACTTCTGGTGATAGCTGACACTTGCCGCGTCGGGTTCCAGACGCAATTTCCCGAATCAGCCCGAACAACTCGAACGGGCGAAACCTGGGAGGGCATTGGCATGAAGGGCCGCATCGTAGACACCATCATCGTCGCAATCGTTACCGGAGTGATGATCGCGATCTGGGTCATGTTTACATCCGTACCGGACAGTTCCGCAATTCCAGCGTTTTCCAGGAAGTATCAGACTTCCTGCACCACCTGCCACAGCAACTACCCGGAGCTGAATGACTTCGGTGAAGCGTTCAAGAAGAATGGCTTCAAGTTCCCAAAGGATGACGAGAATTTCGTTAAGGAGCCTCCGGTTCTCCTGGGGTCGAAGGCGCAAAAAGAAGCGTTCCCGGGTGCGGTCTATCCGGGCGAAATTCCCGGAACCCTGCCGATCGCGTTCCGATATGAGGGAAACTTCAATCTGAACCGCAAACAGCCCCCCGGAGTCATCGCGCAGAATGGCTTTGTACCGCGAACTGATCTTTTCATGCCGAACACCTTCACTATCCTTGCGGCGGGAAGTTTCGGAGAAAACCTGTCGTTCTGGATCGACGACGACATTTCGGTGGACGCCGCAAACGGCAATGGAGGAATGGGCGACGGCTGGCTGAAGTACAACGATCTCGGCCACGGACTTGGGCTGCCAAAGAATGCCCTCAACGTGCGCTTCGGTCAGTTTGAGCTGGACTTGCCGTTTACTCAGGCCAAGACCATCTACCTGACCGGCTATGACGTGTATAGCCAAGGCGCAACTGCTGGCAGCCTGGGAACGGCCAGCAACGCCACCACTTTCGATTCACCGCAACGCGGTATCGAATTTGGCGGCACGCCCAACAACGGAAACTTCAACTGGTCGGTGGCAATTACCAACGGCAGTAACACCAATGATGCGTTCCGCAGCACCAAGGACGTTTATGTCCGACTGTCACAGAAATTCAACCTGGAGCGCGATCCGGAGAGCCGCAATGCGATTCAAGCTGCGGGCCCGACCGGACCGAGAGACCACACTTCGATCCGTCTCGGTTTCTACTACTACTACGGCAAGAACCAGCAGAATCAGAACGGCGCGTTGTTCCCCGGAATCGGCACCGTAGAGGAGCCTTTTTACCGTGTGGGTGGCGACCTCAGGTTTAAGTACCGCCATTTGGAGCTCTTCGGCCTGGGGATGTACGGCCATGACGACAATCACGTCTTCACTGCTGGGCCTCCGACTCTTACGGCGGCGCCTGCGATCACCTTTTCCGGTGGATTCGCGGGAGCCAACTACTGGTTTTATCCCTGGTTGATTGGAACCTTCCACTACGATGCCGTGAATTCTCACGCGGACTTTGTGAACGGCAACCCTGCCTCGCAATACCACACCCGCAACCGCTTCAGCCCCGGCTTCCAGGTGCTGGTGCGGGCCAACATCAAGGTCGTTGGTGAATACCAATACACCTACGGAACCGCCTACGTTGACCCGGCAACGGGGAACACCCTCTACTTCCGCCCGAATGCGTTCCAGGCGGGCATTGACTACGTTTTCTGAATTTAGGTGTAGCACGAACATCCGGCCAAAAAATCTACCTGGAGGAAGGAAGGTCATGACTGCAAACAAGGCGATTTGGAAAGCGGCATTGGCGGCAGTTTTCGCACTGGCGCTCGGCTCCATGAGCGGTGCCAACGAAATCAAGGGAAAGGTGAGCGTGCAAGGGATCAAGTCGGCGGAAAACATCGCCGTGTACGTGGATGTGATCCCCGACAAGAAGTTTGACGCTCCCAAAGAGCACGTGTTGATCGATCAGAAAAAAATGGCTTTCTGGCCGCACGTCGTGGCGGTACAGCAGGGGACCACAGTCGATTTCCAGAACAGCGATCCCGTCGGCCACAACGTCTACTGGCCGTCCATCAGCGGCAACAAGAAGCTGGCGCACAATCTTGGCACTTGGCCGAAAGGTGACAAGAAATCGTTCCAGTTTAACGATCCCGGCGCGGCTTCGCTGCTCTGCAACGTGCACCCGGAAATGTCCGGCTACGTGGTCATAGTTCCGACGCCCTATTTCGCGGTCACAGACAAGGACGGCAATTTCGAAATCAAAAACATCCCAGCCGGAAAGTACACGCTCAAAACGTGGAGCGAAGACGGTAAGCCGACGACCCAGGCTGTGGACGTTTCTGCGGCAACCACCAGCGTCGACCTCACGATTAAGAAGTAAGCGGAACAGTTCGGGGACTCGCTTCGATGGAGAGCCGCAGCAAACTCGTCGACCTCGATTGGCTGGAATCCAACTTCCCGTGCATGACGGCGTGCCCCGTTCACACCCAGGCGGGCCGGTATGTCGCGCTCATCGCACAGGGCCGTTACGAGGAAGCGTATCGATACGCGCGAGTCCCCAACCCTTTTGCCTCCGTTTGCGGCAGAGTCTGCGGTCATCCCTGCGAGCCCGCCTGCCGTCGGGGCCAGTTGGACCTGCCCATCTCCATTCGCGCGCTGAAGCGCTTCCTGACGGAGCGCTACGGCCCAGAATCGCGCAATCCCATTGATGTATTTCCCGAAAAGCCGCGCGTCATTCACCAAGAAAAAGTTGCTGTGATTGGTTCCGGCCCAGCCGGATTGTCGGCAGCTCATGATCTGGCTTTGCTCGGCTATTCCGTGACGATATTCGAAGCGGCCGCTGTACCCGGCGGAATGATGCATCTGGGAATCCCCGAGTACCGCCTGCCGCGTGACGTGTTGCAAGCGCAGGTACGCGAAATTCTCGACCTTGGCCCGGAACTGCGTCTGAATGCGCGGCTGGGCCGTGACTTTTCATTGCAAGACTTGAAGCGCCAGGGCTACAAAGCGGTTCTGCTGGCATTCGGCCTGCACCGCAGCCGGGATCTGAACCTGCCCGGGCATGATCTGGACGGGGTCGTAAAAGGCATCGACTTTCTGCTGAACGTCAACCTCGGCTACCGGTTTTCCATCGGCAAACAGGTGGTCGTGATCGGCGGCGGCAACGTCGCGATTGACGTAGCTAGGACAGCGATGCGTGAGCAAAACCAGAGCGCCGAGGAAGCAAAAGAGAAGGCCGCCCTTCCGGAGAAGCTGACCCAGAGCGAAATGGACGTCGCCATGAAGGAGTTCATGGACGTATCGCGCGCTGCTTTGCGCATGGGAGCGCGGCAGGTGCACCTGGTCTGTCTCGAGTCCCGCGAAGAGATGCCGGCCTCTGAAGAAGAAATTCACGAAGGGCTGGAGGAAGGAATCCACATCCAGCCTTCTCTAGGGCCAAAACAGTTTATCGGCCAGAACGGCAAGCTCACGGGATTGGAAGTCATGCGCTGCACGTCTGTGTTCGATGAAAACCGCCGCTTCAATCCCAAGTTCGCAGAGCGCAGCGAGCGCGTCATCCCTTGCGATACGGTGATTCTCGCGATCGGCCAGGCGTCAGATTTGTCGTGCTTTGTGCCGTCCGATGGACTTGAAATCACCCGGCAGGGCACGCCGAAGATCGATCCGGAAACGTTGATGACCACTGCGCCAGGCATTTTCGCAGCGGGCGACATTGCGTTCGGTCCGCGCCTGATCATCAACGCCGTCGCCGACGGCAAGAAAGCCGCCGAACAGATTGACAAGTACCTGCGCGGGCCGGAGTGGAAGCCCAAACCGAAGTACGTGCAGATCACCGTGCTCGATCACCACAAAATGGCCGAGCACTACGACGAATACTCACGGCTGGCGGTGCCGGTGATTCCTATCGAGCGGCGAACCGGGGTGGCCGAAGTCGAAGTCGGTTTTTCCGAAGCGCAGGCGCGGCAAGAAGCTTCCCGCTGTCTGCAATGCTGGATCAACACCATTTTTGAAGGCACTGAAGTCAACGGCAACGAGTGCATTTTGTGCGGCGGCTGTGTGGATGTCTGCCCGGAGAACTGCCTGCAACTGGTCCCGCTAAGCCAGTTTCAATTCAGCGAAGAAAACCTGCGGCAGCTTTCCGCCACTTCTGACCTACGCGCAAACGAACTGCTCCATCTTTCGGCGGAAGAACTGGCAAACAGTGCCGGCTCGGTCATGGTAAAGGACGAAACCATCTGCATCCGTTGCGGGCTGTGTGCCGAGCGCTGCCCCGTGAACACCATCACTATGGAAGCCTTTGAAGTATCTGACCGGGATCCCAGCTTGATCCAAATCGAGGAGAACTATTCGCTGCCATGAGCGATGATACAAAAACTACACCTGCCGCAAGTCCGGCTCCTGCAGCGGCGAACGACGTCAGCCGCCGCGATTTTCTGAATCAGATCACGCTTGGCGCGCTGGGCATCGCCGGACTGGGCTCTGCTGCGGTCACGTACCAATATTTTTCGCCCAATGTGCTCTTCGAGCCGGCCACGCAATTCCGCGCCGGGACCCCCGATCTTTACCCATTGCACTCAATAACCTACTTGCAGGAACAGCAGGTTTACATCGTGCGCATGCCGGAAGGGTTTTACGCGGTGTCCGCGGTCTGCACCCATCTTGGTTGCGTCACGCAGTGGAGATCCGAGTCGCAAATGATTGCCTGCCCATGTCACGGCAGCAAATTCAAGCCCGACGGAGTCAAGATCGAAGGGCCGGCGCCGCGCCCGCTTCCCCACTTCGCGATTTCGTTGACCGCTGATGGCGAGCTGCTCGTGGACAAATTGCAAAACGTCAAGAATTCGCAAGCTCTGAGGGTGTGAAGGCCCCATGGCCACCAACGTCGCATCGCTGCTCGAGACCCTGCGCGAAACCAAAGTGTGGAAGTCCATTTTTCGTCGCGGCCCTGCCAACTCCAACCGCACGCGCAGCCTGGCCGTGTTTGGCAACCTGTTCTTGCACTGGATGCCGGTGAAGGTACGCGAGAAATCGCTGCGCGTTCGCGCCTCCTATTACCTGGGCTCGATTTCGTTTCTGCTTTTCGTGATTCTGTTTGTTACCGGGATTCTGTTGATGTTTTACTACCACCCCGCCGCACCCGCTGCGTATCGCGACATGAAGGACTTGCAGTTCGTTGTCTCCAACGGCGTCTTTCTCCGCAATCTCCATCGCCTGGCAGCGCACCTGATGGTGTTCATGGTCTTCGCCCATATGTTTCACGTGTTCTATCGCGGCGGTTACAAGCCGCCTCACGAATTCAACTGGGTCATCGGCGTAGTTTTGCTCCTGGTCACCCTATTTCTAAGCTACACGGGTTATCTCCTGCCCTGGGACCAGCTGGCTTTCTGGGCCGTCACGGTTGGCACCAACATTATTTCTGCGATGCCGGTGCTCGGCGACAAAATGCGCTTCCTGCTGCTCGGCGGCCATATCGTCGGCGAAAACGCCTTGCTTCGTTTTTACGTTTTGCACGTGTTGATTCTTCCGTTCGCCGCTCTCGTCCTGATCGGTATCCATTTCTGGCGCGTGCAGAAAGACGGCGGCCTCACTGTGAAAACGAAGGACTCCGACTCCGATGCCAAATAGCAAAATCGAGACCGGCTTCAGCTCGGACGCCAAGCAAGATCCGCGCCGCGTGGTATTCGTAACCAACAAGACGTCCGCCAAAGTGTTGGGCGAGCGCGGGCCGCAGCTGATGACCTATCCGCACTTGCTGCTGCGCGAGGCCATCGCTTTCGAAGTTCTGATGATCGTGATGGTGATGATCGCTCTGTTCTGGGACGCCCCGCTGGAACAGCTTGCCAATCCTCTGCTGACACCCAACCCGGCCAAGGCGCCTTGGTATTTCCTGGGACTGCAGGAGCTGCTGCACTTCTTCCCGCCGTTTGTCGCGGGCATTCTGATTCCCACGTTGGTAGTCATCGCCCTGGTGGTGATTCCCTATTTCAACGTCAATGTCGAAGGCGAGCCGTTGTGGTCGCGCCGGCCGTCGCAAAATCTGCGGGCAGTTCTCATTAGCGTTATCGCGCTTCTCGTATTCCTGGGGTTCTTTGACGCGTGGACGATCATCGTACCAACTGCCATCGTCGCCTCGGTTCTGGTTTTTTCCTACACCGCGCGGCAGCAATCGACCGGCTGGCTAGCCGCACTCAGTGCCAAGCCGCTTTCCTGGTGGATCATGACCTGGTTCATCGCCGTATCAATTTGGCTGACCGCAGTTGGAACATTTTTCAGGGGCCCCGGCTGGTCGTGGGTCTGGCCTTGGAGAACTCATGTCGGCTGAGGAGATGGGGAAGGTTTCGGACCGCATGCGCAGGCTGCTTGCCGTCTGCACGCTGATCTTTCTCGGAGTGCTGGCGATCTCTCCCGTCAAGGACTTCCGCCGCGAATGGAAAAAGTACAAGCGCTCCTATGTGAAGTATGCGCAAACGCGGCCCGACACCAAAAAGCTGCTCGCTGACTATCATCCAGACATTGACCAGATTTGGATTCCCGGCATGAACGTCGTGGATCGCTGTACCACCTGTCATCAGGGAATCACTCAAGCCAGCCTCTCGGACAAATCTGTGCCGCAGCCTTACCGCTCCCATCCGCCGATTCCACACAACGTGCGTGATTGGGGCTGCAGCATCTGCCATCGTGGCCAGGGAGCGTCCACCGAAGTGGCTGAAGCGCACGAGTCGACTCTGGCCTGGGAACAGCCAACGCTGCCGACAAAATTCATTCAGGCCTCGTGCGGCACCTGCCATTACGCCGACTTGTTGCAAACGCCGCAGCTGACGCGCGGTCGCCGACTGCTCTCGGAATTGAATTGCCAGGGCTGCCACAAACTGCCCGGCATCGAGCGGAACGCCATGCTTGGCCCGGACCTGACCAACGTCGGTAACAAAGCCAGCCGCGAATGGATTTACAAATGGCTGAAGGAGCCGCGGACCATTGTTGATAAGGATGGAAACACTGTGGTCAACGGATATGAGACCGAAGAAGAGCCGCGCATGCCTAAGTTCCGCCTCGATGAAGCACAGCTCCGCGCACTATCTGGGTATTTGAGTGCACAGCGCGCCAAACCCGTTGAACCTTACAAATTTGATCCCCGAATCGTGACGGCGTGGAGCAAAAACCCCGAACTGGTCTCGCAGGGCGAGATTCGCTTCAAGCAGATGTTCTGCTCCACCTGTCATTCACTGGCCGTGACACGCGCCGGTGAAACAAAACTGATCGGCGGCGACATCGGGCCGGAGCTGACCAAGGTCGGCAGCAAAGTCAATCCGGACTGGCTGGTCGCCTGGCTCCGCGATCCGCAGGCGTACTTACCGCACACGCGTATGTCGCGCTATGGCTGGTCCGATGAGGATCTCTACAAGGTCACAAAGTACATTACTACCAAGCTCGTGGACTCAGATCTGCTGAGCAATGTTCCGCAACTCGGCGAATCCACTGAACAGGAGGTCGAACTAGGCAAGCGGCTCTTCCAGGAGAAAGGCTGCGCCAGTTGCCACGCCATCAGCGGTCTGAATCCACAGAAGGATTTTGGCCCTGACCTCGGCGCCCTCGGTGGAAAAAATGCCTCCGAGCTGGAATTCGGCAACTCGAAAATCCCTCACAATCTGGTCGCCTACATCCAGGCAAAGCTGCAGGACCCGGCATCGGTTAACCCGGCAGCTAGAATGCCAGAATACAACTGGAATCCGGCGGACCTTGACGCGGTCACGACGGCTCTACTCAGCATGAAAGGCGCGCCCGGCACCAGCGCTTTGCAAAACCTCGTGGTCCCGAAGAAAGAGGCCGCGTTCCACCCAGCCGGGTCCTTTGGCGAGGTTTACGAGCGCTATCGCTGCTACACTTGCCACAAATTCAACGGCTACGGCGGAGACCTCGCTCCCGATCTGACCTATGAAGGAAGCCGGGCGCAGCGTCAATGGATTGTGGACTTCCTGAAGAATCCGCAAACATTACGGCCGATCCTGATCTTGCGCATGCCGCAGTTCAACATGAGCGACAAGGACGCCACCATCCTCGCCGACTACCTGGCCATCGCGATGCAGCATCCGGACGCCAACTCCGCTTCGGTCGACAGCAAAGACTTCACCCCTGCCCGAGTGGCGCTTGGCAAACAGCTTTACGAAGTGAAGTACCAGTGCCAGTCCTGCCACACCATAGGCGCCACCGGCGGATACGTCGGTCCGAACTTGAACAATGCTGGCAATTGGCTCACACCCGCCTGGATCGAGGCTTGGCTCCGCAACCCGCTGGCGCTGGTTCCGGACACCATCGAACCGCGCCGCCAGTTCACTGAAGAGGAGATCAAATCATTGACGGCGTATCTCATGACGCTGCGATCCGGAATCAAGCCACAGAAAACGTCGTCAGCCCATCCATCGTCGTTCGGTGCGGCCGCCGACGTCCAGGGAGCAGGCCGATGAAATGGTGTCTCGCAGCTGTTGTCTTGCTCACCGTTGCTTTTCCGTGGCTGCATGGCTGCCGGAAGCAGACGGTAACTTCGGCCCCGCCGCAACTGGCTTCCTACGACTCCGAAGTGGATTGGGGCGACTCTCAAAAAGTCATTGCGCTCGGCTACCAGGAAGCGCAAGGCAGGCGGGTCTTTTATCAGTATTGCGTCTGGTGCCACGCCGATGCTTCACCCGCCGGTCCGTCCAACCGCTCCAATCTCACGCCGGTTCCGGCGCTCCTGAATGACGGTTCGGTGCTTAACGCGCAAAGCGACGAGTATCTCCAAAACATCATTACTCTCGGTGGCAGCGCCATGGGCAAGTCCGCCATGATGCCGCCTTACGGCAAGACGCTTGCTCCCAACGACATCAAGGCGGTCATCGCTTTCACGCGCGCTATCGCGCAGCCGCCCTATCAGTCTGCCGCTCAACCGGGATCGCAATATTCGCCCAAATAGGAGAAACTTTTCGCACTACTATGAGAACCTTGGTGTTTGGGAATGGAAGGGTCTTCACAGTTGTTCTGGGCGTTTTGCTCGCCGGGAATGTCTGCATCACTTCGGCTCACGCGCAAGTCACACCAAACGAAATCCTCAGCCCGGAGCTAAAAGCGCTGGAAGACACTTACTTTCAGCAACTCATCGCACTGAACCGCTCCATCGCCGGCACGAAGTTTCCCTATCCATTTTATTTGAGCCGTTATGTCGGACTCGATCCGGCCAAGCAAGTGGAAGCCGATTCGCGGGGCCTGGAGTTCGTCCGCTTTCAGGATCGCAAAATCCTCAAAGTTACCGGCAACTACAACGCGGCGTACAACACGCTACGTCTGACTCGCAATGAACGCGCGGCCACAACGTTTCGTTCGATAGTGCTCCCGATCCTCAGTTTGATGACTTCCGCGTTGCCGGAAGACCTCGATTGCGATGGCGTTGGATTTGAAATCTCGCACCATACCCGGACCAATGAAAAAAGTTACGACTACGAAGGCAAGGAAATTCTGGTGGTCGTGCTCGATCGTGCTGACGCCTGGGCCATGTCTCGCGCGCCGACCGACGCCTCCCGCCAGGAAATTCTGAATCGTAGCCAGGTATTCGTGAGTGGCGACGAATACGGATTGTCGCTTACGGAGAAAGACCCGTTGAATTTACAGTCTTTGCCGCGTTCAGCTCCCGCTCGGCCGGATGCGAGCTCCACGGCCCGCTCTTCGCTCTTGAATTCGCGGTCGCCGAGCTTAAAGTCCGTTGCGGTCCCGGCCGCCGGGGCGAGCAATGGGTCTGAGACCCTTCCTGACGCGCCGGCGAAACCCAACGCCGTTTCAACAGTTGCCAACGCAGCTCCGGCTAATCCCGATCCGCCCAAACCGACGATGACCCAGATGGATGCTGACCGCCTCAACCAAAAATACAGTTTGCAGCTTATCGCTCTAACCAGGGAGGGTGCGGATAAGTATCACTTCGTTTCCTACGCTCCGCCCGCGTTTGTCATTTTCCACGATCAGGTAGCGCTGCAACTGACCCTGAAGAACACAATGGAATTCGGACCAACCAAGAGTTCCATCTACAAGCGGGCGGCGCAAAGCTTCGACCTTTTCCTCGCGCCTCAACTCAAGGACATTTCCGCACGCATCGCGGCCGATGTGGACTTTCAGCTGTACGATCTTTCAGTGCTGAACAAACTGTCGCCCACCGCCAAGGGAACTTCAGAAGCGATCGAGTTTATCTGCCCGCGCAGCGCTTTGACGAAATTCGTGAACGCCGAAATCACCAATCAGGAGTTGCTCGACCATAGCATCGTTCTCGTGAATGGTGTTCGAATCGCTCTGAACCTGCAACTCGTTGAGTAGCCCAATCCGGCCTATCTTCAAGTTCTGTTTCAGCCTTTTGCGTTGCCCCAGTCATCCTCATCTCGTCAGAAGGCAGCTCAGGCTACGCCTTGAATTGCCTGGTTTTACCCTTTCAACGAGTTGCCAAGTTACTTGATCTGGGGCCATTTCTTAATTCTGCCAGACCAGGTGCTCGGGGCCGCCGCTATTTCAAGCCGAAGACGAAAAGGATGCTAGTTCCGTCAGCCAAATCGATCCGATAGTAGTAGGTTCGGTTGGCCACGTTTTGCGGCGCCGTTTTGGTACTCATATTGAAAATCCACTGCTGCGCCGTGGAATCGAAGTGCCAGCCGAGGTCATTTGTGGAATTATCAGCGGTCTCGTCAATCGGAGAAATCGTGCCACTGTTGACTTGGTACAAGCTGAAGTTCTTGACGACGCCTGTCCCGATCGAGTTTCCATTCGTATCGCAGACCCGGAACTTCGCCGGTACGGTGCTTCCCGTTTTCCAGACGCTGGAGCCGTCGGCGTTAATCGGTTGGAGAATCTGATGCCCCCAATCGCCGTCGCACATCGTGTTAGCCGGCGCGTACTGGACGGTCTGAGTCATGGTACCGCTGCTTGAAATGAAATTACCGTCGCCGCCGTAACTAGCCGTGATGGTGTTGGCGTTCACTGGGAGGCTGGAGTAGTTCAGCGTAGCCACGCCCTGCGCGTTGAGGTTGCCGCTGCCGATCGGCACCGCGTTGTAGGTTCCGTAGTATTGAGCGGAGAAGTTCACAAGCCCGGTAGGTGTTCCGCTTCCCGGTGCAACGCTTTTCACTGTGGCGGTGAACGCTACAGTCTGATTTAGAAGTGAAGTGGTTCCAGAAGAGACCACCGTAGTGGTCGTTCCGTCTCTGCCGACCGTTAATGAACTGCTCCCGTTCGCGGCACTGAAATTGGAATCGCCAGGGTAGGCGTAACTTACGGTGTAGGGTGAGCCGCTCACCGCAAGAGTGCTAGTCGCAAAGCTGGAAGTGAAGATTCCGGTTCCTCCCGCAATAGCAACAGGTTGCGAGACACCGTTCAAAGTGATCGTTGCGCTTCCCGTCGGCACAGCCGATGTGATTTTCAGAGTTCCGGAGAAACTGGTTGGGCTCTGTCCATAAATAATAGAAGCAGGGCTGGTCGTAAACATTGGTGTGGCTTTGGCGATCACCAATGTTCCGTTGGCGCTGCCCTGATAATTGGGATCATTGATTGTACCGGCAACCGCATAGCTGCCCGCATTCGTCGGGGCCGCCGCTGAGCCATTGTAAGTGAAGTCCACCGCAAGACCTGCGGGCGAGGTCGTGGCAGTCGCCGGTTCCGGCTGCCCCGAATAAGTCTGGTTCAAGTTGCCAAGCGTAACCGTACCGTTCGCTTTTTGCGCAGTGACGCTCTCGGTCTGTTGCGTGGCTGCCGCATAGTTCGAGTCGCCCGGCTGATCAAACTTCACGGTGCAGGAATTGGTGCCGCTGGTCATCGTGAACGATGCGCCCGAGTTAGAGCAACCGCCGCTGGACGAGTAACTCACGGTCAGTCCGGAGCTGGCCGTCGCTGTCACGTTGAAGCTGGTGTTGTAAACGGCAGAAGCCGGCGCGGGCTGCGTAATGGTGATCGTCTGGGTTGCCTTTTGCAAAGTCACCATGGCGCTCGCCGCGGCCTGGTTAAAGTTGCTGTCGGCTGCCTTGGTGGCACCCACCTGGCACGAGCCGCTGCCGCTATTTGCGGTGAGCTGATCGGCCGCGACGCCACACGCGCCGGAATTCACGGCATAGGTAACAGAGCCAGTTCCACTGCCGCCCGTGGTAGTCAGTGTTTCTGAAGCGTTGTACGTAAGCGGTGTGCCTGCTTTCAGCGTCAGGGACGACTGATCAGCCTTCTGAGCAGTGGTGACCGCGGAGAGTTTTTCTGGTGCTGGATTGTAGTTGCTGTTGCCTGCCTGATCCAGAGTCAGCTGGCAATTACCGGTGCCACCGGTCATCTTGGCTGTGGCGCTGTTCGCGGTGCTGCCAGTGATGGAACAAACGCTGCCACCGACAACCGCAAAGCTGATGGGATTGCCGGAGCCGCCTCCCGTAGCGGTCAAATTGAAGCTGGTGTTGAAAACAGCAGCGGCGGGCGCGTCGGCATTGATCGCGATGGCCTGTTCCGCTTTGTTGATGGTGAAGTTTTTCGAGTCGCTGCTGCTGGTGTGATTTACATCGCCAGCATAAGACGCACTGGCATTCGCTGTTCCGGCGTTCACGTTGTTCGTGTAAATGATGCTGCCCGTCAAGGACTGGCTCGGTTCACCGACACCGGTAACCAAGGCAGTACACGGAGTCTGAGCAAAACCGGTGTAGGTCTCGGTGGGCGGGCAACTGACCACGGTGGTTGAGGGCGCTTGTGTAATCGTGATGCTCTTGCTGTCGCTGCTGTTGTAATGATTGTTGTCGCCAGCGAAGTTGGCCGACGCGGTGCAGCCGTTGGCCACCGTGACATTGGTGCAATCAACGCTGTAGGTGACCGCGACCGAACTGCTGAGGTTACCGGCTCCGGTGACTTGCGCCGTGGCCACGAAGGCTGACGCGCGATAGACGTACGGCCCCGCTTCGAACATGACCACAGTGGTTGACGAAGCCTTGTTGATCGTGTACGAGCCTGCAGCCACGTTGATGGCAAAGTTGGTCAGTCCGGTTCCGCTTACCGTCGCGCCGATGGACGTAGTGCCAGCATCCGGGCCAACAGACGCCGGATTGTTCGCGCAACTCAGGTCCCCCGTAAAAGTCCCCGAGACCACGCAAGCTGACGGCGTCTTGGTAAGGCCGTCATACGTAGCCGAACCGCTGCCGCCTGTGGCGGTCACCGGAGCTTGCTTGATCGTGTCGGTTACGGCTGTCGGGCCGGCGTCGTTATAGTTGGTGCCGCCGCTGAAGGTCCATGTATCGCTGTACGTGTTGGCATCCGTATGCGTTGTTCCCGCAAGGTGCAGGCCAGCACTCAGGTCTTCGCCTTTTACGCCGGTCGCACTGCCAGTGGCCATGTGGGAGGCGCCGTCGTAGGTCACCGTGTAGCCAATGACATTGATCGTTGCGTTGGCTTTGGCGATCGCGTCGCTGATCGTCGTCTGCGCGACATTGTTGTAGTTCCCCGTTGTATCCGTGAAGGTCCAATAGTCAGCACTATAGGTCCCTGCCGGTGTGTGCGCTGTGTGAGTGACGTCAAGGCCGCTCAAAGCCTCGCCTTTCACGCCAGTCGCGGTACCGGTCGCCGTGTGCGGATTGCCGTCATACGTAACGGAGTATGGCGTGACGCTAATCGTCGCGCTGGCCTTGGCAATCGCGTCATGGACCGTGCTGTTAGCCGGGTTGTAATTGGAATTGCCGTCGAACGTCCAAGCGTCCGCCGGATAGTCTCCAGCGGCCGTATGCGTGGTTCCACCAAGATGGAGCAGGCTACCGAGATCTGCCGGGGTTGGCGTCTCCACGCCAGTCGCGGTTCCGGTCGCCGTGTGCGAATTGCCGTCATACGTTACGCTGTACGGCGTCACCGTAATCTTGGCGTCCGCTTTGTTGATGATCAGCGGCACGGAGGCGCTTTGCTTTGGGTTGTAGTTCGCACTTCCTGCATACTTTGCACAAACCGAATAGGTCCCGGCATTAACAGGGGCTGAAGCGAGCAGATTGTTCGACGAGTCTTTGTAGGCCACAGTCACCGGGGCCAACGCTTCGCCTTGCACGCCAGTGGCGGCCCCGCTGCCTGGATGCGGATTGCCGTCGTAGGTAAAGGTTCCGCCAGCGGCCGTGACCAGGGGATCGGCTTTGTTGATGGTGTCAGTAATCGTGGTGCTCACGATGTCCTTGTAATTCGCAGCGCCGGTGAAACTCCACGAATCCGTGCTATAGGTTCCGGCATTGCTGTGGGTCGTGTTTAGGGTAACCGTGCCGACCGTTGCTCCAGACTCGCCATTCACACCGGTGATCGAAGTGACCGTCGCTGTGTGCGGATTCCCGTCGAAGGTCACTGAGTACGGCGTCACCACCACCGTCGCATCAGCCTTCTTGATATTGAAAGACTGCATCACGTCCGGCGCAGGGTTGTAATCCGAATTGCCGGCTTGCGAAGCGGTCACCGTGCAGCTTCCCGCCCCGGTGATGTGTATCGTGTTGCCGGAATTTGTGCAGTTGCCGGCAGCCGCAAAGGTCACCGTATTGCCGGACCCTCCGCCGGTCGCGCTGACCGTGAAATCAGCATCACCGTAGGTCTTGTCCGCCAGAGCCGCAAAAGTGATGGACTGCGCCGCTTTCAACACGTTGATCGATACGTCTTGCGACGCGTCGTTGTAATCAGCGGCGTCATCCGGTGTGAACTGCACATGCAGGTTTTGTGCAGGGCCAGCGTCCAAAACCGTTCCGGCGCTAGGCGTGTACGAGAACTTGCCGTGCGTGCTCTGCGTGCCGGTGAAGACATTCTGGATTTCGCTCGCCATCAGCGCCCTGTTGAACAGCAGCACTTCGTCAATCCGGCCGTTCAGGTACTCGCCCTGCGCAGCGTAGGAGCCGAAGCGCAGATTGGCACTGTTGCTGTCGTTGATCGAACCGACTCCGCCGTCGGATTCGTGGACGCCATTCACGAATATGGAAATCGCGCTGCCAGTCTTGACGGCGGCGACGTGATACCACATGCCCGCAGTGGCCACAGTATTGCTGTGCACTCCACCGCAGCTGTTCTCGCCTGCTGTCTGCCCGATGCAGAACCAGAAATGATTGTCAGCTTGCTTTAGCAGCCGCCAGCCGTCGTCGTTCACAGTAACGGCCTGGCCCATCTTGTCCACCATGGACATGTCGCCGCCGAGAGCGTTGAAATACACCCACGCGGTTACCGTGAAGTCGCCCTGCGAGATTTGCAGGTCCGGAGTGTTTCCGGCATCCACATACTGCGAATTGCCGTTTAACAAATACGAGGAGCCGATTCGGCCGGGCGCCCACGAGGCCCCGTTTTGGAGTGTCGCAGCTTCAGCGGTCAAAACGTTCTGCGAGACGGTCCCGGTGTTTTCGTCCGCAGGCCAGAAACCTACGGCGCCTGCTGGAAGAACTGATGCGTTCAGTTGTGTGGCACTCAGAGCTGTCGGATAGGTGATGTCCGCCGGATTATTCCAGGTGATGATCGGAGTGGCTTTATTGACGTTAATGTGCGCCGTCGCGTCCGCCGCCGCGAAATCGCTTGAATCATCGGGCACGAAGTGCGCATTCAGGGCTTGGCCCATGCCGGCGCCCAGAATCGTTCCCGCCGCAGGATTGTAAGTAAACGTGCCGGGCAGCGGATTGTTGTTGAAGCTGGCCGTCGCGTTCAGCTGCGTGGCAGTGAGCATATTCCCGTACGTGATGTCCGCCGGGTCATTCCAGGTGATCACGGGCGTCGCCTGATTAATGACCAACGAGCCGTTTGCCATTCCGGCGTAATTCGGATCGGTTATGACCGCAAGTACGTCGTAACTTCCTGCCGCGATGGGCGTAGTCACAGCATTCCCGCCTTGTGAGTAGCTGACTACAACGGGCAAGTTAACGGGCGCCGTTAGATACGAAACGTATTCTGGATTGCCGTCGTAGGTCTGGCTCAGGCTGCCGAGCGTAATCGTCGCAGGCGCCTGGTTGATCGTGAAACTGGCGGACCCGTTGCTTGGGGTATGGTTCACGTCGCCGCCGTAAGAGGCGCTGGCTGACGCTGTGCCGGCATTCGTGTTGTTGCTGTAGCTGACCGCCAGAGGTTGGCTGAGACTGCCCGCACCGGTCGCAGTCGCCGTGCAAGGCATCTGCGAAGAGCCGTTATAGGTCACGCTGGTAGGGCAACTTACCGTCGTCGTCGAACCCGCTTGGCTGATCGTGTACGATCCGGCGGCATAGGTAATGGTGAAATTGGCCTGAGTCGTTCCACTCACCACTGCTGCAATCGCCGTCGTACCCGCGTCCGGCCCAACAGAGGCCGGGTTGTTCACGCAGCTCAAGTCCCCGGTGTAAGCGCCCGAAACCACGCAAGCGGTTGGCGACTTTGCGGATCCGTCGTATGTTGCAGAACCACTGCCTGCCGTCGCGGTTGCCAGCGCTTTGGCAATTGCATCGTTCACTGCTCCGTTCGCGTTGTTGTAGTTGCCGGTTGCATCCGTAAAGGTCCACGCGTCCCCGTTGTAAGTTCCAGCATTCGTGTGCGTGGTTCCACTCAGATCCAATCCAGCTAGAGTGTCGCCCTTGATGCCTTTGGCCGTGCCGGTCGCGGTGTGGGCATTGCCATCATAGGTCACGCTATAGGGAGTCACCGCGATCGCCGCATTGGCCTTGGCGATCGAATCGCTCACGGTGCCGTTGGCATTGTTGTAGTTATTGGTCGGATCTGTAAACGTCCACGGGTCCGTCGTGTACGTTCCCGCATTCGTATGCGTGGTCCCGCTCAAATCCAGCCCAGCGAGCATTTCGTTCAGCACGCCCTTGGCCGAGCCGGTCGCGGTGTGCGAGTTGCCGTCGAAGGTCACGCTGTAACCCGTCACGTTGATCGTCGCGGTAGCCTTGTTGATGACGCCAGTGGTGTTCGCCGTGGTCGTCACCGTGTAGTTGTTTCCGCCATTCCCATCGTTGAGGGTGTAAGCGGAGACGGTCAGGGTTTTCCCGGCGCCCGCATTCGCGTCGCTATAAACCTCCGCTAATCCGGTCACCGTGTCCGGGCTGACCAGGCCAGTAACGGTCGGTGTTGCCGCCGCGCTTGTGGTCGCGTCATACGTCTTGGTGTTGGTTGCCGCGCTAATCGTCAAAGTCGCTTTGTTGATCGTGCCGCTAGCTGTGGCGAACGTGATCGCGTAGTTCGCAGTCATATCCGCGCTAGTGGCATCCGTGATCGTTCCGCTCGGAGTTAGCGTGCGGCCATTCAACGCGCTGGCGTTCCGGCTGTCGAAGGTCTGTGTAAAGTGTCCGGTATCTCCCGCAGCCAGGCTTCCGCCGGTTACGGTAGGTATTCCAGTTGAAGTCGTCATCCCGTCGTAAGTCTTCGTGTCGCTCGCAGCCGTCACGGTAATCGCGCGCTTGTTGGTGTTCGCTGTGGTCGTCGCGCTCGCTGTCGATAGAGTGTAGTTCGCGGCGGTCGTTCCACTGAGCGTAATCCCCGTTGCGGTCACCGTTTTCCCGGTGCCCACATTCTTGTCCGCAAAATTTGCGTTCGCGGGTGGAACGGTGCACGCCACATCGTCCGTGCCAACCACAGGGCTCACCGCGCAAGTGGAAATCGTCGCCGTCGTCGTGCCATCGTAGGATTTGTTCTGCGCCGTAACGCTTGGCGTCACCGGCTTCTTGTTCACCGTTTGCGCGACTGTCCCGTTACTCCCCAGAAAATTCGTGTCCCCCACGAAACATCCGAGCACGGAATGCGGGCTGTGCGCCGCGTCCAGCGCGGCTGTATTCACGCTCGCCTGAAACGGCGAAGTCCCGCTGAGTGTGGCACTTCCCACCGCAGTACCCGGCACTGCGCACGTGCCGCCATCGTAGAAATTCACTGAGCCCGTGGGCGTCCCGGCTCCGGGCGCAACAACGGCTACGGTCGCGGTGAAGGTAACTGCCTGCCCATATGTCGACGTGGGCGTGGACGAGGTCAAACTTGTTGTGGTGGACGCTTGATTCACTGTCTGCTGAAACGCGTTTTGCGTTTGGCTCGCCGTAAAGTTGGCGTCGCCAAGATACAACGCCTTAATTCCGCCGTTCGTGCCAGTCACCAAACCGCTCGAAACCGGAATCGTCGCCTGACCGCCGCTCAGCGTTCCCGACCCCAGCAGGGCATTGCCCATCTTCACTTGTACGGTGCCTGTCGGAGTCCCCGCGCCTGGGGCGACTGGGCTTACCGTCACCGTGAAATTCACTGTCTGCCCGAAGACGGATGGATTCGGAGACGAAGTCAGCGCCGTCGAACTGCCAGCTTGATTCACCACTTGTGACAACGCCGACGACGTGCTGCCCAGATAGTTCGCGTCGCCACCGAAGGCCGCCGTGATCGAATGCGTCGCCACACTCAGCCCGGCTGTAGTAAACGTGGCTTGCCCGGAACTCAGCGCTCCGCTCCCGAGGGTCGTGGCCCCGTCCTTGAAGGTCACGGTCCCTGTTGGCGTTCCTGCACTGCCCGTGACCGTCGCTGTGAATGTCACTGACTGCCCAAAGACCGACGGGTTTACCGACGAAACCACCGTCGTCGTGGTGCTTCCCTGATTTACAACCTGGTTTAGGGTCGAAGAGGTGCTTCCGGTAAAATTCGTATCGCCCGGGTAGGACGTCGTAATTGGGTGGGCTCCGATCGCCAGCGCGGAAGTCGTAAAGGTTGCAACACCCGAACCGTTCAAAGTCCCTGTCCCCAGCGTCGTGGCTCCGTCCTTAAACGTCACGCTTCCGGTGGCGATTCCGCCGCCCGGACCGACTGCGGTCACAGTCGCCGTAAATGTGACGGATTGCCCGGATATGGACGGATTCGTCGCAGAACTCAAGGCCGTAGTTGTGGCGGCTTGATTCACGGTTTGCGTTAACGCAGACGAGGTGCCGGTCGCAAAGTTCGTTGAACCGCTGTACACACCAGTAATGGAGTGGGGACCCGTCGTCAGAGTTGACGTGGCACCGCTGGTCGCGCTGCCGCCGCTCAATGCCACCGCTGCTCCGAAATTCACGCCGTCGATTTTGAACTGTACTGTTCCCGTTGGAGTGCCGCTGCCTGGAGCAACTGCCGTCACCGTGGCGGTGAACGTAACAGGTTGCCCAAACACCGAAGGGTCGGTAGCGGAGCTCACCGTTGTTGCTGTGGACGCGGTGTTAACGGTCTGCGAAACCGCTGAGCTCGTGCTGTCGTTGAAGTTGTTTCCCTTCGAAGGACAGCTGCCGCTGTCCTGATATTGCGCCGTGATGCTGGAATGTGTGCCGGCAGTCAGAGTGCTGATGCTAAACGTCGCGCTGCTTGACGTTGGCTGAATCTGGCCGCTGATCGCCGTTCCGCCATCGAAAAGCTGGAGGCAGCCCTCCGTACCGACTGACGGGCTGACCGTCGCTTTGAAACTGACTGACTGTCCAAAAACCGAGGGATTCGGACCATTGTTCGTAAGCGACGTAGAGGTACTGGTTTTGTCGGTAAAAGTGTTCTGGGCCTGTGAAACGCCGCCACTGGCCGTCAGGAAGAAACGAATTCCGACATCGTGGGTGTCAGTCACGAAGGAACTGTCAGTGATGTTTCCGGCAGAATCGGCTGTCGTCGTGAACGGCCCGTGGGTATCGAATAACGGCGACTCCACCAGCGTCAGGGTCACGGTCTCGCCAGGCTGCCATCCCGTGCCGGTAATCGTCACCACAGTTCCCGGCGCGTAGTCCGCATGATCGGTTTTTACCGTTGCAAATCCGTACAATTCCGCGCTATTCACCGCAGAGCCTGCGCTCGAACCAGCAGCGGTCAACAGCAAACCATCTTGATACAGTGCGCTCGATGCGGACTGCTGACGCGCTACCGCCATTGCGCCGGTCGTCGAAAACGCACCCGTCCAGGGCCTAAACGTCTCGACACTGCTGGTTTCATTTCCGTTCGACGTCCCGCCCAAAATCAGAACGGTATTGTTGTTCGGTAGCAGAATCGCCGTGTGATCCCGCCGCGGCGCTGCCAGCCCAGTGCTGACCAGCGTGAACGTTCCTGCAGTCGGATCGTAGATTTCTGCCGAAGGTACCTCCGCGGAGCCGTTGTTCCCGCCTGCCACAAGGACCCTGCCATCCAGCAACGAAGTTGCCGAATGCCCCATGCGCGGTACGGAAAGTGCCGGACCCGCGGAAATCGTATTCGTCGCTGGATCAAAAATGTCCGTTGTATTCAGCGCCGCGCTGCCGTTCGAACCGCCAGTAATCAGCACGCGTCCATCGGGCAGGAGCGCCGACGCCAGCTCCATGCGCGGAGCGGACAGAGTTCCGGCCAGGCTGAACTGCCCCGCTGCCGGATCAAAAATCTCCACGGTCTGGCTCGGTATTCCAGCGTTTTGTCCGCCGGCAATCAGCACGCGCCCATCCGACAGCAGCGTAGCGGTCGCATTGGCGCGCGCTTCGATTATTCCGCCGGCTATCGGAGCCCACGTATCTATTCCCGGAGTAAAAATCTCAGCGGCATTTGTGGCTGCCGGGCCCGACGTCGTGCCACCGGCCACCAGCACTCTTCCATCCTGCAGCACCACCGCCAGTTGCTGCGCTCGCGGGGTCCCCATCGGCGCCACGGCGGAAAAGGATCCATCCAGATTGAATACTTCCGCACTGTTTTGCGCCGTTCCTGCGTTGTTCCCTCCGGCAATCAGCACTCGATGGTCCTGCAACAACACCGCGATCGCTCCACTTCGAGCAGCAGTCATAGTGCCCATCGACTGCCATGTGCCGGTCTGAACGGCCGGAATCGTCGCGATGGCGGTGACCGCGATAATCAAGATTGTAATAGCCGAAATTAAAGCGAGGGCTGAACGCTTCATGTGAACCTCGAGGGACGCACTTCCTCGGAAGCCTGCGGGGCAGGTCTTCGCAAATTTTTGAGGATCTTAACGGCAAAAAACGCGATGAGGAGGCAGCTCACCGCAGGGGGCAGCTAGGGGGAGTAAGAGCAATCTCCATTCCAGCAAAAAACGGCAGGCTTTTCCGATTCGTTAATCCAGCTAATTGCGGCGGCTCAATAACTTACGGCAATCTCGCTCGCCCGAGTACCGCAACTTCTAGAGCCTGTTGATCGGTTGGAAGTCACCGACCGAGAACAGGCCATGGCGTTCGTTTGTATCTTCGAAGTGCATCGTGAAGGTCCTTGGTGCGCGCCAGGAGCCGTCCAACCCTTGGGTGGTTCCGGTCATGCTCTGGTCCATTCGCGAACCTTGCAAAATCCTTTTCGTAAACGTTCACGCTAATGCTATAATCCGCCCCGTTTTGCCGCCAACGCTCATCTTTTTTTCCGGAGCTCTTTATGATTTCTCGCTCGCAAACTTTCTCGAGCCTGACCTTTCTTCTAATGCTCGGTCTCGCAGCGCCCGTGTTTTCGCAAAGCGAGCCCCCCTACCTCGATCCGAAACTGGACATCGACTCTCGCGTCGCCGACCTCGTTTCGCGCATGACCCTCGACGAAAAAGTCGCGCAGCTCGAAGGCGCCTGGCAGAACCGCAATTTCAAGCGGCCTCCGGAATCGTGGTTTCTTGATGAGCAGGGAAACTTTGCTCCCGATCGCGCCGCGGTCGCGTTGAAAGATGGGTTGGGCCAGATCTCCCGCCCGAGCGAAAACACGCACGGGCCGCGTGAGATGGCCGAGTACACCAACGCCGTTCAGAAATGGATCAAGGCCAACACTCGCCTCGGGATTCCGGTCATGTTTCACGAAGAGTGTTTGCATGGCCATGCCGCACCGCGCGGCACATCGTTTCCTGCGGCGATCGGGCTCGCAGGCACCTGGGATCCTGGTCTCATTCAGGATATTTTCGCTTCGGTTGCCGCCGAAGTTCGGGCCCGTGGCGCGCAAGAATGTCTGGCGCCCGTGCTCGATCTTGCGCGCGATCCACGCTGGGGCCGTACCGAGGAGACTTACGGCGAAGATCCTTACCTTGTCTCCCGCATCGGTGTTGCAGCGATCCACGGTTTTCAGGGTGCAGGCGCCACCATTGATAAATCGCATGTGATGGCCACCGCGAAACACTTTGCCGTGCACGGCCAGCCCGAATCGGGCACCAACGTTGGCCCGGGCAATGTTTCCGAGCGCGTCGTTCGCGAATATTTTCTCAAGCCGTTTGCCGCTGCCGTGAAAGAAGGCGGCGTGCAGAGCGTCATGGCGTCGTACAACGAAATTGACGGTGTCCCGTCGCACTCCAACAAACATCTGCTCGATGACCTCCTGCGCAAGGAGTGGGGTTTCCGCGGCGTGCTGGTCTCCGATTATTTTGGTCTGGCCGAGTTGATTCGCGTTCATCATGTGGCCGAATCTACCCAAGCCGCCGCAAAGATGGGGCTCGAGGCTGGCGTGGACATCGAACTGCCGTTTGTCGAAACCTTCGGAGATCTCCCCGCTCAAGTGAAAGCGGGGAAAATCTCTGAAGCCGCTGTGGATCGCGCGGTTTCTCACGTCCTGCGCGTCAAATTCCTCACCGGTTTGTTCGAAGACCCGTTCGTCGATCCGGCCTTTGCCGAAAAAATCACGAACAGTCCGGAACATCAGCAGCTGTCGCTGAAAGCTGCGCACGAAGCCATCACGCTGCTAAAAAATCAGGATCACCTGTTGCCGCTCGATCGCTCCAAATACAAAACGATCGCGGTCATCGGCCCGAATGCGGGTGATGTTCATCTCGGCGGGTACAGCAACAAACCCGGCCGCGGCGTCAGCATCTTGCAGGGAATCAAAGACCAAGCCGGGAAGGGAATCGAAGTTCTCTATTCCGAAGGCTGCAAAATCACGGAAACACTGCCGGACTGGGACGCCGACAAAGTCGTGCTCGGCGACCCCGCGCTGAACGCCAAACGCATTCAAGATGCCGGCAAAGTCGCTCGCAAGGCCGACCTCATCGTTTTGGTGCTTGGCGAAAACGAACAGACTTCGCGCGAAGCTTGGTCCGCCGAACACAAAGGTGATCGCGACAGCCTCGACCTCCTCGGCAATCAGGACGACCTGGTAAAGGAAATGCTCGCCACCGGGAAACCGCTGATTGTTTTTCTCCTTGGCGGCCGGCCAAATTCGATCAATCTCATCGCGGAAAAAGTGCCAGCGATTCTGGAAGGCTGGTACCTCGGTCAGGAGGGCGGCACCGCAGCGGCTGATGTTTTGTTCGGCGATTACAACCCGGGCGGCAAGTTGCCGATTACCGTTCCGCGCAACGTCGGCCAGCTCCCCGACTACTACTACCAAAAGCCTTCGGCCCGCCGCGAGTATGTTGGAACCACGACCGATCCGCTTTTTCCTTTCGGCTGGGGATTGAGCTACACCACGTTCAAATACTCCAACCCTAGACTTTCTCCGGACACGATCGGCACCGAGGGCAAAACCACGGTATCCGTAGACGTCACCAATTCCGGCTCGGTCGAAGGCGACGAAGTCGTACAGCTCTACATACGCGATGAATTCAGTTCAGTCACCCGTCCGGTGAAGGAACTTCGCGGATTCCGCCGCGTCCCTCTTTCTCCCGGCCAAACGGAAACCGTGCGGTTCACCCTTGGACCCGAGGAGTTGTCTTTTCTCGATCGCGACATGCACCGCGTGGTCGAACCGGGGACGTTCAAGATCATGGTTGGTGGCAATTCGGTGGATCTGCTCGAAACGAAGCTGCATGTCGCCGAATAAACCCAAGACCTTCACGGGTTGCAGGTCCGCCAGCACCACTAAGAGTCGTCGCAACCCTTGCGATTGGCATGGTATTTGCCCTAAACCGCTGTAGAATCACCCAGCCTGGGGTGGAAGTGTATCTCCCCGTGCACAGTGGACCTCTATGACTGACCTAATGACTGAAGTGAATCAGGGCCCGCTCGTTGTGCCCCAAACGGCCGAGCAAACCGGAATTCGCCGCGGTTTGCTTGAAGATCTGGCATTGAAGATCCTTTATCTCAGCGGTGAGATGACTTTAGTTGAGCTAAGCAATCATCTTTGCCTGAGCTTAGGGGTGGTGGAAGAGATTTTCCAGTTTTTTCGCAAAGAGCACTTGTGCGAGGTCAAGGGCATGTCCGGCGGCACTCACCGGATCGCCTGCAGCGGCGAAGGCCGTCAGCGCGCCGCAGACCTGCTGTCACTGAATCAGTACACCGGGGCGGCACCTGTTTCGCTCGCAGACTACTGCGCTCGCGTGAAGCACCAGAGCGTCAAGGCTACGGCAGTACGGCCGGAGCAGCTCGAGGAAGCTTTCCAGGAGCTGGTCATCGGCGACGACATGATGTTGCGTGTCGGCACCGCCGTGGTTTCGGGCACTTCTATGTTTCTGTATGGCCCTCCGGGAACCGGCAAAACCAGCATCGCCAGTCGCATTTCGTCCATTTACAACGACTACGTCTGGGTGCCTTACGCGGTTGAAGTGGACAACCAGATCATCACCGTGTTCGACCCGGGCGTGCACCGCCGCAGACTGGAATCGGACATTCACGATTCCGACCGGCGCTGGGTGCTGTGCCATCGGCCTTGCGTCATCACCGGCGGCGAGCTGGTGCCGGAGATGCTGGAGCTGCAGTTCAATCCGGTTTCCCGGTATTACTCCGCGCCCCTGCAGATGAAGGCCAACAACGGCACGTTTGTGATTGACGATTTCGGTCGACAGCGCATGCGTCCGCAGGAGCTTCTCAACCGCTGGATGACCGCTCTGGACCAGCGGATCGAGTATCTGGCGCTGCCCGGCGGGCGCAAATTCGAAATTCCGTTCGATGTGCTGGTGGTGTTTTCGACCAACCTTTCGCCGTCAAACTTGGGCGATGATGCGTTTTTGCGGCGCATTCCCAACAAGATCAAAGTGGAGTTCGCGACGCCGGAGCAGTTCATCAAGATTTTCCATCGTGAAGCGGAAGAGAAGCGCGGGCTGGCGGTGGACGATGCCGTCATCAACTTCCTGGTGGACCACCTGACCAACGAGATCCGGGTCCCGCTTGCGCACTGCTATGCGCGGGACCTGCTGGACCAGATATTCTGGGCGGCGCGCTACTTGAACGCCAAGCCCGAATTTAACCGCGAATTGGCCAAGTGGGCCTGCAGCAACTACTTCTTCTCCGGCACGGTAATGGGCGAAGCGCCGAAGCGGTAAGGCTGAACCTTGCCAACGCGAATTCGCATTGATGCGGAAGATTGAGAAGAAAGGTCAACTCAGGTTCATAAGACAAAACTGGGGCACCCTCCGCGTTTCATGAAGCCAGGGTAGTGAGCGATCTGAGGATTGGATTGTCTTCGTAGGGAGGGGTGCGCAGCTATTTGCGGCCACCCGCCGAAAGAAAAGACAACCCCAAACAAGAGGAAGAGATACCCCTCGACGACGCTTGGTGTGGCCGGAAAAAGAGGGCCGAATGAGATTCAAAGCAAAAAAGGCCGAGGGACGGACGTGAAGTCCGCCCCTGTGAGGTCGAGACTTACTGGTTGTTTTGGTCGCCCTGACCCTGCCCGAAGTCGAACAGGTCGAAGAGGTCGCTGATGGCCGGTGAGTTGGCCGGAACGTAAGCGTTGTCTTTTTCGGCTTTGGGATTGCGCAGATTGTCGCGGCTGCGCCCAGAGATTGTCGGCAAGTTCCAATTGCGCTCGATGAACTTGAGAACGGAAACGTGGTCGGCATAGTGGTGCGAGATGTGGCCGGGCTTGACGTGCTTGGAGACCACGATCATCGGGATGCGCGTGCCGTCGCCGAAATAGTCCAGCGCTTGCACGTAACCGGAGTCGTAGTAGCCGCCGCCTTCATCCGCAGTGACGAAGATTGCGGTGGTGGCCCACAGTTTGGGGTTGGCCTGAACCGCGTCCACGATTTTCTTCACGAAACCTTCATAGAGATCCCACTTGGAAGAAGCGGGATGGCCGTCCACCCAGCCGCTGGGCTTGACGAACGAAACCGCCGGCAGATTGCCGCTGGCGATGTCCGCGTATAGGTCGGTGGTGTCCTTGATGTGCGCGTTGCGCAGCGCGGCGTCGGTCATGAAGCGCGTCTGGTAGTGGAAACCGTTGCAGATGTTGCAGTACTGATCACTGTTGGGGCCAACGGTTCCGTAGTTGAGCTGGTATTTGTCTTCGGCGAAGCCTTTCCGTCCGGCGTATTGATCCCACTGGTCGTTGTAGGAGACAAACGAGACGTGGTTCTCGAGCAGGACGTCGCCAATGCTGCGCTGCGGCGTGCCCGGAATCGTAAACGGCGTGTTGGCGGTGTTGTGGTCGGTGTAGGCGTTGCTGCCATCGCCGAAGTAGCCGGGATTGTAGTTGTTCAGCAGGTAGTAGCGGCCGGGATCGCAGTTGGGATTGATGGGCCGCGGCAGGGACTTTAGATAGTTGAGGATCGGCTGCACGCCGGGCTCGGTGGCGTCGGAGCAGTTGGTGTAGCTGCCGCCACCGTAGGCCGGTGAGCCAAACGCCCCGCCGCCATAGCCATCCTGAATCCAGAAGTTGTTCGTCCCGGGCTGCAGATTCGGATTTTCGATTTCGTTCACCACGCCCGCGACTATGGGGTTATCGGCCCAGATCACTTCGTTGTTCGGCGGCACACCAGCGGTTCCGTCGGGATTGGTGAAGTAAAGTGCATCGCCGAAAAACAGCAGGATTTCGTCAAGGCCGGTGCCGCCCATGCCCGGCTGATGGTAGTTGTCGCTCATCGCGTAATGATCGGCGAGATATTTCGTGTACGGATTATCGCCCTGGGCCATGTTGTAGAAGCCCATCGCTGTGGAGCCTTCACCGGTGGTTTTCTTTCCGGGCGCATAGTCGGTGCTGAAGTTGGCAGCTTGCGGATTGCCGTTGTTATTCGAGCCGACCGTAACTTCGGTCCAGGTAAAGAGGTCCGCGAGGCAGCCGCCGGGATGCTTCTTGGAGATGTGGGAAGCGTCACAATCAAACTGCTGCCACATCTGATAGAAGCGATGCACCGGGCTGGCGGCGTAGGAATCATTTGTGAACGTATTCGCGCCCGTGGAGTTGGTCAGTTGGAACGGTCCTGGGCCCAAGGTGAAATAGGGCGCGGTGCTGTTGACGCCGGTGATGCGCGTATCTGGCACCTTTCCGGAGAGCCCGGTGCCGCCCGAAGTTAGAAACGTGTAGTAATCCGGAGCCAGGCCGTTCTCCGAAGACATTGCGTCGGATAGGGAGCAAATTCCGTTGCTGGCGCAAGCATCCTTGGGGCCGCCGTTGAGTGGAACCGGCATCGGGGAATAGAGAGTTTTATTTTTCGGAGCCAGCTGATACAGGGGACTATCCGTCGCATCGGCGGAATACTGATAGGAATCGGCGAAGTTTGGCCCCGGAGTTCCGTCGGCGTTGATGATTTGTTTGGATAGCAGGTTGTCCACACTTTGGCCGGCTTTCGGCTGATAGGTGGCAAAGATGTGATCGAAGGTACGATTCTCTCCAACAATTACAATGACATGCTTGATAGGCGTATTCGACTTCCCAGCGGGCTCATCGTTTGCGACAGCATTGTTGACAAACGGCCCGGCCAGGCTCATCTGTAGGATGACCATGGACGCAAGGCCGGTCCTGGCGGCTCGCAGCAGCCGGGACTTAAGCGTTTCTTCTGTCATGCGGTTCTCCTCGGTTGTTTACTTCTCTAGACCTGGGAGGGCCACATTGACTGGGCAGGATTTCTGGCTGGTTCGCGGGCGATGAAATGACGATAGACGACGAGTAAATTCCCGTTCATCTTCCTTCAAACGGTCCAAACAAATACCGGGATTACCCTACGGGCACTCCCGATGAGGAAGAATAACGGGCATGTCGCGCTGCAGTAAGACGAGCGCCTTCACCTGGCAGGATTATTCCATCGTTAGTTTGGCGAGTGCGGCTGCGAGGACTTTGCCGGGGCCTGGCTCCTGGGCAAACGCGACGAGGCGAATGGTCTTAGACTCCGACGCGGGAAGCTTTAGCTTTATGCGGAAGTCTTGCGCGAAGTTCTTGCCGGGTTCCAGTTTGCCGATTTTGGCGATGTCAGTGACCACAGCGACGTGAGTGATGTGGCGGCCGCTGTTTTCACCGGCAGCGACTTGCGATTCGGCGTGATCGAGAGCGACCGCGAGGTAGATCTCGGCCTTGTTCTTGCTGCCGTTTTCGCCGGTTTCGATGCGGCCCTGTACGAAACTGTTGCCGGCTGCAATCGAAGGCGAAATCAGGCGCAGCGAAATTTTCGGCGCGGCGGAGGCCTGCTGAAGTTTTTTCAGCAGCTCCTCGGTGTCGCGATAGCGCAGTTCGGTGGTGCCGTCGACTAGGAGCTGCGGCGTGTAGGGAGTGTTCAGATGCAGGGAACGAACGTAGTTGTATTGCCGATCGGTGATGGAAGCGGAAGAGAAGCGGTCGGTCCAGCCGTCGTGGTTCCAATAGTCCACGTGTTCGCTGAGGACGATCAGTTGAACGCTCCGCACCGGCTGGCGGGAATCCAACGACTCCAGGAGAGAATCAGCGGGCGGGCAGCTGGAGCAGCCTTCGGAGGTAAACAATTCAATCAGCACTGGAGTGGGGGAAGCATCCTCAGCGGTGCTGGTTCCGGAAACGCTCACGGTGGTGGTTGCGGCAACGGAGATCAGCATCGCGACGCACACCGCCAGACTCGCACTAGGGAAGGTTTTTGACTTTGCCGGGTGGCGCATCAGGCGCGAACCTCGTGGCTGCAGCGCGGGACGCCGCGAGCTCTATCGAAAAGTATAGCGCCGCCAAAAGAAAAAGGCCCGAGGAGATCCGGGCCTTTTCGCTGCGATGGATTGAGGTTGGTCTTAGGGCTTGGCTACGGGAACTTCCAGATAGCCGACGATCTGGTCGCGAAGGACTTTGGTGGCGACCAGTTCGAGGGGCGCGCTGTCTTTGGAGACGACAAAAACCACGACTTCGTTCAGCACCCGGTCTTTAAGCTCGATGCAGCGATCCTCGAAATAAACGCAAACGGAATAGCGCTGGCCCTTGGAGTCCACGGACTTGAGCTGCAAAGTCACCGGGCCGACGGGCATGCGGTTGGTGCCGCGCATGAGTTCGAATCCGAGCGCTTGGCGGCGTGTCTGCGCGAGCAGTTGGTTGACGGCTTCGCGCGTTTCGGAGAGTTCGTTTTGCTGTTGCCCGACGGTACCGACGACGTCGGCCAGGCGGTCGGTCGTGGCTTCCCAGGCTTCGTGATTTGCGGTCAATTCAGCCTGCATCGCAGCGCTTTTGGCATCGTCCGTCTTAGTGACGGGCGCGCTATTGGTCACAGGCGCGGGTTTTGGTTGTGGAGGCAGGGCGCTGGCAGCGAGCACCTGATAAACCGGACGCGGGCGAACAGCGACTTTAGCAACTGCCGGAGTCACAACCGGCTGCGCTGGAGGTTCCGGCCTTGCCGCTTTGTGATGCTTTTCCAGATCCTCAATCTTTTTCTGCTGATCAGAGACTTGCTGCTGCAGCTGCTGCACTTGAGCGTTGGCTTGCGAGAGGGCGCTGTGTTCTGCAGTCTGGGTGAAAATCCTGTAGCCGACGTATCCCGCAAGGCCTAGCGCCAGCACCAACAGCACCGCGCCAAAGGCTTGCGGTACGGGCGCTCGCTTGGCGGTCTCCGCAGGAGTTGTGAATACCTGCCGATCGAATTCAATTCCTGCCATGATGCCTCCCAAAGTCTGCGGAAACTCTGCGTTACTAACTAAACTTTTCGCCTACTGCTGTATCTTCACGCGAGCCGGATAGAGTGAATCGAGTTTGACGGCGATTTCGCGCGTTTCCTTCGGCAACAGGTCCACGGTTTGTTTTCCAGTCTGCCCGCGCGCCCCGCGCATTTCAACCTGATACTTTCCCGGGGCCAGGACGAGCAGCAGCGGCGTCTTGCCGACGATCTTCCCGTCGACCCAAATCTGAGCTTCGACAGGAGTGGCGCGGAGGAGCACTTTTCCGGCGTCTTTTCCGGCTTTGGCTTCGAGCGCTTTTCGATTTGCGTCCTGAGGGGCCGGACCGGCGCTCGAAATCAAATGCGGCGAGGAGCCGGAGGATGAGGATTCTGGCGTCCCTGACGAGCCTGAAGGAGTGGTTGGGAATTTCGGGAAAGGAGGAGCCTTGATGGAGCCTGCGACCGCTCCGGACACCGACGTAGCTCCAGCGGCTTCCGCCGCGGCCTGGGCGCCTGCTGTCTGGCACATAAACAAGCAGCATGAGACGAAAACCAGTACTACGAGTTTGAGGGCAGCACGGGCCTGCATGGACACCCTTCCCCTTGGGCAGACTGAACCCGTAAAGAGACGCACCTTACAGATAGCAGGAAAGCTTCCAAAGTGAAACGGGAATGCGGTTGCTGCTAGTGACGATCTTTCAACGAGTTAGGTCGCGCTTAGGCGGCTCGGATCTTTTGGCTCGGCCCAGCAGGTCTCTAAAACCTTACATTCGTTACCCAGTCTTGTCCCCAATCGTGGACCTGGCCTCCCTTGGAGTTGGGCCCAAACCTCTATTCCTCAACGTTTTGCGGCAGGAACGATTTGGAAAGAATCGTGCACCCCGACTGGTGTAGGCTTGGTGTACTCGTAGCGTGACATGCGGCTGAACGTGGCTTTACCCGATTTGGAAAGGGCCCTTGATCTTCGATCACAAAATGTCGGGCACGGGGTTATTTGAAGCCAAAAGCCTTTTGGAGCCGACTGCTTCTCCAGTTGCACCCAAGCCTGCGGTTGCCGCAAAAAAGCCGATGCGGCAGCCGGATTTTCTGACCTCGCGAGATTTTTTTCGAACGTCGGTTTGGTCACGACTGGGCGCACTGTTTTCGTTTTATCCCGCGCACCTGAAAAATCTGACGGCTACTCTTTTTCGCGATGTGCCGGTTCGTCCGCGCCGATTTGCTGTGAAGCAGCTAGGGATTTCGTTGGTGCTGCACGCCTGCGCGTTTTTGCTTCTGCCGTACTTGCTGCGCTATCTGCCGTTTCAAGTGACCCGCGCCGCGAATCTTCCAGCTCCCGATCAGTCAGTGATTTATTATCACCTGGCAAATCCGGAGCGTCAGCCGAAATCGCCGCGCATTGTACAGCCCGGGCCAGGCTCCGCGCCGGGAACCGGTGCCGCGCCGGAGTTGCCACCGGCGCCGGGAGCAACTGCTTCGCGGGGGGCGCTGTTCGCGATTTCGCGCCCGCGCGTTCCGGACAACAATCATCAGACCATCCTGCAGCCGCTGACCCAGCCTGACCTAAGATTGAACGTTGATCTGAAGCTGCCAAACATGCTTTTGGCCAAGCCTGCGGCTCCGAAGGCACCGCTGCAGTTCAACCCGAAATCCGTGAAGCCGCTGCAACGGCAATTTCACGAAGTGGCGACGGTTGCGCCGACCCTGACTCCGAATAATCTGCAGCAGCCGTTGACCGACGCTCTGACGGCCACGAACGATCACCCGAAGCTTGCCGTGCCGCTGGGTGCGCCGCCAGCTCCGAATCTGCCATCACGGGATTCGAGCGGAAGCGCAGCGGCCGCGGCGCCGGAATTCGAGGCTGCCGGTGCTTCAGGCCAGGGATTGTTAGTGCTTGGGACAAATCCTGGCGATGCCTCTCAAATGGTGGCACTGCCGCCAGGGAATCGTTACGGCCAGTTCTCGATCGCGCCCGGTGGAACGGGTACGGGTTCTCCCGGCGGCCAGCCGGGAGGGGCGCCAAATGGCGGCACGGGCGGCGGGACCGGCGGAGGGAACGACAGCACGGGCGTGGGATCGGGAAATTCGGGTGGCGGTGGCGGGAATACCGGAACGCCCGGATTCGTAAGCATGCGCGGCACGGGCGGAACGAACGTCGCGTTCGAAGCCGCGGAACCGGAGCGAATTGCCAATACGGTTTTTGCGCTGCCGAAGCTCAGCCCGATGCGGCACGCGGCATTGACCGTGGCGGCGGGGCCGATGGGTGGCGGCGGCTTGAATGTCTATGGCGCTCTCCACTGCGGGAAAATCTTCACGGTTTTCCTCCCTGCGCCTGGCAAGAGTTGGAGCCTGCAGTTTTGCCAGACCGCGGCTGCCGGAGCCGAGGCTCCCGCCGCGCCCAAGGCCTATACCAGCGTCGTGCACATGGAAGAGCCGCTGGTTCCGCCAGAAGCCGAAACTCGTTTTGATTTCAAACGCACGCCGCTGCCCTTTGAAAAGCTGCACAAGTACGTGGTACTGAAAGGGCGCATTACCGAAGAAGGTACGGTTGCCGACGTCGTCGTGTATCAGGGACTGTCCGCAGAGATGGACGCCGCGGCCAAGGCTGCGTTCAATCAATGGACGTTCCGTCCTGCAATGAAGGCGGGGAAAGCCGTGAGTGTGGATATCCTGGTAGGAATTCCATCCGACCCGCCAAAAGTAACAGGTCCAAAAAAGGAATAAATCCGAGCTTGTTTCCTAAGATAACCACTTTATTTCCAGTAGCTTGCGAGAGCAGCCGTGGAAATTGTGGGCCGTTAGGGTACCCAAGTGTGGAAATAATTTTCACCTGTGGAAAACGGGTATAATCTGAAATCTTCCCTCCTGGTATGAGTCATCTCCCGTAACCCGAATACCTTCTTTAGCTTAAGGACATGCCACAATTGTGCACGCTTGGCCTGTAAACGGAAGGAGACATGCTCCTGTCCCTGATGTATCTGATGTTGCAGGTGGGGCCGAACTGCGGCTCCAGGGGTGGAACGACGGCATCTTCTGGCATGCGCCGGCATTTGTCTCGTCCTCACGGGCGCATTTGCAAACTTCACGCGGTTGGATAGGGCTAAGTGATCGGGCTGTCGATTTAAAGCTCGGAGTGCCTGGTTTGCCGTATTCGGCTCGGAGATAATCCTTGGAGAAAGAGACGCTTCAGGTTTCCTTCCTGAGTTATGACAGTGGCCTTGGGGAAGCCATTGGCCGAGCTCTCGGCGACGGCTTTTCCCTCAGAACCAACGGATCCGCCCGCGTGGATCAGGTCCAGGAGCTGCTGGCTTGGTCCGACGCGGTGCTGCTGGACCTGCGGCACTCGGCTTTGCAGGCAGAAGAGACCGGCCTGCGCCTGCTGGATGACATCAATGCCCAACCGGCGCACCCCCCCGTGCTAGTGCTGTGCGACGCCGAGAATCGTGAATTGATGTTACGCACGATTGAGAAGGGCGCGACCGACAGCATTCCCAATCCGCCAAACATCATGGAGCTGCGGTTGTTGTTCCGGCGCGCTCATCGGATGTCCGCAGCGGAACGCGAACTTCGCCACCTGAGCATGCTGGAAAAGACCGGCAGCAAGCTGCACGGTTTGCTGGGCAGCTCACCGGCGATGCAAGAGCTGTTCGCGATGGCGGAGCGGATTGCACCCTGCGACGTAAACGTGCTGATCACCGGGGAGACCGGCACCGGCAAGGAGCTGCTGGCCCGCGCGATTCACAATCAAGGCCCGCGCGCCAACGGTCCGCTGGTGGCGTTTTCCTGCGCAAACCTGCCAGAAAATCTGGTGGAGGACGAACTGTTTGGCCACGAAAAGGGCGCCTTTACCGGGGCCTTTCTGGCGCGCCAGGGAAGGGTGGAGGCGGCTCATCGCGGCACGCTGTTTCTGGATGAAGTTGGTGATCTCGGGCTCGGATTGCAGCCCAAACTGCTTCGCGTGCTGCAGGAAAAAAGTTTCGAGAGACTGGGCAGCAACAAGACCATCCATGTTGACGTGCGCGTGATTTCGGCGACCAATCGCAATTTGTTGAGCATGGTCGGTGAAGGGAAGTTCCGGGAGGATCTTTACTACCGGCTGAACGTGGTTGAGTTGCACTTGCCGCCGCTGCGCGAACGCCGCGATGATATATCGCTGCTCGCGCATCATTTCCTGCAGCGCTCCGCGGAGCTCTTTCACAAAAAGGCCCGGCGCTTTGCGCCCGCAATGATGCACGCGCTCGAAAGCTACAAGTGGCCGGGCAACGTGCGCGAGCTGGAAAACGTGATTCAGCGGGCGGTAGTGCTCTCGGATGGAGCGACGCTGGAGGTTGCGCAGCTTCCGGCAGCGCTTCGCTCAATCGCCGCGGAAGAGGTTGCGGCAGCGCCGGCAGCGGCCGTCACGGCTCACGACACAGAGCCCGAAGCTCCGGTCCTGTCGTATGAAGAAGAGATTCGCCGGTTCAAGCGCAGCCTGATTTTGCGGACGCTGCGCGAATACGGCTGGCGCAAGGCCGAGAGTGCGCGGGCGCTGGGCGTGGCGCGCGGCTATCTGCACCGGCTGATCCATCAACTGGAAATCCAGGAAGAAGAAACCGACGTTGCCGAGAAGGACGCGGACTCCAATGAACTCGGCCCGGTGATGTAGTTCGCTGCTGGCAATCTGGACAATAGCAAACACTTGGTTGGTTTTGGAACCGCACCCTGCTGCTACACTGCCCTTAATTCATTCGTCCCATGGCCAATTCCCCGCAAGCACCCGCCGCGGCGTCCGCTTTTCTGAGCCAGTGTTTTTCCTTGCTGCGCGAGATGCAAAATGCCGATGGCGGCTGGGGTTTTCACGCAGGCGCTGAAAGCCGTGTGGAACCTACGGCGTGGGCCATGCGGGCGCTGTTCAGTCCTTCGGGCCGCCCGGATGATGAGGCGCATCGTAGGGCGATCGCGTTCCTGCAGTCCTCGCGGCTGCCGGATGGATCCTGGCCGGCCTCGCCGCAAATTCCGACTGGCAGTTGGGTGACTTCCCATGTGTGCGAGGTATTGAGCGGCGATGAAACTTCGACGGAGTTCGTGAAGGCCGGTTTGCAGTGGCTGTGCGAGGACTTTCCGCGCGACAGTTCGCCATTTCAGCGTCTCATGAGTAAAGTTTTCAGGGGATCGCGGCCGGTGACGCACGATGATTCGTTGCGGGGATGGGGCTGGACACCGCAAACAGCGAGTTGGGTCGAGCCGACGTCGTTTGCGCTGCTAGCGTTGTGCGCTGGGGGCGCGAAAGTAGAGCCGTCGAATTCGGCGGCCCGGCGCGAACTCGCAGTGGGGCTGTTGTACGACCGAATGTGCCCAGGCGGAGGCTGGAACTGCGGCAATCCGCGGGTGTACGGAGTGGATGGCGAAGCGCTGGTGTTGAGCACTTGTTGGGCGCTGCTGGCGTTGCACGAAGCGCCGGAGAAGCCGGGTCGGGCGTTGAGTCTGCGCTGGCTTGCGCAGAGTTTTGCCAATATCGAAAGCGCGGGCTCGTTAGCTGCTGCGCGCATCACGCTGGAGTATTACGGAATCGTGCCGCCCGCTGCGAAGCACGCGATCGGCGACTGGTCCGCCACGGAAATTGCGGCGCAGGGAACGCACGTTTTGAGCTGGGTAGCGATGGCACTTGATCCCGCGCGGCGGTGGTTCGGGTTTGCGCGGGTCGGAGCGGCTCCATGAACCAGCGCAATCGCCAACTTGTGCCGTCGTTTTCGCGGCCGTCATCGCGCGTGCTCATCCGCAAGGCGGGGAGCTACCAGCAGGAACTGTTCGCGCTGATCTTTGAAAGCATTCGGGAATTTCAGCTGCCGGTGAAGGACAAGACCGTTCTGCTCAAGCCGAATCTGGTCGGCCTCGATCCGCAGGGCGTGATGAACACGCATCCTGCGGTGATTGCTGCGACGCGCGAGGCCTTTTTGAAGCTGGGCGCCGCGCGAGTGTTGATCGGCGACGGGCCGGCGATGGATCGCGACACGCGCGCGATCGTCGAATCGGTTCGGCTGCTCGAATTCACCGGAAAACTTAACGGCGATTTCTGCGATTTGAATATTGACGATGTCCAGCGGGTGGAACTGGAAACGCGAGCCACGCGTTTGAAGGAACTCTATCTGCCAAAGACGGTGCTCGGCGTGGATTTTCTGGTTTCGATGCCGAAGCTCAAGACCCATCACTGGGCGGGCGTTACGCTTTCGATGAAAAATCTTTTTGGCGTGGTGCCCGGGAGTTGCTACGGCTGGCCAAAAAACGTGCTGCATTGGGCGGGAATCGACGAGTCGATTTTGGATATCAATGCTGCGGCGCGGCCCGATTTTGCGGTGGTCGACGGCATTCTGGGAATGGAAGGAAACGGTCCAATTCAGGGAAATCCAAAGCATGCCGGGGTGCTGCTTTTTGGGGACGATCCGGTGGCGGTGGATGCGACCGCTTGCCGGGTGATGAGCCTGCTGCCAGAAAAAGTGCCCTACCTGAGCCGCGCGGGAACGATGCTTGGGAATCTGGAAGTGGCTAAGATTCAACAACTTGGCGAGTCCATCGAAGCGGTGCGGACGCCGTTTGCGGTCCTGGCGGAGTTTGCCAAGCTGGTGGCGCGATGAGTGGTCCGGCAATCGCCGTTTTTGCTCGGTTTTGGCATCCTAACTGCCCTTATCCTGGTGAAGATTGCCTGAGATTGCGCGAAGTGTCTCCAAAACAGACCACTGCGCGCGGACAAGTTTCACGTAGTTTTGGCGATCGAACGGTGGCGACGGAAGCCAGATTTTGTCCTATTAGTACTACTGAGACTTCCGTTCCAGCGATTTTGGCCAAAAGTTTTGTTGTCAGCGATTTGTGGCGAGGAGTAAACTACCGGAATCAAAAAGAAGATTTTCGGCGCGAGTGTCCCCGCGACGGATCCTCCCTTCGTTACGGTCGTTGACGCGTTAGGTTTTGCACGGAGTACGCCATGAAACTCAATAAACAATCGGGCCAGGTGTTGGTAGGTACGGCCGTCGCGATGTTTTTCCTTTGCGGTTTCGGCGGCATCGCGATCGACATGGGGTCCCTGCGGTATCAGAAGCGCTGGCAGCAAACTGCGGCAGATGCGGCGGCAATTGCCGGAGCGCAGAATCTGGATTTCGGGTCAGGCGTCGTAGCTGGGGCGCGCGCCGCGTCGACGCAGAACGGATTCACGGACACAGACGGCGGAGCCGGCTGCACTTCGAGCGGAGATACCGTTGGTTGTGTCAGCGTTGCGGTAAATAACGGCCCAACGACTGGCCCGCATGCGTCAGACGCTAAGTATGTGGAAGCGATTGTTAGCGTAATTCAACCAACTTATTTCATACAGATTTTCGGTGTGACCAGTGAACTGGTCACCGCCCGAGCGGTTGCCACGAACGTTACCGGCGGTACCACTCAGAATTGCTTGTTTACCTTGGGTCCGCCGACAAACGCCATCACCGGAATTGATGCTCAGGGTAGCGCTGTCTTAAATGCTCCGAATTGCGGAATCGCTGACAACGGCAATTTAGATACAACCGGTAATGCCTATACTGTCAAGGGAAACACCATTTCTGTTTCCGGGCAGTGCTTGGGGAGCCATTGCGGACCACCAGACGTGGTTTGTGAGTCTTCCCCGGCCGGGACGTGTCCGCCGTTGCATGATGCGCCAGCCTCGGCGGATCCCATGAAGGGTCTTGCGGCACCGAGCCAGCCCGCCCCTTCGTCGAGTTGCCCTGCCACTGGTACTTGCAATGTTGTGATCGGCGCAGGTACTACGGCAACGATCCAGCCTGGAACGTACAACTCACTGACCCTTCAGGGAAACTCGACGGTTACCATGAGCCACGGAATCTATTATTTCAATGGTCCAACCGGCGTCGGCGGCATCACGATGAAGGGTGGCGCCTCCCTCACGGACATGGGAGACCCGGGCGTGATGATCTACTTCACAAATGGTTCCACCATGCAAAAGTTTGTTGGGGGCGGGAACACTCCCGACGTCAATCTAACTCCCATGACCACCGCGGAGAACTCGACGTACGCTGGCATTCTCATGTTCCAAGACCCAGCCGACACCGCTCCTGCCTATCTCGGTGGCGACGATAACAGCACCTTTCTTGGCGCAATCTATATGCCCACAACGTCTGTAACCTTTTTCGGAGATAACCACGTCACGTTCGACGGCGAGGTAATTGCCTACTCTGTGAACGTTCAGGGCAACCCGACCGTTAACTTCGGCAATTTTCCTAGCGGGGTTCCGATTCCCGCAAAGCTCACAGAACCCGTTCTAGTGGAGTAGCTATGAAACCGTCCGGAAGGCGAAAACAGTCAGGTCAGGCACTAATTGAGCTAGCGTTCGTCCTCCCTGTGCTGATGCTGCTGGCGCTTGGAGTCATTGAAGTTGGCCGCTACTCGTATATCGCTATCTTGATCGGTAATGCGGCCAGAGCCGGAGCCGCTTATGGCGCACAGAGCAACGCGCAATCCGCAGATACTAACGGTATAGCCCACGCGGCCGACTACGACTTCGCGGGCGCTACTTCGGGTAGCACCGCCAACAACGGTCAGACCGTCAGCAAGCTTACAGTGACCTCGTCCGTGGCTTGCGGATGTGACTCTGCCGGGGTCATAACCGCGTTCGGCTGCACCACTGCGACCAACCCGAATGCGGGCAGCTGCACTACGGGAAATTGGGTGGTCGTGGTTTCGGTAACCGCTTCGGGTACATTCAATGCGCTTTTCAGTTATCCGGGCATTCCAAGTCCCATAACGATCTCGAGAACCGCGTCGATGCGGGTGGCGTAGGCATGAGCGAGCGGGACGAACGGATATCGACGACGCCAGGCAGCAATCTGTCACGGCGACAACGCCGCAGGGCCGAGCGTGGCGCCACGTTGGTCGAATATGCATTTGTGGCGATGCTGTTTCTGACGTTGCTTTTCGGTATCGGCGGTTTTGGCCACGCCCTTTTCGTGTACCACCATGTAAATAACGCCGCCAAAGAAGCGACAAGATATGCCGCTGTCAGAGGCTTTACGTGCGATACTACGGAAGTCGTTTCCAGCTGTCAGACGAGCAATTCCGCCTCGGGAATTTCCGGCCCAACGACTAAGGCGGATGTGACAGCATACATTTCTAATATTACGCCGCAGAGCATCGACGCAAGTAAGTTTACGATTACAGTTTGCGGAGTAAAGGGTTCTACGGCCTGTGCAGCGGACGGCACGACCGGTCCTCAAGTTTGCACTGCAGCCGTCGGGACCTTGCCGGCCACGCCCAATTACCCTGGGTGTACCGTGTCAGTTCAAATTCAATACACCTATAATCTGATATTTCCTCTGATCGGTTCCAATCCAATCAACATGTCTAGCACGTCAGAATTGATCATCGCGCATTGATTGGTTTCCCGTTCAGCTGGCTCATTAAGTTCTTAAAGATCAAGCCGTTGCCCCAAGTAGGGCCATTCCAGTCCGTCCTCAAAAGGAGACCGAAGTTCCTTCCCGATGTTCCGGTCGTTCCGCAACGGTACACTATCGCGCTAAGTTGTTAAAAACAAAGGGTATACGCTAGTTCGAGACCGGTCGAAGTGGCTGTGTAAGTGCTTCTTCTCCCGACGGAGTACTGTCCTTATTCGCCTTGCGCGAAGGTCTTGAGCCCTGATGATCATTTACGCATTGCTCGGGTTTGCGGTCATTATGGTTGCTTCGTTTCTCCGCGGAACCCGGGACAAGTACGAGGATTTCTGCATCGCGGTGTCGGTGCCGATCTTTATCATTTTGCTGCTCCCGATGGGCGCGTTCACGGGATGGCTACGACCGAACACCATGGATGTCGCGTTTCGCCACGCGGACCTAGCGCTGAGGCTTGATGGGCTGGCGTTTACGCGTTGGCTGCTGCGCACGGGCTGGTATCGCGTGGTCGGCCCGATCTATGACGCCCTACCGCTGGTGCTGGCGCTGGGCTGGGCGATCGAACGTTCGCGAACGCTGCTCCGCGCCTCCGTGATTGGCGCGCTGACGGCTTTTCCGTTGTACTTGCTGTTTCCGGCGGTCGGTCCTCAGTACGTGTTTCCCAATTTTCCGGTATCGGACGCGGCGACAGTGGGAGCGGCATGGATGCATCCGCGGAACTGCTTTCCTTCGATGCATTTGACCTGGGCGCTGCTGGTGGCGATGAATTTTCGCAATCCGAAGTGGCGGTGGTTGTTTGTGGTGTACGCCATGCTCATGGTGTTCGCTGCTGTAGCCGGTGGCGAGCACTACTTCGTGGACATGATCGCGGCTGTTCCGTTCGCTTTTGCGGTGCAGAGAACGGCGGTTGCGTTTCCCTCACTAGCCGCGTTTCGTGAGCGAGTGATGGTCGGGACCGAGCATGTGGAAAAAGCGGGCAAAGAGGCCGCAGCGCCGCAGGTAAGCAACACACCGGAGATCTCTGGTTGCGCCGCCGAGAGGAAATCGTAAACTTCCATGAGCGAACAGCAGGTGATTCCTTTGCATCGGGTGGCTGAACCCCACGCAGGTGAACCTGGCGCGGCTGAACCGGCCGAGACATCGGTTACGAGTCCGCCCGTGCCCGAAGCCAACGTTGAACGCTCCACGTCGCGATGGCTGGAAGCGGCGAAATGGGCCGTGTCATTCCCAGCGATGCTCGGAATGTTTCTGGTTGGCCGGGTTTTCTACGAGGCGCGCAATTTTTTTGTGGATCCGGATCTTTGGTGGCACATCAAGGTCGGCGAAGACATCCTGCGCACGCGCCATTTTCCGACGACTGATCCCTATTCGTGGACCGTGTCCGGTCATCCATGGATATCCTATGAATGGCTGGGAGAAGTTGCGCTGGCGTGCGTGAATCGAATGGGCGGCGTGCCGGCGCTGGCGGCGTTTCTGATCGTGTTTTCCAGCGCGATCATCCTTGCGATTTACGGTCTGGCCACCATGCGTAGCGGAAATTCCAAAGCCGCGTTTCTTTCCACGCTGGTTCTTTGTTCGCTGGCGTTCGGATCATTTACGGCCCGTCCGCAAATGTTCGGATACTTTTTTCTAGTACTGACGGTGCTGGCATTGGAAAAATTCCGGCACGGAACCACCTGGCCGCTGTGGACGCTGCCGCTGATTTTTCTGGCTTGGGTGAACACCCACGGATCTTTTATTATCGGCGTTGGCCTGATCGGACTTTATTTGGTGTGCGGTTTGTTCAGCCTCAGTGTGGGCAGCGTCGAGGCGACGGCGTGGACGCCAAAGCAGAGACTGCAGTTGGAGTCCGCGCTGCTGCTGTGCATTGTTGTTTTACCGCTTACGCCGTACGGGACGCAGTTGGCGGTTTATCCATTCGACATGGCGCTTTCGCAACCGGTGAACGTTGCCAGCGTGATTGAGTGGCGGCCCATGCCGTTCGAACTGGTGGGCGGAAAGATTTTCCTGGGGCTGATCGTCATCGCCGTGGTGATGCAGATGTTTGTGCGGTTCCGCTGGCACGTGGCTGAATTGGTTTTGCTCCTCGGCGGAACCGCGATGGCCTGCTTGCACGTGCGTTTCATCCTGCTTTTCGTCCCGTTTTTCACTCCGATTTTTGCCACGATGCTTGCGAAGTGGGTGCCGGTTTACAAGCGTTCCATCGATAAATTCGTTTTCAATGCGGTGCTGATGACGGCCACGTTAGTCGCCATCGTGCATTATTGGCCGGCGAAGAAATCTCTCGATGAATCGGTGGCCAAGACGTTTCCGGTGGGCGCTGTGCAGTATCTGCGCGAGCACCCGGCGCCGGGAAAGTTGTTCAATACCTATGGATTTGGCGGATATTTTGTGAGTGCCGGGATTCCAACGTTCATTGACGGCCGCGGCGACCTTTATGAGCGCGGTGGGGTATTCGGCGACTACATGCATCTGACGCAGTTCAAGCCCGGAGCATTCGGCGTGCTTCGCAACTACGACATTTCGGTGTGCGTGCTGGAGCGCGATGAGCCACTGGCGACGGCGCTGCTGGCTTCGCCCTCCTGGCAGCGGGTTTATGTAGATACGACCAGCGCTATCTACATCCGACAATGAACGAGCAGGTGTCCGGCTCGCGGCGCGGAAATTCGTCCAAACCGCAGCAGTACCAGCCGAGAATTTCGTTGTTTTATCCGTGGAGCACGCTCCTCTGCATCCTGATTCTTTATGCTGTGGGTGTTGCAGCACTTCATCCGGTCAGTCTCTTCGGGCAAATGGAAGATGACTCGATTTACTTCAGTTCGGCGAAGTCGCTGGCGCTCGGGCACGGCCACGTCTTGCCGAGTTTGCCGGGAACGCCGCCAGCCACGAAATATCCGATTCTCTATTCCTGGATGCTCTCCTGGATTTGGCGGGCCAATCCCAGTTTCCCGGCCAATCTGGCGCCCGCATTTGCGCTAAACGTACTCTTCGGCGGGATCTTTTTGACTGCAGCTTTTGCTCTTTTGCGGATGCTGACCGGGATGACCAACGCGGCCGCGCTTGCGATTACCGCTTTCTGCGCAGCGAATCCCGTGGTCCGTGTGCTTTCCGCGGAGTTGATGTCGGACATTCCCTTTGCGGCGTTGACGACGGTGGCGCTTTGGTTGGCCGCTCCACCGCCTCAACGCCAGCGTGAGTGGAGGGCGATCGCGAGTGGCATGACCGCTGGTGCGTCCATCTTGTTGCGCATGCTGGGAGCGCCGGTGGCTCTGGGAATCTTCCTCGCGATCGCGATTCGCGACGGCTGGCGCAGGGCAATGATGTTTATGGTTGGCGCCTTCCCCTTGGTTGCGGTGAGCGTTGGGCGAACATTGCTGATCAAACCCGCAGCGCCGGCGATGGTGAACGGTGCCTGCGCGCATTCATGGCGAGTGACGTGGCTCTACTACACGAGCTACCTGGGGTTTTGGAAAGAGGACGTGCTTGGCAACCATGCGCTCTTGGACGTCGCGAAGAACGGAATTTCGAACGCATTGATGCAACCGGGCAGCTATCTTGTGGATGCAGCCGGGTTCAGGCCGGCCTTGTTGGCGATCATTTTTCTTTTTTTTCTTGGAGCGATTGCGATCCGCGGCATGGCCCGGCAATTCAACGACCGAGCGCTCTTGCCGCTGCACCTGGGGCTGTGGTTCTATCTCTTGCCATTGATCGTTTGGGACTACGCAAACTTTGCGCGTTTCCTCTTGCCGTTTTTTCCCTTTATTGTTGCCGGCTTTTGGCTCGAGTCAAAAAGGCTGATTGCGCAGATAAGCGCGACAATGACCCAAGGCAAGCGAGCCGATGAAAGAGTCGCCGGCGCATTCTTTTGCTTGATTGGGTGCGCGCTGGTGATTGGCGGGAGTTACTCCTGGTGGCGGGGAACCAAGAGGCTTGCGGTCGTCAGCCACAGCCGGTCCGAGCTGCTCAGTGAGAAGCGGCAGGGCTATGAATGGCTTCGTAACAACACAGCGTCAGAATCCAAAGTACTGGCTTATGAAGACGCCAGTTTATTTCTGTATTCCGGCCGCTTGGCGATTCGCCCAGTGATTTTTTCACCGGCGGGCTACTATCATCCGGAAGTTCTTCGCAAGGAATGTTCGTGCCTTGCATCCATCGCCGGCCCGACGGGAGCGACATACTGGATGATTGCCGAAGATGATTTCTCGGCAGAGTGGGAGCCGGCGGGTTCCCGCGGGAAGGAGGCAGAAGCGGAACGCGAATCCGAATTGCCGCAGCTGTTTCGCAGCACACAAGGCCGGGTCCGAATCTACAAAGTCGTCGGTTTGCCTGATGCCCGTGACGCTTTGAGGATGCTCCAAACGAACCAGTATGGACAATGAGAACAGCCGTGATACCGAGGTGCAAACGGGTTCACCTGCTGCGGGCAGCGAACACTTCTTTGTGAAGTTTCGTCCGTTGGTTGGGGCCGTACTGGCACTGATGTCGTTTGTCGCGATGGCAGGTTTCCTGCTGATGTTGCCCGCAGCCCGCAGTGGCCGCGTAGACTTTCGCACTTTTTACACGGCAGGATACATGGTGCGGACCGGTCACGGCTCCGCGCTGCACGACTATCCGCAAACCCTGAAGTTCCAGTATGAGGTGGTAAGTCCGGCGCCGTTCGCTCTGCCTGTCTTTCATTGGGCGTATGGGGGCTTGTTGTATGGACCGTTTTCCTTTTTCAACTACCGGAAAGCTTATCTGGCCTTTCTCTTGTGCAACATTGTTTGTCTGATTTTGACCGTGAAGATGATGGGGCCGGGCCTGCAGACGCTGACTAAGAGCTGGTCCTTGTTGCCCATTGCGCTACCGGTGTGCTTTCTTCCTGTCACTATGGTTTTGATTGAGGGGCAGGACTCCTTGTTGTTGTTGGCGCTATTGGTTGCGGCTTGGGTTGCAGCGGAGCGGCAGAGCGATTTTCAGTCGGGTGCGCTCGTCGGCCTCAGCCTGTTCAAGTTTCAATACGCTCTGCCAATTGCTCTACTTTTTTTCCTATGGCGCCGCTGGAGATTTATCGGGGGATTCCTCGTATCGGCTGCGGCAGTTGCGGCACTGTCCGTTTCGGTGCTGGGCATTTCTGGAGTAACGGAATTCGTGCACTTCCTGCTGGGGACGAGCGTAAAGTTTTCGGCGGCCAATGACGTACTGTTGGGGATTCATCCCGACGGTATGGCCAACCTGCGCGGCTTGGTGTACGTGCTCAGCGGCCGCGCAGCGGGGTATACGAACGTGGTTACGATTGTCATTTCCGTTGTAGCTCTGGGTTGGGCTGCTTCTTGGCGCCCGACGTTCCCCGGGTCGGTGCTGGCCGCGCTGCTGGTCAGCTACCACCAGATGATTTCTGACACGAGTCTGCTGATTCTGCCGTTGAGCTGTCTAATGGCACAGCTCGTGAAAGAGAAGCGACGCGGACAGGCACTCAACTTGGGCTGGATCGTGAGCATTCTAGCGTTCATTGGTCCGTCCTTGCTCCTGTTTGCCGGAACACGCTTTTATCTTGAAGCTATTCCAATCATGACACTTTTTGTCATTTTTCCGCGATTTATAAAGTGGTCACCAAAGGAATCTTGTCGGGAATAGAATGTCTCCAAACGGAGACCAGTAGGAGGCAGTAGGAGGCTGTCTCAGGCTGATACCGGCATCTTGATCGTATTACAATGAAAACAAATGACTTATTTGATGGGGAAATGGCGACGGAGTGGCGACTCCCGTGCTCCTCCTACTCTCACAGCGGTACCTCCCTGCGCCGCTTAGACTTTAACTCGACTGAGAGGAAAGAATAATGAAGAACCTGATGATTCGTTTGTGGAAGGAAGAGGAAGGTCAAGACCTGACCGAATACGCGCTGTTGCTTGTGCTGCTCTCCTTGGCTGCGGTCGCCTCGCTGAGCTCGCTGGCCACTGCGATCAAC
>CAZQOB010000006.1:79440-103332 GCA_964594885.1 uncultured Acidobacteriaceae bacterium
TGAGCTCGCTGGCCACTGCGATCAACGCGGTATTCAGCCAGGCCGTTGTCAACCTCACGTAAGCTCGAAGAACGACGGGTCCCGTCAGTTGATTGAGAAAGACTAAGAAAGTTCGATCGACGATGAACGCAGCACAATTGATCTGGATCTTTACCCTGGCATTGACATTCTCCGCGGCGATGCTGGACTGGCGTTCGAGACGGATTCCCAATTGGTTAACGGTGCCGGGCCTGCTCTTCGGCGTCGTCGTGCACACAGTTCTGGCGGGTTGGCACGGTACGCTCTTCGCGTTGACGGGAGCGGGTCTGGCGCTTCTGATTCTTCTGCCCCTGGTGTTATTGCGCGCGCTAGGCGCGGGAGACTGGAAGTTGATGGGAGCGGTCGGGGCCTTCTTGGGCTGGCGACTGTTTTTGTTTGTGATGTTCGGAAGCATCATCGCATCAGGAATTATGGCGGTAGTACAGGTATACCGAACCGGTCGGGTCATGGAAACTCTGCGGAACATGGTCATTCTGGTAAGAGGATTCTTCGCGTTCGGTCTGAAGAAAAACTCGCAGATCTCGCTTGATAATCCCCGCCTGCTGAAGTTGCCGTTTGGCGTCGCGGTTGCCGCCGCCACCGTAGTATGCTGCTGGGCCGCCTATTAGAAGGTTTGACAGACACGAAATAACGCAAGACATCTTTGCAACGCAGTCTGGTCTTGTTAGGTACGAGGGAGAACTGGCTCATGAATACGAATCGCCTGCTGATCGGATTGGTGATTGCGCTGGTGGTGGCGTTTCTGCTCAGCAGCTTCGTGTATAAGCAATTTCAAAAGGTGTCCGTTATTCAGCCGACGAGCACCCAGCCGCTGGTGGTAGCGGCGGTACCGCTTCCGCTCGGGAGCCGCCTGGACGCGTCCAACACCCGGGTCATCCAATGGCCGGCGAGCCAGCAAGTGGCTGGGATGTTTTCCAAACAGGAAGACGTCATGAATCGCGCCAACATCACGCCGCTGGCAGAAAACGAGCCGATCCTTGAAGGCAAGCTCGCTCCCAAGGAATCGGGCGCTGGTCTTTCCGCCACAATTCCGGAGGGCATGCGAGGAGTGTCGGTGGCGGTAAACGAGGTTGTGGGTGTAGCTGGCTTCGTGATACCCGGCACCATGGTGGATGTTTTGGTGACCGGACATCCTGTAGGGAAAGAGAGCAGCAATGGTGATATCACGCGCACGGTCCTGGAGGATGTGCGAGTGCTGGCCGCCGGACAAAAGATTGAACAGGATCGTGAGGGAAAGCCGCAGACGGTTGCCGTGGTCACGCTGCTGGTGGCCCCAGATGACGCGTCGAAGCTGGTGATGGCCTCAAACGACGGAAGGATTCAATTGGCACTGCGCAACACCATTGACACCAAAAAGAACGATCCCCCGACGATTCAACAGGCAGATTTGTTCACTGTAACCGGACCGAAGCTGACGTTGAAACATCCTCCGGCACCCGCTGGAACCAAAAAGCCGGGACCACCACCACCACCACCGCCTTACGTGATTGAAGTGATTACCGGAACCAAGCGGGAGAACAAGTCGTTCCCTGCGGAAGCTGCAAAGGATCACCAATAAGAGGAAATCATGCCAGGACAATTACCGATGAAGAAGTCCTTGATGTGCCCTGCCATTCTTCTGGTCGCGGTGAGCCTTAGCGTTTTGGCTCTGGTTGCCCGGGGGCAGGCACCCGCGACTGCTCCGGTGCCAGCCAGCAATGCGCCCGCCGCGGCGGAATCCGTTGCCCAGGCGCAAGCTCCGGAGTCCGCAGAGCCCCAGACGCTGCATCTGCTGGTTGGGCGGTCGCTGGTGATCACCTCGCCTTCGCGGATCAAGCGCGTGTCATTGGCAGACCCGGAAATCGCGGAAGCGATCGTTGTCAGTCCGATGCAAGTGCTGGTCAACGGCCGCAAGCCGGGTGGCGTTTCTTTGCTGCTTTGGGATGAAAGCGACCAGAGCCAGGCGTTTGAGGTTTCGGTTGACATCGACATCCTCGGCTTGAGCCAGAAGGTTCACGAAGTCTTCCCGAACGAGAATGTTCACATCGATACCTCGAAGGACGTGGTGATTATTAGCGGGAAAATCTCCTCAGCAGCGGTTGCCGACAAGATCTTAGAAGTGGTGAAAGGCGCAGCGCCAAAAGTCACGAGCATGATGGAGATCCCGCCGCCAGTGACCGGGGAGATTCTGTTGCAGGTCCGCTTTGCCGAAGTGGATCGCAGCGCGTTAACGCAGCTCGGCTTCGATTTTCTCTCCACTGGCGTGGGAAAGACGATTGGATCGATCACCACACAACAGTTCGGCGGCGTTGGCGCTCCCCAGATCACGGATACTTTTCCCGTGAGCGGCCCTCAGCCAGTTACCACGAGCACCTTCAAGAGCACGCAGACCTTTGCAAACGCCCTGAACATATTCTTATTCAACCCGAATATCCATCTTGGCACGACGATTCAAGCGCTGCAGAGCAAGAATCTTTTCCAGATTCTGGCGGAGCCGAACTTGATGACGGAATCGGGCAAGGAAGCCAGCTTCCTGGCCGGCGGCGAGTTCCCGTATCCGACGATACAAGGAACAACAGGCGGCACGGGCGGCAACGCCGTCACCATTCAGTTTAAAGAATTCGGAATTCGGCTGAAGTTTCTTCCGATCCTTGCGGCGGATGGCACGATTCATCTGAAGGTCATGCCGGAAGTGAGCACGCTGGACTTTTCCAACGCGGTGACCTTAAACGGCTTCGTGCTTCCGGCGCTTTCCACGCGACGCGTAGAATCCGAAATGAACCTTTCGGATGGGCAAACGTTTGCGATCGCCGGGCTGGTGGACAATCGAGTCACGGAGGTTTTCAACAAGATCCCCGGAATCGGCGACATTCCGATCTTGGGCAAGCTCTTTCAGAGCAAGTCGCTTAACAAGAGCAAGAACGAGCTGCTGGTGATTGTGACGCCCCATGTGGTCAAGCCGGTGGGTCCGGACCAGGTACCGCACGGGCCGAATTTCCCGCAGCCGTTCCTGGACCAGGTAACTCCGGCTACGGCACCGAGCACAAAGTAGGCGCGGAAAAAGCGTAATTTGGTATCGTAAGCGAAGAAAGAAAGCGGGCCCGTCCGGCAATGTTAACCGCAGCGATAGCTAGCAGCGATTTAACCAGCTCGGCACAGTTGTTGGCCAGTCTGGAGCAAACGGGGCTCGTCTCCACGGTCTTACAGTGGGTGGTGCCTTCTGACCGGCCGCCGGAGTCATCCGACCAGATGCCGGATGTGGTGTTTCTCGATTTGGCGCGCGATCCCGACCCGTTTTTTGCTTTTGCCAACCAGCTGCGTCGTATCAAGCCGGGGGTCAAGCTGATTGCGTGTTCTGCGGCTGTGCCGCCGCAACCGAGTTTGCTGCTCGAAGCGATGCGGGCGGGCGTGCAGGATTTTCTCGGCAAACCGGTGCAGACGGACTCGTTGAAGGACCTGCTGCTTCGGCTGCGAGAGGACTTTCACACCAAGGACTTTCCATCGCAAGACAAACTCATCGTGGTGATGGGTGCCAAGGGTGGCGTGGGTGCGACAACGGTTGCCGTGAATCTGGGCGTTCAGCTGGCCACCTTTGCGAGGAAGAAAACGGTCTTACTCGACTTTGCCCGGCCGCTGGGCAACGTACATTTGCTGCTGGACCAACATCCGAAGTTTGGGATTCGAGATGCTGTCGAAGGTCTGGAGCGCCTGGACAGTCACTTTCTGGCTGGTCTGCTGACCAAGCACAAGACCAAGCTCGAAGTGCTGGGCGGGACGACTCAGCCAGAAGAATGGCAGTCCATCGACGTTGCTGTGCTGGACCGAGTGGTCAACGTCGCACAAAACCTGTGTGACATCGTGCTGCTGGACATGGGATCGCAATTTTCCGCGGATTGGGGGCCAATTTTGCGTTCGGCGCGAATGATTCTGATCGTGGCAGAAGCGAACGTTCCCTCGCTGTGGACGTTGGAGCGGCGGCTGCTGGCCCTTAAGGGCTTTGGAATTTCGGCCGAGCGCGCGCGGATCATTATCAACCGGTGGCACAAAGGCGATGACGATGTGCTGAAGAGTATTCAGAAGGACATCAATCGCCCGATTTTTGCGAGCTTGCCGAATGATTTCCGCAAAGCCAGCCAGTCGGTGAATTTGGGAACGCCGCTCATGGAAAACCACAATAATATTCTGAGCAACCGCTACCGCCAAATTGCCGGGCAACTCGTCGGAATTGATACCAGCGTGGAAGAGAAGAAGAGCCCCCTGTCCAGCCTGTTCTCTTTCCCGAGCAAGAAATGAGGTAGGCAATGTCACCGCTTGTCACAACCACGGCACGGACGGATTTTGGCACCATCAAGGCGGCCATTCACCGCAAATTGATTCAGAAGCTGAATCTCGACAAATTGACCGATGCCAACCGCGAGGATGTTCGCCGCGAGGTCAGCTTGATTCTGGAAGGAATCGTTCACGGCGAGTCGGCTCCGATGAACCTGCAGGAGCGTGAGCGCCTGGTACAGGAGGTTTTGGACGAAGTTTTTGGACTGGGCCCGTTGGAACCACTGCTGGCGGATGCGACCGTGTCCGACATTCTGGTGAACACGTACAAGAGGATCTTCGTCGAGCGAAAAGGCATGCTCGAAGCCACGAGCGTCCAGTTTCGCGATGATGCGCACTTGATGAGCATCATCGACCGTATCGTCTCTGCGATCGGCCGGCGCATTGACGAGTCTTCCCCGATGGTGGACGCCCGCCTGGCGGATGGCTCCCGCGTCAACGCCATCATTCCTCCCTTGTCGGTTGACGGGCCTTGCCTTTCGATTCGCCGTTTCGGGCGCCAACGGGTTACGGCGGACGACCTGATTGCGAACCGCTCGCTGATCCAGCCGATGCTGGATCTGATGCGCGGCTGCGTGAAGGCGCGCTTGAACATTTTGATTTCCGGTGGCACTGGTGCCGGTAAAACCACGTTCCTCAATATTCTGTCTTCGTATATCTCGAACAAGGAACGAATCGTCACTGTTGAGGATGCCGCCGAGCTTCAACTAAACCAGGAGCACGTGGTTCGCCTGGAAACGCGTCCCCCCAACATCGAAGGCAAGGGCGCCGTGGCGCAACGCCAACTGGTTATCAACTGTCTGCGTATGCGTCCCGATAGAATCATCGTGGGTGAGGTCCGTGGCGAAGAAGCGCTAGACATGCTCCAGGCTATGAACACGGGCCACGATGGTTCCCTGACTACCATTCACGCCAACACGCCTCGGGACGCCCTGAGCCGCCTGGAGACCATGGTGGCGATGGCCAACTTGAACATTCCGGAAAGCGCTATCCGCCGCCAGATTTCCTCGGCGATTGATGTGGTGATTCAGGTGGCGCGCCAGAGCGACGGCACACGCAAGATCATCAACATTTCCGAGATCACGGGCATGGAAGGCAATGTTGTGACGATGCAAGACATCTTCGCGTTCCGCAAGCGTGGCATCAAGGAGAACGGCGAAGTTTTGGGAGACTACGTTCCAACCGGAGTTCGGCCGAAGTTCGCGGAACGGCTACTGGTTTCGGGCATTCATTTCCCGACCAACATGTTTGATGCCGCGCCAATGCGCTGAGGAGCTCTCATGGGTGTACTGATTGCCATTCTGACGTTCCTGGTGGTTCTGGTGGTGATCCTCGGCGTCTTTGTTTTCGCCGGCTCGGGAGGCAACCAGGAGCAGATCCGCAAGCGCATGAGCGCGGTGCACAAGGCGGAGAAGCGCGGCGAATCCACGCTCGGTCTGAAGCTGGTTCGGGACGAGATGATGAGCAACGTCCCGTGGCTGCACCAAATGATGATGAAGTGGTCCTGGTCAACGAAGCTTCAGGACTGGGTCATGCAGTCGGGACTGAGCGTAAAGCCGGCCAAGCTGCTGATGATGACCGGTGTAATGGGATTAGGCGGATATCTGGTGAGTTTTTATCTGTATCCGCACTTCTACGCGGCATTTCCGATCGCCATCGTCGCCGCCATGATTCCGTTTTCCTATGTGGCGTTTCAGCGCCGGCGCCGGCTGCGCAAGTTTGAAGAGCATTTTCCAGAAGCGCTCGACTTGCTGGGACGCGCGGTGCGGGCAGGGCATGCGTTCACCACTGGTTTGGAGATGATCTCCAAAGAGTGCCCTGAACCTCTGGCGGCTGAGTTCCGGACGGCGTTTGAAGAGCAGAACTTCGGCTTGCCTCTGCGCGACGCATTGCTCAACCTAACCGAACGGGTACCGATCATCGACGTCCAGTTCTTTGTTACCGCGCTGCTGATTCAGAAAGAGACCGGGGGCAACCTTGCGGAGATCCTGGACGGATTGGCGCGAGTAATTCGCGATCGTTTCAGGATTTACCGGGAAGTGCAGGTGCGCACCGCCCAGGGCCGTCTGACCGCCGGCATTCTGATTGCCTTGCCGATCGTCATGGCGTTCATGCTAAGCGCGCTGAACCCGCACTATATGGCCGTGCTGTTTACGGATCCAGTGGGGCCGATCGTCCTGATCATAGCGGCGGTGATGCAGATTATCGGTTCGGCGATTTTGTGGAAGATTATTCATTTTGAGGTCTAACGGAAAAGGAGGCGCGGCTTGATCTGGATATTGACCATCCTGACCTTTGTCGCCACGGCCGGCGTGATCGTGGCGCTGGTCTACGCGTTTTCGCCGGGCGAAGTTAGCGTTGCAACTCGCTTGGCGCGCCTTACTGGAATTACGAAGCCACCGGAAGAGGCAGCGAAATTTACGGAGCGCCAGAAGGAACGGGTTCGCGATACGTTAGCCAACGTCGGCAAGCTGCTTCCGGCACAAAATGTCGAAAAGGCGTCCCGGACCCAACTCTTGATGATTCGGGCAGGCTACCGCAGCCCGGAAGCGCTAATGGCCATGCGGGGCGTAAAAGCGGTGCTTCCCGTCGGAGCAGTGGCGTTAGTTTATTTTTCCGGCGCATATCGGCTGAATCCGTTCTTTGTTTTCGTGGTAGCAGTTGCACTTGGGTATCTCATTCCAGATATGTGGCTGACCTGGCGCGTGGCTGCGCGGCAGCGCAAACTGCGCAAGGGATTGCCGGACGCGCTCGACCTGATGGTGATTTGCGTGGAGGCCGGTCTTGGCCTCGATCAGGCGATGCTAAAAGTCTCCCAGGACATGAGGATTTCGCATGCTGAGTTAAGCGAAGAACTGCAGTTCGTGAACCTGGAAATGCGAATCGGCAAGACTCGAATTGACGCGTTGCGCGAGCTTGCCCGTCGGACCGGACTGGATGACATCAAGGCGCTGGTCGCAATGCTCATCCAGACGGAACGGTTCGGCACAAGTATCGCGCAGTCCTTGCGGGTCTATTCCGACGATATGAGGCTCAAACGCCGGCAGCGCGCCGAGGAGATGAGCGCCAAGACCGCGGTCAAGATGGTGCCAGCGCTGGTGTTCTTCATTTTCCCGGCGCTTATGGTCGTTATTTTGGGCCCGGCGGTTATCACCCTGATTCGTCAGTTTAAGGTGCTTCAGTAATTGAGATTCCGGTTTTCCGCAAGTGGGGCGACCGGCTAAACCTGAAAAGGAGCAAAAAAATGGACAATACCACCCTGATCCGGATCATCGCGGGAGCTTTGGCTCTCGTCGTGCTCGGCATCATCATTTGGCGCCGCAAGCGTCAGACGATTGATTAATTTGTCCAGGGACAACGCGTAGCACTTGCCGGCGGTGCAATCCGGCAATTCCCGACGGAGATACAATGGCGGGCAGTAACGGCAATTACAGCAGATACGTGTACGTGTATAACAAGACCCGGGAAACCTTCGTAGCCACGGAGGCGGTGGTCGCGGACAACTACTTCCGCCGCCTAATTGGCTTGCTGGGGAAAACCAAGCGCTGGTCCAAACTTGGCCGGGGCTTGTGGATTATTCCGTCTCGCGGGGTACACTCGATTGGGATGCTCTTTCCGATCGATCTGCTCTTTCTTAACAAAGACAAGCGGGTCGTGCACATGGAAGAGCATTTCAAGCCGTTCCGCATTTCCAAGGTGTCGTTAAGGGCCGCCAGCGTTCTGGAGTTGCCGTCCCACACGATTTATCGTACCGGCACGCAGGTGGGCGACGTTTTGGAAATTACGTCGGTCCGTTAGACTGTTCTCTGTTTCGCGGAAACACCGATTGGCCGGACCGGCTTCCTGCCGGCGTAAACCGGTTGGTGTGTTGCGCGGCGAAGCTGCAGAACCATCGTTCTATATATCTCTGCCTGGTGTCACGCGCCCGCCAGATTTCGCAGCAACAGCCATACATTTGCAGGCCGCTCCGCCAGGCGCCGCACAAACCACGGATACCAGTAGTCGCCGTAGGCAACTAGAACTCCGGAGCGCCACCCTCCACCGGCCAGCCGGTCCTGTTCGCCTCGCTGAATTCCATAAAGCATCTGGAACTCGACTTGATCCTTGCCGAGCGATTGCGTTTCCGCAAACCCCGTGACCTGCCGGATCAGGTCAGGATCGTGCGTGGCCAATACGGCCCTGCGGATATTCCCCGCGACCTGCTCGCGCAGGAGTCCCTGCGCGAGCGCCAGATAACTCGCGTCAATTTCCGCTCGCGTTTGCATTGCGACGCTTGCCGGCTCCGAGTAGGCACCCTTCACCAGACGGATCGAGGGTTGGAGACCAACCAGGGACTGGACGTCGCTCGCAGTTCGGTGCAGGTACGCCTGCAGGCAGATCCCAGCATTCGGAAAATCCGCAAGGAGTCTGCGGTAGATGCTGAGAGTAGCCTCAACATAGCCGCTGGCCTCCATATCAATCCACACAATGCGGCCCGAATTCTCGGCGGCCATCAGTCGGCGCAATTGTTTTCCGCAAAGTTCTTCGGAGAGATCGAGCCCAAGTTGTGTCGGCTTGACCGAAATCTCGGTGCCCAGATTTTCTGCCTGAACCCGTTCGAGGACGTGCAGATAGTGATTCGCTACTTGCTCGGCTTGCTTGGCGTCGGCGATGTTTTCACCAAGATGAGTGAAAACCGTTCGAATGCGCCGAGCTTCCAGTTCGTGCGCCGCCCGCACTGCGTCGTCCAGCGTTTCGCCCGGCATGAAGCGGGAGACGCTTCTCCGCACAAACTTGTAACGGCTGGCGTGGTCCCTCAGCCATTTGTTTTGCGAGGCGGCCAGCAACAGCGAGCGCATCAAGCCCATCAGTGCCTTGCTCCGTCAGACGCCCAGCAAGCGAAGCGCGAACCCGGCAAGGGCGCCGCCGAGCAGAGGGCCAACGATCGGGACGGGCGCGTATCCCCAATCTGACCCGCCCTTCCCGGCGATCGGAAGGACAGAATGCATCAGGCGCGGCCCGAAATCGCGGGCGGGGTTAATGGCATAACCTGTTGTACCACCTAAGGAAAGGCCGATGCCCCAAACCAGGCTGCCCACAAGATAAGGGCCAAGCCCGGCGGCGGGTCCCGCCGAACCCACAGCTTTTGAGAAAATGGCGCCGACGACAAACACCAAAACAAATGTCCCGACGATCTCGCTCATGAGGTTGGCCGTGCCGTTTCGAATGGCCGGCCCTGTGCAGAAACATGCCAGCTTGGCGCCCTTATCCTCCGTTTCCTTCCAGTGCGGCAAATAGTGCAGCCAGACCAGTGCGGCTCCAACCATCGCCCCGAGCACCTGCGCCAGCAGATAGGGCAGGAACTTCGCGAAGTTCCCTGCTTTGATTGCCATACCGATGGTAACGGCCGGATTCAGATGCGCGTCGGTGCTGCCAAAGGCAATCGCGACGAATACGCCCGCCATCACCGCCAAAGCCCAGCCCGCGGTGATCACGATCCACCCGCTGTTTTCGGCTTTCGATTTCTTCAGCAACACGCCCGCAACCACACCGTCGCCGAGCAGAATTAGGATCATTGTTCCCAGAAATTCTCCGATCCAGGCTGAGTTCATTTCCGGCTCCGTCGTTCAGCTATCCGTCCAATCGAAGGAACGTGCAACTGCCTTTGCCCATCCCCGATAAAAGCGGTCCCGGTCGGGTTGCGACATTTTTGGTTTCCAGATGCGGTCTGACTGCCATTTGGAGCAAAGTTCTTCGGTGCCTGAGAAAAATCCAACGGCCAGCCCCGCCGCGTACGCCGCACCCAGTGCCGTCGTCTCTTGTATCACGGAACGTATAACTTCGCGGTTCAGGATATCCGCCTGAAACTGCATCAGCAGTTCGTTGACAACCATGCCGCCGTCCACGCGCACATTTTTCAGGCTGATCTGAGCGTCTTTCTCCATCGCTTCCACGACGTCACGAGTTTGATACGCGGTCGCTTCCAGCGCGGCGCGCGCGACGTGACCTTTATTCGCAAAACGGGTCAACCCGGCAATCAGACCTCGGGCCGAGTCCTTCCAGTACGGCGCGTACAATCCGCTGAACGCCGGAACAAAGTAAACATCGCCATTGTCGTCAACGGTCCTCGCCAAGCCTTCCACGTCAGCGCTCTTCTGAATTATGCCCAGATTGTCGCGTAGCCACTGCACCAGCGCTCCGGTGATGGCCACGCTTCCCTCGAGGGCGTAATGCGCCGGCCGGTCGCCGAATTTGTACGCAAGCGTTGTTAGCAGTCCATATTGAGATTGCACGGCTCGCTCGCCTGTGTTCATCAGCAGAAAGCACCCCGTGCCATAGGTATTCTTGACTTCGCCCGGCTGAAAACAGGCTTGACCAACCAGCGCGGCCTGCTGATCGCCAAGAATTCCGGCGAGCGGGACTCCCTTCAAATCCTGCAATGAAATCTCGCCATAGACTTCGCTGCTTGAGCGCACCGTCGGCAGTATTGCGGATGGTATGTCGAACGCCGCGAGCAACTGCCGATCCCAGCTCAAGGACTTCAGATCGAGTAGCTGCGTTCGGCTGGCGTTGGTCACGTCGGTCACGTGCACGCCGCCCAGCCTGCCGCCGGTCAAATGCCAGGCCACGAACGTGTCGATGGTTCCGAACAGAAGTTCGCCGGCGAGCGCGCGCTTGCGTGCGTCGGCAACATTTTCCAGCAACCACCGGATTTTCAGACTGCTGAAATAGGTGCTGAGCGGCAAGCCCGTCGCTTCGCGAAACCGGTCTTGCCCGCCATTCGCTGAATAGCGCGCGACTTCCTCCGCTACCCGCGTATCTTGCCAAACGACGGCGTTGGCGATTGCGTTGCCCGACTTCTTATCCCACAACAACGTAGTTTCGCGTTGATTGGTGATTCCCACAGCGGCGATTTCGGCCGCCGCAATTCCGCCGCGTTTCAGCGCCTCGCCGATCACCTCCTGGGTGTTGGCGATGATCTCCAGCGGATCATGCTCCACCCAGCCGGGCTTAGGGTAGATTTGGCGATGCTCTTTCTGGGCGACGCTCACGATTTTTCCCTCGGCGTCGAACACGATGAAGCGCGTGCTCGTGGTTCCCTGATCAATTGCGCCGATGTACCGTTTCACGCTCTACCTCTTCTCCAATCCAAGTTCCGTTAGAAATCCGTTGATCTTCGCCGAATATTCTTCAACCGCCGCGGCAGTGTACCCGGCTTTCCGCTCTTTTTCTTGCGCCAGCAGCTGTGCCGCTAGCGGAGCCGCCATCAGGGATTGTTTCCAATCGTAGAGCTGCGCGCCGGTGCGCCTCGCGAGCAAGTCTTCGATCGTTTCGGCCATCTCGTTACGGACACAGAAAACAATTTCAGCCTGCACGACTGGTAGCTCCGGCGCGATCCGCCCGTTCCAACTGGCGTTTTCGGCAAGCAGCTGCAAGATCTGCAGAGCGCGCGAACCGAACTTGCCGCTAAGGTGCCGGGCAATATCGGCCGCAAGAGAATACTCCTTCTCGATGCGGTTTGAGAATTGTTCGTCGAATCCGGCGGAGCCTGCCAGAGGATGGTGCTTCGTTGCACTGTCAGTGAGCGGTACGCCCAACTCCCGTTGGACGTGGTCGATCGTGTCTTCGGCCATAAAACGATAAGTGGTCCATTTTCCGCCCATAATGCTGACCAGCCCGCTAACCTGGTCCACTTCGACTTCGTGATCGCGAATCAGCTTGCTCGTATTTGTCTGCCTGGGCCCGGCCACGAGCGGCCGCAAGCCCGACATGCCACTCAGAGCTTGTTCCAACCTTAGCGGTTGTGCCAGATACGGATTTAACTGCCGAAGAAGATAGTTCGCTTCTTCTTTTTCTACCAGCATTCGTGTTCGGTCGCTGGCCGGGTCGTCGGTGGTGCCGACCAGCAAGCGCGACTGCCACGGCACCGCGAAAATTACGCGCCCATCTTCGGTTTGCGGAACCAGCAGCGCATCTTGGCCGGGAAATAGCTCGGCCGCGAAAAATAGATGCACGCCTTTGCTGGGACGCATCCGGCTCGGCAAAGACGGATTGGCCAGAGCGCGCACCAGGTCCGTGCCGGTGCCGGTCGCGTTCACCAATTTCCTAGCTTTGACCCGGAAATTCTCACCAGTTATGGCATCGCGAACCATCGCACCGTTGATTTTTCCGTTTTCTGCGAAAGCAAAAGCTGTAATCGGAGCGTGATTCAGAGCGGTGCCACCGGATTCCACGAATGTTTCCACCAGGGCGAGATTGTAGCGGGCGTCGTCAAATTGCCCGTCGGAGTACGAAATCGCGCCACGCAGCCCGTCGGACTTCAGTCCTGGAAGCCGCTTGAGCGTCTCCTCCCGCGAGACAAAACCGCTGGGGAACAGGTTTCCCTCGCCGGCAATCAGGTCATAGATTTTCATGCCGGCCAGGTAATAGCCCGCACGCAGCCAGGAATACACCGGGATCAAAAAATGCGCCGCGCGAGCCAGGTAGGGGGCGTTGGACAGCATGAAGCGGCGTTCGCGCAGCGCATGTTTCACCATGCGCAATTCTTCCAGATTCAGCGATTTAACGGCCTGCTCGAGATAGCGCACTCCGCCGTGCACCAGCTTGGTGGAAGCGCTCGATGCGCCGGAAGCGAAGTCGTTGGCTTCAATCAATACCGTGCGCAAACCGCGCAGTTGGGCGTCCAGCGCACAACCGGCTCCGGTGGCTCCTCCACCGATTACGCAGACATCGAACTGGGACTCTTGGGCAGCAACTTTCGCCGCAGTTCTGGGTTTCATGAAGGGTTCGGTTCGGCTTATCGCGGTGCCGTACGGCCATGATAGCGGAATTACGCCGAAAGCCCGAACTGCATCTAAGTAATAGGGGATCGAAGTGCAGGAAAAGTAGAGGACCAGTTACCATGAACGCGAGATTTAGAGTTATAGGCATTCTTGCAGCCGCCGCACTCGCGGCTTCGAGTGCGGTGCTGGCAGTAACGCCGGATCCGTCAACTTCCGGAAAAGCGGTCATAACGGTGACCGCTGTCGGAAAAAAAGAATTACCCCCGCCTCTGGTATCAAAGGCCGATGTGCAACTGGCGGTGAACAAGGAGCAAAAGCAGGTGGCCGGTTGGGCCAAGGGCGGCCCGTTGACGCTGGCGATCCTAATCGACGACTCGCTGGACACCAGCGCCGCGAGCCAGTGGAATGATCTGAAGCAGTTCATCATGGCGCAGCCTCGAGACACACAGGTGGCGATTGCTTACGCCGAGAACTCCACCGCGATGATCGCGCAGGACTTTACAACGGATCATGCGCTCGCGGTTAGAGCTCTGCGCATTCCGCGCGGACAGCCGGGCATCGGCTCCAGTCCGTATCTCGCCGTGATTGACTGGATGAAGCGTTGGCCGGATAACGGCGGTCGGCGCTCGCTGGTGCTCGTTTCTTCGGGAATCGACTTCCTGCGCGGCGGCTGGGCGCCGTTCTACCCTGATGTGGATACGGCGATCGAGCGCGCGCAACGGGAAAACATAAACCTGTGGAGCATTTACTATCCTGCCGAGGGCCGTCGAGCGCGATCCTTTGCTCTGGCCACACTTGGCCAGAACAATCTGAGCAAGATGACCGAAGAGACCGGCGGTGAGACCTATTTTCTGGGCACCACCGCGCCAGTTTCCATCAAACCGTACCTGGAGGAGATCCAAAGGCATCTGAACAACCAATACCTGCTCACGTTTGCTGGCGATGGAGGTACGAAAGGCAAGTTGGTCCCGCTGCAGCTCCAAACGGAGTTGACACAAGTCAAGTTTTCGCATGCCAACAATGCCTATCTAGCGCCGTCGCGGTAGACCGAAAAACTTTTGACTGAGTCTGTTCCAAAGCGCCCTCCGTTTACGGAGGGCGCTTTGGTTTACGAATCTTGCTGTAGTACATGCATCGCATTACACTACCTGCCGGAAAAGTTACAGAGCTTCCGTTAAACGATTAAATCGATTTAAGACTGGAGAGAAGTTTATGGCAGGCCGGTCATGTTTGCTCCTTCCTGGCGCGCGTACGCGCAGCTTGGCCGTATTTCTGCTCGGAATCTGCGGCTGGACCTGCGGATTGCCGCCGCTGTCCGCTCAGACTCTGTTACGCGACGGTTGGAAGGTACAGTCTTCGGCAAAAGTTTCTGACTCCGGCGACAGGGTTTCCGTACCCGGCTATCCAACTCCGGATTGGTATTCGACTTCTGTGCCGAAGACTGTTTTCGCGGCGCTGGTCGAGAACGACGTTTACAAAAATCCCTACTACGGAATGAACCTGCGCACTTTTCCCGGCGTGGAGTACAACATCGGCACCCAGTTTGCAAATCAGGAGATGCCGGCAAATAGCCCCTATGTTGTGCCGTGGTGGTATCGCAAGGAATTTGAGGTTCCCGCGGCAGATAAAGGCAAACAGATCTGGATGCAGTTTTGCGGAATCAACTATCGGGCAGAAATCTGGGTCAACGGGAAAAAACTTGCCGGCCCCGATTCGGTGGCAGGTGCATTCCGCCGCTACAACTTTAATGTGACGCAATTCGTTCACCCGGGCGAGAGCAACGCCGTGGCAGTCGCCGTTTCTGCTCCCAAGGCCGGCGAGTTGGGGATCACCTTCGTCGATTGGAATCCCCTGCCGCCCGACAAAGACATGGGCTTGTGGCAGGAGGTTGTGCTCTTTTCCACTGGTCCGGTCGCAATCCAGCATCCCTTTGTGGAGACGAAGCTCGATCCGCCGAAAGCCGAGATCGCTCACCTCACAGTTCGCGCTTTTGCCAACAATGCTTCCGCTCAGCCGATCAAGGGAATCTTGCGCGGGAAAATCTCCGGAGGAGGGTTAGCGATTGACTTCTCACAGGAAGTCGAGTTGGCGGCAGGTGAATCCAAAGAAGTCACGATCTCTCCGGGAGTAGTCCCCGGATTGAACATCCTGCGGCCGAAACTCTGGTGGCCGTATCAATTGGGCCAGCCATTTCTGCATCAGCTGGCGTTGGAGTTCGTCACCGCGCAAAAAGCCATCTCCGACGCTCGCACCATTTACTTCGGAATTGTGCAGACCGAATCCGAGATGACCCCCGAGGGAAATCGCTTATTCAAAGTAAACGGCATGCCCGTTCTCATTCGCGGCGCAGGCTGGACGCCGGACATGATGCTACGTTTCGACGAATCGCGCCGCGACGCCGAATTCCGCTATGTAAAGGAAATGGGCCTGAACACGATCCGCCTTGAAGGCAAGCTCGAGGATGAAGCATTCATGGACCGCGCTGACCGGGACGGCATTCTGATCATGGCCGGATGGTGTTGCTGCGACGCCTGGGAAAAGTGGGGCAAATGGAGCGAAGAGAACAAACGCGTGTCAGTTGAGTCCCTGCGTGATCAGCTGTTGCGTTTGCGCAAGCATCCCAGCCTGCTGATGTGGCTCAACGGCAGCGATAATCCTCCTCCGCCCGATCGCGAACAGGCCTACCTGGACATTGAAAAAGAAACGCATTGGCCAAAACCAGTAGTCTCTTCCGCGGCGGCGAAGAAAACAGATCTCACCGGGGAACCGGGTGTGAAAATGAGCGGCCCGTACGATTACGTTCCGCCTGACTATTGGCTGCTCGACACCAAAGCCGGCGGCGCGTACGGTTTCAACACGGAGACCAGCCCTGGTCCGGCCGTTCCGCCACTCGACGAATTAAAAGCGTTCATTCCTGAAGACAAGCTCTGGCCGATTAGCGACGCCTGGAATTTTCACGCCGGCGGTGGCAAGTTCAAGAATATTGATCTCTTCGCGCACGCTCTCGAAATGCGCTACGGTCCGGCAAGAGATGTCGCCGACTTCGCCTGGAAATCACAAGCCATGGCCTATGAAGGCCAGCGGGCCATGTTCGAGGCTTACGGCCGCAACAAGTACAAATCCACCGGCGTCATTCAGTGGATGCTCAACAATGCATGGCCCGGCCTGATCTGGCACCTCTACAGTTATGACTTGCGTCCTGCCGGAGGCTACTTCGGGACCAAAATCGCGCTAGAGCCGATCCATGTGCAGTTTTCTTACGACGACCGCACGGTGGCCGTTGTGAACAGCACCCAGAAGGGGTTCCCCGGGCTGAAGGTTGTCGCAAAAGCCTACGATTTCAATGGTAACGAAAAATATTCGCGAGAGGTCGTGTTGGATGTGGCTGCGGACGCAGTAGCGAAGTCCATCGCGATTCCGGAACCCGCGGGCATCCAGCCGCCGGCGTATTTTCTCAATCTTCGGCTCTTCTCTGGCCCGGGAGAACTGCTCAGCCGGAATTTCTATTGGCTTTCGACGCGGCCTGACGACCTCGATTTCTCAAAAACAGAGTGGTACTACACGCCACAAATCAGTTTTGCTGACTTTTCCGCGCTGCAGGATCTGGCGAAGGTAACCGTGCGTGCCACCTTGCATCCGGAGGAGGCTCACACGGTTGGCGCCGGCGAACACGACACTGCATTTCGCGTGAATTTGCAAAACACGGGAAAAGGAGTTGCGTTCCTCACCCGGCTTCGGCTAGTAAGCCCTTCGAGCCACAGCGAAATTCTGCCGGTCTTCTGGAGCGACAATTACGTCTCCTTGCTGCCTGGTGAAAAATGCGCGGTGACAGTTACAGTCCGCAGTTCGGATTTGCACGGTTCAACGCCGGAGTTGCTCATCGACGGCTATAACGTCGCAGCCGCTACTGTTCGCGAATCCGCGAAAATAGGAGAACGCGCCTACAAAAAAACGGGACACGATTTGCTCGTATCCCGTTGAGGTAATTTGTCCAGGTCCTACAGGTCTCAGCTTCAGTGCACCGCGCGAGTAGCGTCGCTCGCGCCAACCGGCTTGGATTTTGATCCCGCCGTCGGCGGCACGACCGGAGGAGCGATCGGCTCTTTCTCTAGTGCCTGCTGCAGGACTTCATCGAGCGTGTGAACGTAGGAGATCTTTAGATCGCCGAGCAATTCCGGCGGAAGATCCGCTTTGGCATTCGGCTCGTTATCCGCCGGCAGGAGCACTTCCTTGACGCCCGCGCGCTTTGCGCCGAGCACCTTCTCTTTGATACCGCCCACTGGTAGCACGACGCCAGAGAGCGTCATTTCGCCGGTCATGGCGAGCCGGTTGCGAATCGGCCGGCCGCTGAGCAAGCTAACCAGCGACGTGACCATCGCCGCGCCGGCGGAGGGTCCATCCTTTGGCACCGCGCCCGACGGCACGTGGATGTGAATGTCCTGTTTGCGGAAAAAGTCCGGATCGATACCATACTTTTCCGCATTCGAGCGCACCCAGGTCAGCGCCGCGGTCATGGACTCCTGCATCACTTCGCCCAGATGGCCGGTCATAGTGAACTGTTTGCCGCCGCGCATGCGGCTGGCTTCAATGAACACAATGTCGCCGCCGACCGGCGTCCACACCAGGCCCACCGCGACGCCCGGCCGCTTGACGCGTTCATCGATTTCCTTTTCGGTTTTGAACTTTGGCACGCCCAAGAACTCGCGAACGATTTCCGGTGTCACCATCATCTTTTCGGTTTTACCTTCAGCAATGCGGCGCGCTTGCTTTCGCGTGATCGTTCCGATTTCACGCTCCAGGTTGCGCACACCGGCCTCGCGGGTGAAGCTGTGAATGATCTCCTTCAATCCCTCCTCGGTGAATTCGATCTGTTCGCCGATTTTCAATCCATGCTCGGTCGCTTGCTTCGGAATCAGATACTTATGGGCAATGTGAATCTTCTCCTCGCCTGTGTAGCCGGGGAGTTCGATGATCTCCATGCGGTCGCGCAGCGGCTCGGGAATCGGGTCCATCCAGTTGGCCGTGGCGATAAAGATTACCTTGGACAAATCGAACGGCACATCCAGATAGTGGTCGCGAAAGGTTGCATTCTGCTCCGGATCGAGCACTTCCATCAGTGCCGCCGAAGGGTCGCCGCGGAAGTCGCGGCCCAACTTGTCCACTTCATCGAGCATGCACACAGGGTCGTTGGCCTCAGCACGCTTCAGCCCTTGAATGATCTGCCCAGGCAACGCGCCGATGTAGGTCCGGCGATGCCCGCGGATTTCCGCCTCATCGTGCATGCCGCCGAGCGAGATACGCACAAACTTGCGTCCCAGGGCCCGCGCGATGGATTTGCCCAGCGACGTTTTTCCCACGCCTGGAGGCCCAACGAAGCACAGAATCGGCCCCTTCATCCCTGGCTGCAGTTTCTTTACTGCCAGGTAGTCCAGGATTCGCTCCTTGACCTTTTCCAGATCGTAGTGGTCCTCGTCCAGGATGTCGTGCGCCTTCTTGATGTCAATCGCGTCAGTTTGAGTGCCGGTTGACTTCGACCAGGGCAGGGCGGTCATCCATTCCAGATACGTCCGTGAAACCATGTATTCTGCCGAGGCCGGGGTCATCTTCGCCAGGCGCTTCAGCTCGCGTTCGCACTCTTTCTTGGCTTCCGCGGTCATACCCGCTTCTTCGACCTTCTTGCGTAGTTCGTCGATTTCCGCGGCGCTGTCGTCGTGTTCGCCGAGCTCTTTCTGAATCGCCTTCATCTGCTCGCGCAGAAGGTACTCGCGTTGGTTCTGGCTGACCTGTTCCTGGACCTGCTCATGAATTTTCGAGCGCAGTTCCAGCACTTCAAGCTCTTTGGAGAGCTCGCGAATCAGCGACTCCAGCCGTTTGCGCACGCTGGCCGTTTCGAGCAACTCCTGCCGCACCAAGGTCGACAGTGAGGGCAGGGTGCCCGCGATAAAGTCCGCAAGTCGGCCCGGATCGTCAATGTTCGCTGCCACCTGCTGAAGGTCGTCGGAAAGCTGCGGAGAGTGGCCCACTACGTCGCGGAACAGATCCGAAGCATTCCGCTGCAGGGCTTCGAGTTCGCTGTCCTGTTCGCCGATGATATCCGGCATGGGCTCGATTTGAGCCTGTAGGAAGGGCCTCAAGCCGAGCAGCTCCGCAATCTGGAACCGCTGCAGCCCTTCCAGGAAAATGACTATGTTGCTGTTCGGCATTTTCACGGTCTTGTGGACCTTGGCGAAGGTGCCGACCTTATGCAGGTCCGCTGCAGCCGGGTCTTCTATCCGGGGATCATGCTGGGCCACCACGCCCAACACCTTGTCTTCGCCCTGTAGCGAATTGATCAGCGCCAGCGAACTTTCCCGCCCCACGGTAAGGGGCAGCACTGCGCCAGGGAACAACACCGTGTCGCGCACCGGAAGTATCGCCAAACGATCAGGGATAACAATTTTCTCAGCCATGGAGTCCTCAGTTCCCAGCGGTATCGCAGGACCGAAACCACCGGTATCGAGCTTAGATGCGGCTCCCGGCAAAAGGATACCGCAATTGCTGTGCGATAAATCACAAAATCTTAGTGCAATCCACTAATATATTACTCCCCGCGTCACGATTTCGTCCACAAACACATTAACTATCATATTTTTCATGGCATTACATGGTCTTTCGCTCGGACAAAAGTTCGCGAAGTTTGTCGCCGACCAGCAAGATGGCCTCTTCCCGCGTGGAGATCTCACCGTTTAACTGCGCCTCCTCGACCGCAGCCAGAATCCGTCCAACCAATGGCCCCGAGCGGACTCCCAGCCGGAGCACGTCGTTCCCGGTTACCAGTTTGGCGGGCCGAAACTGCTCGGCGGGTGTGTCTTCCAAGAACCGCTCGATAAAATGGTACGCCTTCAGGTTCCGATTGCTCGAAAGACAGTCCATCCGGTGCAACGCCATGTGCTCTGCAAACATCGGCAGTCGCACAAAACGCTTCAGCGTCGCTGGCCGCATGCTGGCTACATCCTTGAATCGCATGTGGTGCTCAATCAGAGAAAGAATCTGTTCTGTTTCGTCGTTGGAGAAGCGTAACCTCCCGAGAATATCCTGCGAGATTGCCATGCCCACTTCCACGTGACCGTCAAAGCGGATCCGGTCGCCCGTTTCCTTTGCCGAGCGGAATGTCGCCGGTTTGCCCACGTCATGCAGAAGCACGCCCCAAGCCAGCGTGGGCGAGACGCCTGCTGGCAGCTCCTCCAGCATCAACAGCGTATGGGTCCACACATCACCTTCCGGATGATATTGAGGAGGTTGCTGCACGCCTTGCATCTTTACGATCTCCGGCAGTACGACAGGCAGCAGCCAACACTGTTCCAGCAGCTCAAACCCGGCGCGCGCCGCGCCTTCGGTGAGCAGTTTGGTGAGTTCCTCGCGGATGCGTTCCGCAGAGACAACCTTCACTTCGGACGCGTGCTTGCGGATCTCGGCAAACGTGAAGCGTTCGATTTCATAGCCAAACCGCGCCGCAAAGCGCACCGCGCGCAGCATCCGCAGCTTGTCTTCGCCGAATCTTCGCGCAGGTTCTCCGATGGCGCGAATGATTCCCGTCCGCAGGTCTGCCTGTCCATTCACAAAGTCCAGCACTTCGCCTGTGCGATGGTTCATCAGCAGGCCGTTGATGGTGAAATCGCGGCGCTGCGCGTCCTCCTCGGGCGACTTTGCAAACTCCACGCGATCCGGCCGTCGGCCGTCGGAATAACCCATATCGGAGCGGAACGTCGCCACCTCGACTTTCATTCCGTCCCGCGGAATCAGAATCACTCCAAACTGCGCGCCGACCGCGACACCATCCGGAAACAGTTTCAGTACTTGATCGGGAGTGGCGCTGGTGGCGATATCATAGTCAGCAGGTTCGCGCTTCAGCAGAACGTCGCGCACACAACCGCCCACCAAGAACGCCTGGAACCCGGCGCCGTTCAGAGTGTTACAGATCGAATTGGCCAGCTCGCGTGGCTGCATGGCTGCGTCCTAAAATTATGCGCCTGTTGTATTTCGTAGCACAGTCACTTCCGGCTGTGCAGCACCGTTGACGACACTCCAGATTTAGAGTTCCAGAGAGCAGGGGCGGGTTGGCGAAGGATTTCAGCTATTCGCAGCGCAGGACCAGGCACGTAATATCGTCAAACTGGCGCGTATTGCCGACAAACGCGTCCACGCGTTGCATCAGAAATTGCAGCGAGCGCCACGCGTCCCAATCCGGCAACTCGCGAATCGCCGCAATCCAGCGCGCATCGGTGAACTCCTCGCCGCTGTTGTTAAAGGCCTCCACCGCGCCGTCGGTAAAAAGGATCAGCGCGTCTTGGGGAGCCAGCTGCACAAAGGCAGTCTCATAAGTCGCGTCCGGTGAAATTCCCAGCGGAATCCCGCCTACTTCCAGGCGCTCGATCGCCGAAGCGGCGCTTGGGTTGTGCCGGCGGACGACCGGAGCGTTATGTCCCGCGTTCACGTATTCCAGCGTCTTGGTCGCGGGATCGTATTCCGCCAGAACTGCTGTAGTGAAACGCCGCCCGTCCAGGCTGTGCGCGCAGGCGTAGCGGTTCAGGCGGGCGGCCAACTCCTGCAAACTCACCCCAGTCCGCGCAATACTGTGCAGGCTGGCCTGAAAAGTGGCCATTAGCAGCGCCGCCGGAACACTCTTTCCGGCCACATCAGCGGTCACCAGAAACAGTTTGCCATTCTGTCCTTCGCTGCTGTCCGGATAGAACGCATCGTAATAGTCGCCGGCGACGGAATTCTGCGGCCGGGTGTAGAAGGCTAGAGTCGCGCCGGCAATCTGCGGCGCCTCGGAGGGCACCAGCCAGCTCTGGATCTCACGCGCGATCTCCAGGTCGCGCTTCATGGTGACTTTGTCCGCCAGCTCCAAGGAAAGCAGCAGCATGAAGATCAAGGCCGCGACCAGATCAAAATTCAACTCGAACGAAAAGTTCTTGCCGATGGAAAACTTCACGCTGGAAAGGGCGAACAACACCAGTCCGACGAAAAGCAGAAGGCGCCGCGCCGGGCTCAGCTTCATCAGCAGCGCCCAGAAGAAGTCCTTGGCGATGTGAAACGGCCGCTTCCAGCGCGGGAGCTTGTTGATCTCCTCCCAATCCACATCCATGCCGTAAAAGCCGTAGCTAGCGCGCGCATCGGCCTTGAACTGCGCCAGCAGGTCGTCCCACTCGCGGTCTTCGCTGATGCGGCGCCACAGGCTGTCGCCGCGCCGTGCGCGTTCTCTGTCCGTTACTGGAGGCGCTGGAGGTGGAGGAACCCGAGCCATGCTTCGAGTATAAAGCAGCTTCGCAGGGCGTTCTGTCTTCGGCAGCTTGCGTCAACTGTCATGCTGTTCTACTTGAGGGTCTTATGGCGGGGGAACCGAGGAATCTCGCCTTTTTCGTTTTCGCGCTCCGGTTTTTCACCGAGCAGCGATCCGCCGAACTGCACCTTGCCAAAACCAAACTTGTCGCGCAAGGCATCGGCCGCGCGGGTCAATTTGTCGAGCTTCGCCCTCCGTTCGGCATCCAGCAGATCCAGCTGCTGGTTACCTTGCGAAAAGCCGCTCAGCGCGACTCCGAGCAGCCGTACTTTGCGCTTCGGGTCGCGATGCCCGCGAAACAAGGAAAGCAACACAGCAAAAATGTCCGCGTCAAATTGCAGCGGTTCTTTGGTTGTTTTGGATCGAGTGTAGGTGTCGAAACCCGCGTAACGGATCGTCAGTGTCAGCGTTTTTGCGGAGAGTCCTGCTTCTCGCAATCGCTTGCATGCTTTTTGCGAAAGATGGCTTAGCAGCGACTCCATCTCCTGCACGTTGGTCTTATCTTCGCCGAAGGTATGATTGTGCGAAATCGATTTGGGTTCCGCGTCCAGCACGAATTCGTAGGAATCGCCGCCGCGCGACTTGCGGTACAGGGCGGTGCCCCACTGGCCAAAGACTTTCTCCAGCCTTTCCTGGGAGAAATCCGCAAGCTGATGGACGTATTCGATCTTCAGCGCCCGCAACGAACGCTCCGTCACTTCGCCGATGCCCGGAATTTTCCGCACCGGCAGCGGCGCGAGGAACCGCGCTTCCTGCCCGGGAACGATCCAAAGCAAGCCTTTTGGCTTGGCCTGTTCGCTGGCGACTTTTGCTACCAACCGCGTCGCCCCGAGCCCGCCGGAGCAGGGAAGCCCCGAGGTCTCGGTGATCAATGTGAGCAGCTTGTGCGCCGCGGCAAATGGCGGTCCGTGTAAACGCTCGGTTCCGGCAAGGTCGAGATAGGCTTCATCGATCGAAACCATTTCCACAACCGGCGAGAATTTCGCCAGGATCGTCGCCACGCGGTCGCTCCAGTCGCCGTACTTTGCGTGATTGCCATCCAGGAAGATCGCGTGCGGGCAAAGCTTGGCGGCAGTACGCAGCGGCATGGCCGACTGGATTCCGTATTTTCGCGCCTCGTAGCTTGCCGCGCTGACTACGCCGCGCTGATCGGGCCTTCCGCCCACAACGACCGGCTTGCCCCGCAACTCGGGCCGCTCCAGCAATTCCACGGAAACGAAAAACGCGTCCATGTCCACGTGCAGGATGGTCGCTTGCGCCGGTAACGCCAGCGGGTCAGCACTTTCATGTTTCGCCCGAAATTGTGCCAGCTTCGGCATGGCCTTAGTCTATCCCGAATGTAATATCCAGACTGGTCAGTCCGGGATGGTCTTAATCTTACGCGTTGTTCTGGTGCCGATAGGTCTTGCCGGTTCAGATGGTCGACGCAACACTTGCTTGGAGTTTACTCGCCGGAGTCTG
>CAZQOB010000007.1:0-101085 GCA_964594885.1 uncultured Acidobacteriaceae bacterium
CGTTCTTCAGAAAGCAGCCTAAAATGCGCGTCTCTACTAATTCTTGTGCAGAGCCAATTATACGTATGGGCCACCCACACAGGCATCGCCGGCCCTTCAGACCGGAGGTCCTTTCTACGCCCAGGATGGCAGCGTGTTGTCACAAATAATGAATGATCCTCAAGCCCGCGCCAACTGGAATACAACGTTCAACAGCGCAAGCGACTGGGTAACGGCAGCAACTATTGGAGAATCTGCGCTAACTGGGGCAGCCTTTGCGGCACCAGCCGTTGTTGCCGGGGCGACGAGCGCGGCCGGATACGCGACTACCGCATCTACGACTGTAATGGGATGGGGCGCAACTGCCGCTGGTTGGGGTTACGCTCTCAGAGATTATATAAACAACGTTGCGATCAAAGGAGGCCCTGGCGGCTTTGTCATTGGTCGGTTTCCAGGATATGTGCAAGCCGCAAAGGACGAAGGCTTGAGCGCCCTTAATACGGCGCCGAGAGTTTATAACGCTCTCAACAATATTGGATTATGGGGGAACTTGAATCGGGCCTACATTAATACACAGCTACTCTTGAACCAACGGGTCTATCTTAGTAGTGGCCCTCTAAGCCAGGAAGGCTCGTGGTTTGATATGGAGCTTAAACACTTGGTAAGCAAGGGAGTTGGGCCGGAGCAGTGGCGATTTGTGCCATATAGCCAGATATATTAAGCTCTTAAGGTTAAGAGGCTCGACCTCGATGAGATCTCGGTTCGCCGGCAGGATTCTACGATTTGGCCTCGATGTTCTGGCCCCGGTTCTTCACCCCCTTTTTTGGACTTCTGAGAAGATCTACGACCTCCTCTTCGGCCGAGCGGACATTCGCTTGTCGAAAGAAGCCGAGCAAAAACTAAGTCTTGAAATACGCGCGAAGCTAGAATTTCTTTTTGACAGATATGGCGGCCAGTTACAAAACGACGAAACGGTCGGATATCCTCGACCGTTCGACTATGCGGTAGTGATCGTTACGCTTGATGCGTTCTCTATGCGCTTCATCCGCGGGCGGAGAGAGCTCACAGTTCAGATCGCAGGAAAGTCTCCGAACGATGGCTGGCAGGAGCTCCCAACTGTACTTGGCCTCATTGATGGCGAATTCGAGCAACCAACTTTTTCTTCCTTGCAGGAAGTCGCAGCGACTTTGGAGCCCCGAATAGAGCGTCTTAGCAAGGCATTTTCGGCAGCTGAATATCCTCACCTACAACAAAAACTCGCTAATGCTCGCGCCTACGATCAGGCCGTGATTCGCCAATGGGAAACTGAACTTAATAAAAGGCTATTTTCTGACAAGTAGATTTGGCTGGCCAGCGATTCGTGACCCACAACAACCTGCGCCTTGGTTCTCAATTTCGCGGAGGGGAGAGGAGTTGCTCAAGCAAGCGCATCGCTTCGAGCAAGGAAAAGTTCGGACTCAAACGAGTGAAGAACGACCTGATGACAGGTGGAACGCGCTTGGTCGGTGGGACAGTTGAAGTACAGGAACTTGCGTGGAACTCTCTGCGCCGTCCCCTTGATGAGTCCGGTTTCGCGGCGGGACGCAATCCGCGCGCGAAAGGCGTTCCACCAGGTCTAATGAAGCGCGATTCTAACAATTGAAAAAGCCGCTGCGCACACATCCCGGTTCCAGACATACCGAGTCCCCTATGCACAAGGCTCCCCGCTAAGAGGTGAGAGTATAGTTAAAAACTACTTCTTCGCTTCCAACGTATGCGTAGACACGGTCGCTGGCTGGGCATCTGTACTTGAATCGCTCCCGTGGCCTGAATCGTCCGTTGGCGTCGTTTTTCTTATACATCGCAGTGGGGTGTTTTTCGCCGCAGCCTTTGCACACTACGCCCCACCAACGGCGAGTTTTAGTAGCCATTTCGCTTGCTCCTTTGTCGCGCTAGCGCCTCATCGCCACCACCGAGAGCTATATTCTCTACGAATTGCTTTCAAGTTCCATAAAGGACCCGGTCAACATTCGCCGCAAGCGTAATCCGGCACCTTCACAGCTGGGGTGTTCGGAAAAACATCTGTTTCTTGAAAGACGAATGCGCCGCCGTAAGCCCCGCAGAATCAGCGGGCAGCGACCGGGTTCGCGCCAGGGTTTTTTGAAAGGGCTACATGCGCGCTGTACGCCTTGGCGACGCTACTACAGACTAGCTCCTCGGCGATCTGCGGCCACGAGCGCCCCCGTGCGCGAAGGCAGGCTATTCTCGCGGCGTCCAAGTCCACTCTTATGCGCTACTTTTCGGCTGTGCCAGTTCACCGCAAGAGTCTCAAGGGTTTGCGGCCTCATAGTCCTTTAAGAATTGTTCCAAATTGTGAACCGAGCCTTCCCCCTTGGCTGTGGTCAGTCCCTGCGGAATCGTGCAGCGCCAGTTCCCGTTAGGATAAATCACCATCACAGCGTCACGGTTTTGGAAAACAAACGTTGCATCTAGAGTCTGATGTTCAAGCCAACCGGAAGCCGAGCGCATGAGAATCGTAGCGACTTCATGCATTTTTTCTCCTCCTTAAGGCAAGAAGGGGTAAGTCTTGCTCTTTGGCATTTTTCGTATCTTTTCGAAGAAGTCTGATTCGGTGATCTCCTGGGGCCATTGCGGTCGGATGGCTACATCCCATTTTTTCTCACCAACCTTGCGTATTGAGATTGCACCCAACTCCGCAAGGCTGGCCATATCCCGCGTCAGCGTCTTCGACACGTTGGCCATTCCCTTGTAGTGGATCGCGACCTTCTCGACGAGCTGATACCAGTCTATTTTGTCAACTTCGAGCAGTACCTTTAGGACGGCGATTTGTCGGTCTTTGATCACACGCTTGCGCGTTGATTGGAGCCGATTAAACAAGTCATACATCATATTTCGGAAAAGGGCGCGTTCCATGTTCTTCCGAATTTCACTGTAAAGCCGCTGGCATTGCCTCGCGATACCCTTGAGGGCAAAAAGGAGGAATGGCGTCAGATCATGGCCGCCAGCCCGAACCTGGCTGAGCGATATTAGGTAAGAATTCTTTTCGTCGTAATAATAGTTGGACATGGCGATGAACGCGTTATCGCTCAGCCCCGCGCGCTGAAGCATGAGAGCTTCGAGTGCTCGTGCGGTACGTCCATTTCCATCCATAAACGGATGCATCGCAGCCAAGTGGTAATGAAGAGCGAGTGCCTGAATTAATAGATCGTGCTTCCTGAAATCCGTCGAAACCGCATCCATAAGGCGGTCAAAGGCAATATCGCAGGCCTCGCCGCCTTCGCAACCCCGATGACGCGGAATCCCAAATGTCACATTGTAGTCCGCCTTGCGGAGAGCACCCGGCTCGCAGTGGTCGTCATCGCAGCTCATCACAATCTGTCGATGGATTTCACGAATTAGGCCACCGTCGATTTGGCGATCCTTCGGAAGTTGCGCAATCCAGCGATAGGCTTTTACCGCAGCGTGGGCTTGGCGCTGAGACCGCGTCAGTAATTCTTCCGCGGAGGCATCTGGATTCATCGCAACTTCCAGCTCGCTCTCTGTGAAATCAGCCCCTTCGATCTTCGAGGTGCCTGCGATCTCACGCTTTAACTGAATTTCCTGCAACGCCTCTACCCAGGTTCGCTGGTAAGGAGTGTTGACGAGTGACAGTACGGCTGCCTTTGCGTCAACCAACGCCTGTGCAACGACAGCAAAATCATATCTGAGCCACTCCTGGGGAACCTCATATTGTACGGCACGAGAACCGCTACTCATGGTTAGGCTCATCTGCTTGAAATATAACTAGTTACTCTGATCTTTGCAAGCTACATTTCCGCTTAATTTCCAACTCGAAAACGGTAAATATCCGGGTCATTGCTGAGAGTTTATATGGCCCAAATGTAGGTTTCACAGCGGTGCTTAGTGGTTGGTTGCGGACGCCCGAATTTGCTATGTCCTAGAGGTCGGAAGCCGCCAGCGTGCGTTATTATAGCTTGGCAACTTGATAGGCAGTGCCAACACTCACGCCTAACTCGCGGGCGATCTTTGGCCACGACAGGCCCAAGGCCCGCAGACGGGTTACTCTAGCGGCATCCACAGCAACTCGCGGCCTTCCGAGCTTGCGCCCCTTCGCCTTAGCGTTACGTAGCCCCGCACGTACACGCTCTGCGATGAGTGACCGCTCAAGCTCTCCCACAGCGCCCAACACCGTGAAAACCATCCTGCCCGCTGGCGTGGCCGTATCGAGCGATTCCGACAAGCTCACAAACTCAATGCCCAGGACGCGGAAGGTATCGAGCGCACGCAAGAGATGACTGACGCTGCGGGCGAAACGATCAAACTTCCAGACGGCTATCACGTCAAAGCGGCATTTGTGGGCATCGGCCATGAGGCGGTCTAGGTCTGGACGGCGATCCTTCGCGCCGGAGATTCCCGCGTCCACGTACTCTCCGGCGACAGTCCAGCCGCGACGCTCGCAGTATTCGCGCAGTTCGCGCAACTGCATCTCGGGGGATTGGCCGTTGTTCGATGTGCTGATTCTGGCGTATAGGGCCGTGCGGGTTAAGCTGTGTGCAGCCACGTTGCACCTCCTACGTGCAATTGGGTTAGGGGCGCGTTTCGGATTGCCGTCCGAGCGCGTCCCGTTTGTGTCCTATCTCTTCCCCTTCGGCTTGCGGCCCCGGCCCTTACGGTAGTTCTCCTGCTTGTACCTGCGGACTCGCTCTAAGTCACGGTCGGTCCATAGTCTGACTCCGTACTGCACCTTGGGTGCTTGGACCTTGCCCTCAGCCAACCATCGTTGCAGCGTAACCCGGTTCACGCCGACGATATCCGCCGCCTTTGCCGTAGAAAAGAACTTCATGCTACAGATGTGTAGCATATTTCCATTGACAAGTAAAGGGGCATCGTGCTACGGATGGGTCATGGGCAAAAAGAAACAGCGGCACAACATGGGGCAGGTCGTGGACCTACCGACAGGAAATTCGTTGGACAATCTCGCCGGGGTCATATCCTACTTCGCCGCGCTCGCGTACCCAAAAGCCGAGGACTCACATAAAGCAGAGGAGTTCGTCGAAGTGCTTACGACTTGGCGTCTGAGATGTTGCGTGCCGTACACTCAGCACGTCACCATCGATATTTCCCAGAAGTACAGCCGAATGAGAACGCTTCGGAACAAGATCAGCAAGCATTTCCGCTGTTTGGAGCGGAGACTGACCGCAGCTTCTATAGCGTGGTCGCTACATTGGAACCGCTTCCTTGCTCAGTCAGTTCCGCAGAGTTCCGATTTCTCTTATCGGCTTGAATTGCCCCCTGAACTGGGTGGCACCGTCCAAGCGCATCTACGGCGGGGGCCGACAACAATCAACAAGGCAGTACAGACTCTCGCGGATTCTGGAATGAAGAATCCCTCGGGTCTCGTGCTCGCTGCCTCAACGGGAATGGCACTGCGCGGTAAGAGTGTACAGACAGAAGCGGCGGTGAATATTAAGCACCGCATCTGGGCGGAGTCGCTGCCGGTGCTGCATTTGGCGATTGCTCTGCTCCAACAAGTCGAGGGCATGTTTGTCGGCAATGCTATCTCGCAAGCGAAAACTTCTCCCAAAGAGAAGGCGGAGGAGACTCCCACCGAAGATAAGCTGCTCTTACTGCTCTCGAAAACGGAGTGGCTGGTGCCGACGCTCAATTACGCGGAGAGCTTGAGAACATTCCTTCCCACCTTCATTCCCACCTTTTTGCCTGAAAAAGCCATTCGATTGCTCCCACCTAAATCGCCCAGCCAATAACGTGCCTCGCGGTGTCAGAAAACGAAACTAGCGCCAGCATGAAGAGTAGTAGTACATCTGCGCTTAGATCCTGGATTCAGGGAGTAATCAGTGCAGATGACAATTCGGGAACTCGCAGCGTTTCTCAGCGTCAGGCTGCCCACGGCCTACGGCCTAGTGTGGGACGGCACGATCAAAGCCACGAAAATCAACGGGGAATGGACCATCGACCGCAACAGCGCAGAAGCGTATCAGGCGCAGCGATCTGCCCGGCGACAGCGGATCCGCAAGTCTCAATCTCGGCGGCAGCGCACGATCGACGTTCAGCCTGTTGTCGTGAGCGTCTGAAAACGCCAAAGCCCTCAGAGTTGCCGCTGAGGGCCTCGGCAAAATTGCCCGTCAGCTTGGACGCGGCGGGCTTAGGGAGAACAACTGATGCGAAGTATCCCCACAAAGAACTTGCAGTGCAAGAAAAAGTTCAGCCCGCAGCGCCGTCACCCTTTTTCGTTAGCGTTTTCGCCCCGGCGCATGTCTCAATGCGATTTCGCCAAGCGTGTGCCTCCTGCACCTGTCGCTCGCACACGGACGGTTGCCGAACTCATCGCCAGTGCCCGGCGCAAGCTGCACCACGGCCAACGCTGGGGCGATTGGCAGCTAGACGTGCACCGTTTGACCCTCGACTTCGCGCCGGAGCGCGTTTGGCGGTACGAACTCGACCTGGAGCACAACCACGACTCTGCCTCAATCCTCGATTTCATTTTTCAGTTCCACGGCAAAATCTGGGCAACGCCCCAGGTCCTGTCCGATCTGCTGGACGCCCTGCACGCCATCTTTGACCCTCAACGCTTTCTCTGCTCGTGTGGCAGCAACAAAGAGCTACCCAAGAATTTTCTCGCCAGCCGGATTGAGCCGCCCACCAATATTGAGCGTGAAGAGAGCGCCCGCCGTGTCTTTGAAACTAATGCCGCATGGATAGGCAACGAGCTAACGAAGAAACTGCTGAGCGGGACCGGATGCTGCGACAGCGACATTGAGGTGAAACGGCTATGAGCACAACACTCAAGCAAACACAGGCAAACCTTGGTGGTGCTGAGATGCTGGACTCAATTGGGGCTGGAATCGTGGAAATGCTGGAGGAAGTTCTCGTGCGGTGCATGGTGTTGCCATCCCATGCCGTCCTGCCCCTCGCGCTGTGGTTTATGTCAACGCACTGTTTTCGACTGTTCCAGGCGCTCGCCTATGTATCCGTGGTCAGCCCTACACCGGGATGCGGCAAGACGCGCTTGCAGGAGCTGGCATCGCTGCTCGTTTCAACGCCTGAGCCGACCTCGAACACGACCGAGGCGAGCATTTTTCGCATGATCGAAAGCTACGAGGAAAGCGGCACCGGTCCTACTCTGCTGTTCGACGAAGCCGAGACCTTGCGGGAGAAGAGCGAGCGCAGTGTCTACCTTCGCAATATCCTCAACGCCGGAAACCGCGCCGACGCCATTGTGAACCGGGTCAACAAAAGCGGCAACGGCTACACCGTTGAGAAATTCCACGTTTATTGTCCGAAGATGATCTCCTGCATCGAGTTGCCCCCTCCAACCATTACGAGCCGCAGCATCATTGTGCTGATGCAAAAGAAGCGCAAGGACCAACACATAGAACGCTTCATCAAGCGGAAGGCCCAACCTGATTGTGATGCGCTCCGAGAAGTGAGCTGCGAGTGGGTTGGAGAGAACCGGGAGGAGATCGCCAAGGTTTATGACAATCTGCCTGATTTGGAGTTCCTGCCGGACAGAGACGCCGAGGGCTGGGAGCCGTTGTTTGCCATTCTCAGTGTCGCGGCACCGCACCGCATTCCAGAACTTCGACGCTGTGCTGAGTCCCTCACTTCACAGAAGATTGCCGACACACAGGACGACAGCCTCAGCTTAAGGCTCTTGGATGACATTCGCGCTGTGTGGCCTAAGAACGCACGTATCGGAGTTGCGGAAGCAAGGATCGCCACCGCCGCACTCATTGAACGGTTAACGGCCATCGAGGAATCGCCCTGGGCTGATGAGAAACCTCTGAGTCCGCGCAAGCTGGCGAAGATGCTTAGGGGTTTTGGTGTCGCGCCCAGGCAGATGCGCTTCGCCGCCACGACCGGCAAAGGCTACGAGTATTCGGAGCTTTCGCAAGTGTTCTGCCGCTATCTCGGCCCTGTATCCGAAACATCCGAAACAAGGCTGAAAAATGAATGACTTACGGCCAATTTCTATCCGAAACAAAAGGGCCGCGTTTCGGATGCCAAAAGTGCTCGGAACCCGCATGAACACTGGGTTGTTTCGCTTGTTTCGGATACGGGACGGGGGAATTGAGGCGTGAGCAATGAATCAGGCTACCGTAGATCGCGCTTTGAGAGCTTTGACGGAAATCAACGCAGCTCCCTCCATGCCTCTCGAACGGATTCCGCGAATGCCGGATGGCGTGCAGCTTGTGCGCTGGGAGCCAAAGCCCGCGCCGGTCCTCTTGAGCCGCGTGACGGTCGTCAACAATGTGCCAGAGTTCATCCGTATCACGCTGGCTGAACTCGATAGAGCATTGCATTCAGAACCGGAGACCTTAGCTCAAGGGGAGGTGCGCGAACTCGTTGACCGGCTTGAGCAGTGCGGCGTCGTTGTGAAAGTTCAGGGCATTGTTTCTCCGTCTGGAGGCGAACGATGACGATGGTTTGTGAGGCCGTCGAGACGATTGGAGCCGCCCGCTGCAATGAAGGGACGCCGCGAGTCCTGTTTGTCGTGCCGACAATCACCTTCGTCACTGAACGACAGTATGGACTGAGGCCCGAACACGCGGCCCACGCCAGGACTGGACGCAACATTGGGACCGGCAAGCTCACACTCGGCATCGGTATACGGAAGCGCCGGAATGGATTCGTTACCTTCGACGCCGACCTGTTCAAGCTGGACTACAACCTCAGCCAACTTGCAATCGATCGACTGTACCGCCACTGGCATGATCTCAATGCGGACCATTCTTTGCCCAAGAGCGTGTTGCGCCGAATGGACTGCCACTTCAGCCAGACGACGATCATCTTTGACGCGGCGGCGGAACAGACGCACCAATGGCGCGAGTTCCTACGCGAGGTGCTGGCAGACGCGGGGAGTTACGTCGCCATCGACTACCCCGCTAGCGATGTCGGGACTGTGATGGTGCATTGAACAGCGGGACGTAGCCAATCAACAATGGGTTTGTCGCCACAACTCGCATTGCAGCCCGTCGCTGGCCGGTGTAGTGTGTCGGCCAAGGCAACAGAGCATCGAGAGAAAGAGGATCGATGGCTCGATACCGTTACCAGAAAGGGCAAGTTTATCAGTGTGGCGAGATGTGGTACGGACGATACAGGGAAGACGTGATTCGAGGCGGAAACACCGTTCGAGTGCGACGCAACAGGCCACTTGGGACGAAGAAGGACTATCCCACCAAGCGGCTTGCCGAGCGCCGGATGGAACAGGTTCTTTCGCGAATCAATGACCCGGGGTATCGGCCGGGGCGGGTGTCAACCGTGGACGAATTTGCTGAACGCTGGAAGGCGGAAATTCTCTCGAAGCAGAAACCGTCCAGCCAGAAGGCGGCCATGGCGCACCTACGAAACCACATCCTTCCGCGCCTCGGGAAGCTGAGGCTTGACAGCCTCGGCGCCGAGAATCAGCAAGTATTCATCACTCGCATTGCGGAGGGCCTTTCCACCAAGTACGTGCGCAACGTGTTGATTACGCTTTCCGCGGTGATGAGCACAGCAAAGAAATGGGGTTATATCTGCGAGGCGGTTGATTTTGACAATCTTGTTTTGCCGGAACGTGGGCTTCATGTGGAAGCGCGAACCTTCACGGCAGAGCAGGGCAAGCAAATCATTGCCGCAGCGGAGATGCCCTTTAAGCTCATGTTCGCCCTGGCCGGTTACTGCGGGCTCCGGGCTGGCGAAATCATGGGGCTTCGGGCAGAGGATATTGACCTTGAAAAGAAAACTCTCACCATCAACCAAACCGTCTGGCGCGGGCAAATTCAGAGCGCCAAGACGCAAGGAAGCGAAACAAGCCTTCCGGTGCCTGATTGTCTATGTGAACTCCTCCGGGCAGCTATGCCGACCTCCGGGCTTCTCTTTATCAATTGCTACGGAAGGCCGTTCACGGCTGAGCGCGTTGTCAAGAAGCAACTCCAGCCGATCCTTGACCGGCTTGGGATTCCGCGTGCGGGCTTCCACGCCTTCCGGCACATGCACACTTCGCTACTCCTCGAAAGCGGCGCTTCGCCCAAGGTGGCACAGCGCCAGCTTCGTCATTCTGACGCAAGGACAACGCTTGGAATCTACGCGCACGTTGTCGAGGATTCACACCGGGAAGCAGTCGAGAAAATGGCGGAGTATTTGAATTAGTGGACCGAACCTGGACGGAATGAAAACCTATCTCACTGAGCGGCGGACAGTTAAGAGTGTAGCGGGTTGGGTAGCTCGCACACGATCCCTTGCGGGACCGCTGTCCCCGCGCGGCCCCCAACCCTTGTTTCACTTTAGTTGGCGCCCCCGCGAGCGCTCAATGGCCCATCCGAGCCATCGGACAGGGTACGCGGGTAGTGGTACCAGGCAACTATTTGCGACTAGGCGAAAAGTGGAATTAATATCAATAGAATGAGTCAGTTATAGGTGGTACTACTGCTGTTTTCGTGTTGGCAAGAATCTGCCCCGCGGACCTAGAGGTTGACGCCGCTCAGGAAGCCGCCTACATGAGCGGTTGCCCCGACCAGCGCGCTGACGGCGATCTCCAGCAGCACCATGGGCAGCGGGACACGGGCGTTGAGGGACCGGGAAGAATGTCGCCTGAGCCATAGCGTCAGCCACATGCCGGCGATAACGCCGGAGGCGAGCATAACATGAAGGCGCAGCAGGCCCTTCAACGCCTGGCCTTCGAGGGCGTAGTGCCAGGCCAACAGACCGCTGACCGCTGCCGGCAGGCTCATAATCGCTGCCCCCAGAAAATTCCAGAGCGCCACGCCGGCCGCAGAGGCCTTACGGAAAAATCGGCTGATCACATCAAAGCAAGTTCCGGAGATATACAAGGCGATAGGAAAATGAATCAGGACCACGTGCTGGGCGTGCTTGGCCAGCACGACGGATTTTGGGTCGAACGGATTCAGCATCGCCATGTCACTGCACAACCACGGTGCCGGTCATTTTGGGATGGACTGAGCAGAAGTAGGGATAGCTACCCGCCTTCGTGAATGTGAATGAGAAGGTTTCGTCGGTATCGAGTACCCGAGACTTGAAAACACCTTCGCTGGAGACCACGGTGTGCGGAATATCGTCGCGGTTGGTCCATTTGACTGTGGTACCTACTGCGACGGTGATGGATTGAGGGCCGAAGCTGAAGTTGTCGATTTTGACTTCCACCGTGGCCGGCGCCGCGCTGGCCTCAGGCCGAGGAAGCGTTTCGCCTTTCACCACCATCAGCGAGAAAACGGCGGCGAGAAGTAATGCCAACACCCAGATGCGCACTGCATTTTTCATGTACATTTCTCCTTTAGATTTTCGGAAAGTTGTTCTTTACTCCAGACTCGAGTCCACAACGGCCAGGGCCGTTTTTCCGCGGACGAAGTTGACATCGGTGATGCCGAGGACTCTTCGCAACTGGTCGGCCGGCACTTTCATCGGCCCGGGTGAATCAGCGGTCCCCGGAGCGGGCTGCGGAAAAGCGGTGGAAGCTGCGGTGTGGAACGTCACGTTGCCTTCAATCTTCTGCATGGTCTGGTGAATGTGGCCGTTCAGCACGGTTACAGAGGCAAAGCTCTTCAAATAGCCGAGTGCCTGCTCTGCGTCTTCAGTTCCCCAGCCCCACTGCGGGTAAACGCTCCACAGCGGAATGTGTGCATAGACCACGATCGGTGTGCTCTTGCTGCGCGATTGCAAATCCTTCTCCAGCCACTCCAGTTGTTCCGGGCCAAGCGTGCCGAGTCCGCCGGCCTTCAGGTTCATCACGTTCACTAGGCCGATAAAGTGCACGCCGTCCTTGTCGAAGCTGCGCCAGCCCGCTCCGAGTGAACCTTTGCCGTAGCGCTCGCGGAACTGCGCTCCGTCATCGTTCAACACGTCGTGCTCGCCGGGAATATAGAAGACTTCTTTGCCGGTATCCTTCAGGATCTGTTCAACGGCATCGAACTCTTCAGGCTTGGAAAGATGACTGATGTCGCCCGTATGCAGCAGAAAGTCGGGCGCGATTTGCAGCGCTTTAATTTTGTCCACGGCAGCTTTCAAGGTTCCGGCAACGTCCGCGTTGGCCGCTTTGTTAAAGCCCATGTGGCTGTCGCTGATCTGGGCAAAATGTAGTTCACCCTTAACCGCCGCCGGATCGATGTCGGGCAGACGGCTTAGGCTGAAGGATTTCAAGATGCCGCCATTCATTACGCACAGCGTTCCGGTGCCGGCCCAAGCCATGCATTTCAAAAATCCGCGGCGGTCAATGCCATCGTGATTGTGGTCGATTTGGAGCTCGTCCGAAGCGCCCCCATTTTTCCTGTTCACAGGTCCTCCGTTTATGCGGCTTAGGTCTGCCTTGCACAAACGGAGACTCGGGCGCTCCGGATTTTATTCCGGCGGCCGGAGCACTCGGAAACAAATTCGTCTGGGCGAAAGAATTGGGAATAAAATGGACGGATCTGGGGTCTGCAAGGGAAAGGCGAGGAAGTGCTCGAAGCCGGCGATCGCGATCGATTCGAGCGGTTGGTGCTGCCGCATCAGGACGCTGCATTCAACCTGGCGCGCTGGCTGCTGCGCAGCCGGGCGGACGCCGAAGACGTTACGCAGGAAGCCTTGATCCGTGCTTACCGCTTCTTTACCGGTTTTCAGGGACGCGACGCGCGTGCCTGGCTGCTGCAGATTGTGCGCAACGCGTGCTACTCCTGGATGGAGAAGAATCGCGCTGTCGATTTGACGACCGAGTTCGACGAAACCGTCCATCTGAAAGGCGGCGAGACTCCGGAGGAAGCAGCGGTGGCAACGATCGAGCGGGAACGTCTGGTGCGCGCTCTGGAGAACCTGCCGCCGAGGGCCCGCGAGGTGATCGTTTTGCGGGAGCTGGAGGGATGTTCGTACAAGGAGATTTCCTCGATCACTTCGATACCGATGGGAACCGTGATGTCCACCCTGGCGCGGGCCCGCGAGCGGTTGCGCCAGCTGCTCCGAACGCCAGTGGCAACGGAGGCGAAACGTGAACTGTGAGAATTCGCGTTCGCTGCTGCACGGCTACCTGGATGGCGAGCTGGATCCGGTCCGCGCCGAAGAGTTTGAGCGCCACCTGGAGAACTGTTCGCAGTGCATTGCCGAGCTGGAGCAACAGGAAAAACTGCGAGCCGCCTTGCAGTCCGCAAGGCTTTACGAGCGCGCGCCGGACTCTGTGGGCCGCAAACTGATGCGCCAGGTAGCCAGTGAAGAAAACGAGGGCGACTGGTCCTGGCTGTCCATCCTGCAATGGGTGGGGACCTCCGCGGCGATCATCCTTCTGGCAGCGGTGTCCTACTTGGCCGTGGAAGGACGCTTTAAGTCCAGTTCGAACGCCGAGCAGGGGTCATTAACCGAAGTGCTCGATGCCCACGTGCGTTCCTTGCAGCCCGGACATTTGACCGATGTGATGTCCACGGATCAGCACACTGTGAAACCATGGTTTGACGGGAAGCTGGACTTCGTGCCGCCGGTTCGCGATTTGGCGGAGAGCGGCTTCCCGCTGGCGGGCGGGCGCCTGGATGTGCTCAACGGACGCAGCGTCGCGGTATTGGTCTACGGCCGGAGAAAGCACGTCATCAATGTTTTTGTGTGGCCGGAAACAAAAGGGGACACCGCGACTCCTGCCTCCGGCAGCCGTAACGGCTTTCAGTGGGTATATCTGCACGCCCATGGGATGGAATACTGCGCGGTTTCCGACGTTTCAGCCACGGATCTCAACGCTTTGGCGGAGTTGTTGCAGGAATAGCGGGCGTCGGCGATTCAGACTTGCTCGACAGTTCAGTGAACGCTGCTTGCGGAAACCGCGCTGTTCGACCTGGGCTTCTTGTTTACGTAAATCAGTTGCAGAGTGATACTGCGGGTCTGCCCGGCGTGCAGTGTGACATTCTTTTCCCAGTCGGAAAAAATGCCGTTGGCGCTGGCGCGAACGTCATAGTTATCCGCAGCTAACTTCCCGATAAAGAATCGGCCGTGTGAGTCGGTGTGCACCACATGCGGAAAGTTGCCGCCGGAAGACTGGTAGCTGACGGCCGCGCGCGCGACGGGCTTATCGTTCGGGCCGATCACGACGCCAGTGAGCACGCTCGTGCCTTTCGGCTGCGAGCGCTGCGGTGACGCCTGGACCGAACGTGTGGCAACCATCGCAGTCGCGAGCAGGGTGGTAAAAATAATCAGCAGATAGACCAAACGTTTCATTGCTGCAGCTCCCTCGACACACCCTCAGTTTAGGTTCTGTGCCGGGGCCAAGCAGCTCCGTTCATCACGTTGTGCCCTGCCGAAAACCTGTCACAACGTACAGGGGGAGGCGTGTCCTGGATACCGTCCACGGCTACTAGGCAATCGTTCCGTTTAGTTTCTCGAAAACGATGTTCAAGAAACTCCTGCATTAATTCGATTCAATCCGTGTACCCTTGCAGATTGTTGCCCGTTCTTATCCCAGGGGAGAGGTGAATGGCGAAAAAAGTGCGCTTCCTGTTGTCGCTGATGACCGAAGAAAACGATTACCAGCTCGAACAGGCGGCCGCAGCACGTCGCGCGGCAGAGTCGGCTGGTGTTGATCTGCAGATTTTGTTTGCCAAGAACGACACCATTACCCAGAGCACGCAACTTCTCCGCGCCATTCAGAGCGAACCGGCGATGCGGCCGGAAGGCGTGCTGCTGGAGCCGGTCGGCGGAACCGCGCTTCCGCAGGTCGCGCGGGCCGCGTGCAATGCGGGAATTGCCTGGGGAGTGCTGAACAATGTTCCGGATTATCTTACGGATCTGCGCAAAGCCGCTCGCGTTCCCGTCTTTGCCGTCGGCACGGATCATGCCGAGATCGGACGCATCGAAGCGCGACAGTGCGCCGCATTGTTGCCGCGTGGAGGCAACGTTCTCTACATCCAGGGTCCCTCGGAGCATGTTGCGGCAAAGCAGCGCACCGCCGCCATCCAGCCACTGCTCCCCGCAAATATTCGCTTGACCAGCCTGCGCGGCAACTGGACCGAAGAAGGTGCAGCCAAGAGCGTTACTTCGTGGCTGAAGCTGACCGCGAGCAGCAAGATCCGGATTGATCTGGTCGCTGCCCAGAATGACGTCATGGCCATGGCAGCCAGAAAAGTCTTTGAGAGCATCGACGATTCCAGCGAGCGGGAACGTTGGCTGAGCCTTCCCTTTATCGGGTGCGACGGACTGCTGACCACTGGCCAAGCCTGGGTGCGCGAAAAACTGCTTGCGGCCACCGTTATTATGGCGCCGTCGGCCGGCGAAGCACTGCGGCTAATGACCTTGCGCTTCGACCAGCCGAGCCAGCTGCCGGAAGCCAACTGGCTCGCACCGGAATCATTTCCGGCGCTGGAAAAATTGCACCCCGCGGTGTCGAACGCTTAGCTGCCGGCGCAGCTGATTCAAAAAGAGAAGACCTCAAGGGAGAAGCAAGCTTAAGGAATAAAGATCGGTTCCGCCGCGATCGATGGTTGCGTACACCGAACCGTCGGGTGCGACACCGGTGAACCGGCATTGTGCCGCCATCGAACCTAAAGGGCCGGCAAATCCCAGCACTTTTTCCGGCTGTTTGGAACCGAGGCGAATACGGTACACCGAGAGTTCCGGGTCGCTCACTTTCTGAAAGTAAACAAATTTGCTGTCTGCGGACCAGCGCATGCCCCGAACGCTGGCCTCGTTGGCGAGCACCGTCCACGACGAAGTTTCCAGCGAATACAGAGCAATCTGATTTTCTTCCCGCTGCAGCGCTGCGATGTGCTTGCCATCCGGCGACCAGCGGCCCTCGACCATTCCGCCGGAGTCCGCAAGCGTCGTGATCTTTTGTGCCGCTCGATCCAGAATGCGCAGTTCGGAATTTCCTTTTTCAAAATAATCAAACAGAATCCGGTTTCCGTCAGGAGCCCAATCGCCGGAATGACTTGAACCCGCCGCGCTCTCCGGCAAGATCGGGCGCGGCGCGCCTCCGTTGCTCGGCACGACGTAGATCTGCGGCCGCTTCGCGAGGAAGTAGGCCGTGAACAAGATCTCCTCGTTGTCAGGTGACCACTGCGGAGCGATTGCGCCGGGCGCCGTCGCCGTCAGTTCCTGCCGGTCCTTCCCGCTGCGCCGGCTTTTCCAGAGAGCGCCATTTTCACGCAACGAATAGACCAGCCATTCGCCGTCTGGAGTAACGTCCACGTCCGTGGCGCCGGCATCGGGCAGAATCACATCCGGCCGACCGGAGTCCGGACGAATCCGTACCAGCTGATATTCCGGATGGGTGCCCAGAACCAGAATATTGTTGGAATCGCCTGTCGCCTCGAGGTTGCGGTAGGAGACTGGCCCATGAGTCAACTCGTTCGGTCGGCGTCTCGACCGCAAAAACCCAGCTGCTTCCGGTAGCGCCCAGACATTCGAAATCGAATCCGTCACTTCGCTTAGCCGGGAGTCCGAACCTCGCGCAAATAGAAAATACTTATCGCCGTTGCTCCACACGCCCGACATATCGTGGGAGTCGCTTCCAGCATTCGGCAGCACCCGTCGCAAACCGCCTCCATCCGAGCGGATCTCCCACATTTCGTCGCTGCCCTGATCCAGGTTGGTCAGCGTAAAGCGAATCATCCTACCGTCTTCAGACCACGCCAAAGCATGGGGATACGCTGGGAATTTCTGCAGCTCGTGGCTCTGCGAGCCGTCCGGCTGGATGGTCAGCAGCCGATTGCCTTGCGCGACGGCGATCAGATCTCCCTTCGGCGACCAGTCGGTTTCGCTCGCCACCACGTCCCCCAGACGGTGCGGAACGCCTCCATGAGCCGGCCAGATCCAGACGGGAATGTCTGCTCTTTGTACTGCCGCCGGTCCAATCAAAAGCTGGGTGCGGTCCGGGGAAACGTCAAAAATTGTTGTGCTCTCAAAAGGCGAGTCCAGCCTTTCGGCGCTGCCGCCGCGAATCGAAGTCGTCATCAACGACCGCCGGCCGCCTTCCTGCGCAACGAAATAGACGCGCGCTCCGTCGGTCACCACCCGGCTGCCCGGAGCAACGCGTCCAGTGTGCGTGAGCTGCGTAACTCGAACCACCTGCGGCACGGGCTGCGGCCAGAATGTCCAGACCAGCAGAGCGCCGAGCGCAACGATCAACAGAAGCGTTATGGAAGCAGCACGAGTGAGCGATGCAGCTCGCTCCGGAACCGAAGTCGCGGGCGACTCGGAGCTTGCCGTGCCGGTCCGATTGGCCTCCGCAATCTCCAAACGAATCGTGGCAGCAGGCTCTTCCGCGCTCTCGGGCGCTCCTTGGGCCGCAGACTCATTCGCATCTTTTAAAAACAGCTCAACCGGCGCGATAAAGCGGTAGCCTTTTTTCGGAACCGTTTCAACAAAGCGCGGGTTATCGGAGTCGTCGTTTAACACCGCCCTCAGCTTCATCAAGGCGGTGTTTAGGCTGCCGTCAAACTCAACATACGTTCCGTCAGGCCATAAGCGGTTGCGCAGCTCTTCGCGGCTGACGACTTGTCCCGGACGGTCAAGTAAGACCGCAAGTACCCGGAACGGCTGCTCCTGCAAACGCAACAGCATCCCGTGCCGTTTTAGCGTACCGGTTTGGAAATCCGCTTCATAAACTCCAAAGCGGCAGATTCGATGTTCTGAGGTAGCAGCCTTCATAGACTAGCCGTCAGAGATTCAAAGGGGTTATCCGGGCTTTGCTCCAGCCGGTTGATAACTTCGTTCAACCACTTTGTTTGCTGGAGTTTAGCAGAATATGTCGCCTTGATACAAAGTTCGTTTGACCTTGCGCACCGTTCTGTCACATTCTCGCGATACGGTTAGCAGACACGAATCCGAAACTCCAGGTCTTCGGGTTCTGGATGCTTCGGGAGACCGGAGGGGAATCCCTGCCAGAGTGGATTCTCTTCCAGGTCTCCATTTTGGTTTTTTGGGTGTCTTCGGGCTCAATTACGCCTTAGGTCCCTCCCGGATCTGCCGGAACGTGTAAGATTATCGCTCAGAGCGGCGAGAAGCCCGCCTCACTCATGTCTAGGCCCTTTCTGCGGTTCGCCATTCTCAGCATCTTGCTCAATTCCTATCCTGTAGTCCGCCCACTAGGACCCCCGCAGACTCAGGGTTCGGCCGAAGACCTGAGCGGAAAGCCTATCAATCCGTGGAAGGCCTCGGGAGGCCAGCCGGTGGTTCTGCTGTTTGTCAGAACCGATTGCCCGGTTGCCAATCGTTACGCCCCGAAGATCACCAACCTCAGCGAAGAGTTCAACGGCAAAGTCCGCTTCTGGCTGATCTATCCGGATGCCGCCGAGTCGGCTCCGCGCATTCGCGCGCACCTTCGGGAATATCACTACCACATCCAGGCACTCCGTGATGTGAACCACGCATTGGTCGAATCTGCACACGCCACGATTACTCCGGAAGCCGCCGTCTTTGACAGCGCAGGAAAGCTGGCTTACTACGGCCGGATCGACAACTGGTATGAAGATTTTGGGCGTTCCCGGCCTACTCCCACCACGCATGAACTGGCAGAAGCGATTCGAGCTGTGCTGGACGGCAGGAGACCGGCTTCGGATCACGCCAACGCCGTCGGCTGCTACATTGCGGATGTGAAATGAATCGTTCTTCCCCCTTCGCTTTCGGCATTGCCGCTGCCTCGTTGCTATGGATCGATTTCACGATGGCCCGCTCTGGTCACTCCCAATCCGCAAACGCCAAAGCAGTTGCAAAAGTAACTTTCACGCAGGACATCGCACCCATCGTCTTTCATTCCTGCGCTCCTTGCCATCACTCCGGGGAAGCGGGGCCGTTTCCACTGATGACCTACGGCGACGTAAAGTCGCACGCGCGTCAGATTGCCGACGTAACCCAAAAGCGGCTGATGCCGCCGTGGCTTCCATCCACCGACAGTTTGCCGCTGGCTGACGACGCCCATCTTTCCGAACAACAGATCGTGATGTTTCGAGAATGGGTTGCGGACGGAATGCCCGAAGGCGACCGCGCCGACCTTCCTTCGCCGCCGAAATTCAGCGCCGGATGGCAGCTGGGTCAGCCGGATCTGGTGCTGAAGGCCGCGGCGCCCTATGAAATTCCGGCCAGCGGAAGCGACGTCTATTGGAATTTCATTTTTCGCGGGCCGGTGCGGACTTCCCGCTTGGTAAAGGCAATCGAAATCCACCCGGGTGACAAGCGTTTGGTCCATCACGCGAATCTGCTCGTCGATCGTATGCAGTCCGCGCGGCTCAACGAGAACGCGCCCGGCACGGGCTTTGCCGGCATGGAGTTGCAAATCGAATCCGAAAGCTTCGATCCCGACGGCCACTTTCTTTTCTGGAAGCCCGGCAGCCCGCCCATCGTCGAGCCGCCCGGCTTGGCGCTGCGCCTCGATCCCGGCAACGATCTGGTTTTGAACACTCATCTGCAACCATCAGGCAAACCGGAAATGGTTCAGCCTACCATCGGCATCTATTTCACCGATCAGCCCGCGACCAAATTCCCCGTGCTGCTGCAACTAGAGAACGATCGCGCGTTGGACATTCCCGCTGGCGACCGCAACTTCGTTGTCAGCGATCAATTCACGCTTTCAGAAGATGTGCAACTTCTCGCTATCTATCCGCACGCACACTATCTCGGCCGCGACCTGCGGGCCACCGCGCGCTGGCCCGACGGCACCGAGAAAACGCTGATTCACATTCCGCGCTGGGATCTGAACTGGCAAGCGGTTTTCCGTTTGCAGGAGCCCGAACTGCTTACACGAGGAACCATCGTCACTATGCGCTATCGCTACGACAACTCCAGCGACAACATCGCCAATCCCAACAATCCGCCGCAACGCGTGGTCGGCGGCAACCGCGCGGTGGACGAGATGGCCCATCTGTGGCTGCAGGTGTTGCCGGCCGGCACTTCGGCAGACGGCCATGATCCTCGCATGGCGCTGCAGGAATCTCTGGCCCGTCACCACATCGAAAACAATCCCGCCGACTTTGAGGCCCACTACAATCTGGCCGCGATGCTCGAAGCCCGCGGCGCCGTACCCGAAGCGATCGAGCAATATCAAATGGCGAGTTCGCTCCGCCCCAATGACGCCACGGTGGAAAACGCGCTCGGCGGGGCCCTGCTGGCGTCTGGAGAGCTTCCTGAAGCCGAGAAGCATTTCTACCTCGCGACGAAAGCGCGGCCCGACTATTTCGATGCTCACTACAATTTAGGCATCCTCCTGGCCAAAACAGGGCAGTTTGCCCGCGCCGCACAGGAATTCGCAGAAGCCGCCCGGTTGCGGCCGCAGGACGCCGGAGCGGAAGCGAACCTCGGCGCGGCCCTGGCCGAGCTCGGCGACACGGAGAAGGCCATCGCCCACCTGCGCCGCGCGCTGCAACTCGATCCGCGCAACGCTTTGGCCAAGGAGAACCTGGCCGCACTAGGCGCAGGCCCGGGAAGGCCGTGAACCATCCGACCGGCAGGAACTCGGTTGAAGATTCTCAAAATGTCCAATCGTTTAGTTCTTGCTTGCAGGATCTGCGCGCCCGTGTTTTGTGTCTTATCGCGAACTCCTTGCAGTACCGGAATTGTGCCCAGCTTGACTCTGCGAAAACCGGTCCAGAATCTCCTTTTGCCGCTTCACCAGGAGTATCGTTCCCAAGGCAGCCAGGCCGACGCCGACGATTCCCGGAACATACTCGACGCGATGTAACGGCGCGTACCCGTTCTTGGACTCAGCCTGCGCACTTTGGTCGGTCGGCCTCGGCTGCGTGGCGCTTCGGTCCAGCCCCTCGAGCGTCAGAATGACCTGCACGAAAAGCAGCAGCCCGCCGAGTAGCAGCAGAATGACGCCGTGAAATCTCCCGAATTGCATCATCGCTCCCCGGGCCCGGCATCCTTCGCGCTTTACACAATTCCCGGTTGGCAAACCTCCATTAGTTCATTGGCTGCAACTTAGAGGGCCGGGGATTGTGACGCTATCCGTAAAACATTGCATGGCTGTCGGGCCCGTCCAATGCTCCCTAGCGCAGCGCCCCGGGGGGAATGCCCTTTTTGCGGGCCTCGTCATAGATCCCTTCGATCTGTTCCTTCAGCTGACTTTTCTTCCTCTCTAGGTTCTGGATTTGTTCCGCTACCGTAAGCCGGTTTACGCCTTTGTGCGGATTCCTGCTCGCGCTTCCATCGGTCTCACCGGCGGCAAATTTCTTCAGCTCGATGAGCTGTTGATCGGTGTCCTTCAGCTGACCCGCGAGCTTCTCCAACCTGGTTTTCAAGGTCTGCGCCAGGCGCGGATCACCGCTGCCCGTTCTCGTGCCGGTTGATCTGCCACCGGCAGGCTTCGGTGTTTCGGCAGTCGGTTGAGCCGGGCTCGCAACATCGTCGTTGGTATAGACCTTTTTCGTTTTTTCCTTGCTAACGGGAGCCGGCTGGTTGGCAGCGGCCGGCGCATCCTGCGCCATTCCTCGTGCCGGGGTGATCAGCAAAAGGCAAGAGCACGCCAGCAGGCGGGACCAGCGACGAGAAAGGATATGGGGAATCATCGCGGCGCACCTCGTTACCCCATTTAACCCGCTTATCTCGCTGCGGTTGTATCAGTTGTTCGAAGAGTGTGTCTTGCTGGTATCGAGCTGCCCGAGTTCTGCCTGGAACTTTGGCAGTGCCTCGGTCGGCGGGCCGATCCGCCTGTATCCGCCGTAGAAAGTCCTTTCGTGCAGGCCAAAACTGGAAAAAAACTTCCGCCCGTCGAAGTCGTATTGCGAAAACGTCGGCAACCATAATCCTGGCGCGACTTCGTAGCGATCCTGCAGAAAGCGGCTGCCTTTGTAAATTTTCGCCAGAAAAATCCCGAGCGAAATGTCGTCGGTCACTTCGCCCTGCACGCGAGCCATCTGATGCGAAGCATCGTCAATCCAGACAAATCCCTTCACTTTCGCGAAGACAGAATTCGCGCGATTCGTTGACCTGAACGACGGGTTCGGCTCCATGCGGTACTTCGAAAGCGTTCGCTCGCCCCGCTGTTCCTGGCCGATGAACGTGAAAATAAAAGCGTTGCGCGTCGCATCAATCAGATCTTCGCGTTCCTTTTCCTTCTTCTGAACCTTCTGGTACGCCTCACGCTGCGGCTGCCCGTTCTCCGCCGCCCAAATCAGAAACTTCACAAGCTTGTCCAGCTCGTACCGGTAGCCGTCAGCGCTAGGGGGTTTTTCATCAGGCCCAAGGGTGATCTTTGCCATGCCGGTACCGGCCGGCACCACTCGCGCCACCCGCACGTTCGCCGGCGCGGCGTCGCCCGCCTGCTTACGCGTCTCGACCTTCTCAATCCGTTCGTAGAGGTACTGTGCGCGCTCGGCCTGCTTCAGGCCGTCAACAACCTGGACAAATAGCTGCTGCTTGGCCGCCGCCGAGTCCGCCGCCCCGGGCGCCGCGCCGCCCGAAACAGCCAGTTGGCTCGTTAGGCCCAGCACTGCGACCGGCAGGACCAGCCCCACGATTTTGGTCGAAGCCGTCACGAAAACCCTCAAAAGCACACTCTACGCCTTTTCGCGCATGTCGGTTCGATTCGACCGCCAACCAGGATGTTGCATCGGTCACTATCCCACAATACCGGAAGTCTGTTAGGCCTGCTTGTCGTTCATGTAAACTATTGAAAACAAGCAAATTGAAGTCGCTTCATTTTTTCCCTGGGTTCCTTCGGCAGCTTCACCCGGAATAGAATGATTTTCGCGCCCCGAAACGAAGCAAATTGCACGTCCAGAGCGTCTAATCAATGAACGAAATCGTGTGCCGGCACGTATTAAAGATGCGGACGTGCCGGAACCCCTCGGGAGACAACAAATTGGGTGTCGCACCGCTTGCAGGACTGAACCATGTGGGCGTAAGCGCTCGAGCCGCAGACACACGCGCTCTCGGCCGTTTCCAGCGGTCGCTGGTCACGGTTTTCGAAACCATCCGCCTGTCGCTGGACTCGCTTCGAGCGCACAAGCTGCGCAGCTTCCTGACGCTGTTGGGCGTCATTCTCGCGGTCACCACTTTGGTCACAGTGATGAGTTTTGTCTCCGGTATGAATTTCTACGTCGCCGACCGCATCGCCAATCTCGGCGCCAACGTGTTTCTCGTCGATCGCTTCGGAATCATCACCAGCCAGGATGCCTGGATCAAGGCCCAGAAGCGCCCGCTGATTCAGATGGACGACTACGAGTATCTGCGCGACAACATGAAAACGGCCCGCGCGATCGCTGCCACCGACGACCGCAACATTAACCTCAAGGCTGGCAACGAGCGTCTCGAACGCTGCGACGTTACCGGCGCCACCCCCAACTACGCCGACGTGCGCAACATCTCGGTCGCCCAGGGCCGCATGATCACCGAAGCTGATGATGACCACCGGGCCGAGGTCGCTTTCGTTGGCGCCGACGTTGCCAGCAAACTCTTTCCGAATGTCGATCCCATCGGCAAATCCTTCCGCGCGGAAACCCACGAATACCAAATCATCGGGGTGGCTGCTCCGCTGGGCAGCGCTTTCGGGCAATCGCTGGACAATTTCGTCATCATGCCCATCCACACCTACCAGAAAGAGTTTCACAAGCAGCAGGATTGGGTGGGCATCTTCATCCAGGCTCCTGGCGCCGAAATGATGCAAGCTTCGGAGGATGAAGCACGCATGTTTATGCGCGCCAAGCGCCATCTCGCCTACAACGCGCCGGACAACTTCGCCATTCTGGGCTCCGACTCGATCATGGCGCTTTGGCACGACCTGACAGGCACGCTGGCATCAGCCGCGATCGGAATCGTCAGTGTCTTCCTGGTCGTCGGCGGCATCGTGATCATGAACATCATGCTGGCCAGCGTTACCGAACGCACGCGCGAGATCGGCATCCGCCGTTCGTTGGGTGCGCGGAAAAAGCACATCTTGTTGCAGTTCGTTACCGAATCGGGAGTGCTGGCGACCGTCGGTGGTTTGCTGGGCCTGCTTGGTGCGTACATCGTGGTTCTGATCGTTCGGGCCACAATCTCGCTGCCCATGCTGACTCCCATGAGTGCCGTAATTATCTCGCTGATGCTTTCCACCGGGGTCGGACTCTTCTTTGGGATCTATCCCGCCATGCGCGCGGCCAAGCTCGACCCGATTGAAGCGCTGCGCTCGGAAGGATAAGCGTCCCATGGCTCAGGCCCACGGCGAAAATCTGAAGCAGGCGATGGACACCCTGCGCGCGCACAAAATGCGCAGCGCCTTGACCATATTCGGAGTTGTTCTTGGCGTCAGTGTGATCATGCTCGTCGCTGCGCTGCTTACCGGCTTTGACTACACCATTCAGGAGAACGTGAAACAATTCGGTGCGGACACTGCGTTCGTTTCCAAATGGGATCAAGGCTTCCACGGTGGCAACATGCCCCTGGAAGAGCGCCTGCGCAAGCCGCTCACGATTGAAGACGCCAACGCCCTCAAGGAAGGCAGCCGCGCCGTCAAGGATGTGACCGCATTCATTCAAACAAATTGGAACCAGACCCACACGGTGCGGACCAAGGCCGGCGAAGTTTCGGCCATTGACTTCCGTGGTGTGCAGCCGAACTTTGGCCAAGTCTATGCCAACGCCTCCACGCTCGAAGGCCGCTTTATCGCCGAGGGCGACGACCTGCACCGCGAAAAAGTGGTCATGCTTGGCGAAAACACCGCGCCGGTGCTTTTCCCCGAAGGCCATCCGGTCGGCAAGGACGTCATGATTGATGGCACCGACTTCCTGGTAGTGGGGGTCGTGGAAAAGCCCAAGGGCGGCTTCGGCATGAATAACGACGACAAGCGTGTTCTCATTCCGTTCAACACCTTCAAGAAGATCTACCCCGCGGCCGACGAGATCAACATGCGCGTGCAGGCCTATCCCGGGCAGCTGGATCAGATGGTGGACGAAGTCACGGAGATCCTGCGACGGCGGCGCAACGTTGCCTACAACGGCAAGAATAACTTCTCCATCGCTACCGCGACGCAGGCAGTGGAAGAGTTCCACAAAATCATGTTGATGGTTTATCTCGGCACGATGGTGTTAAGCGCAATCGGCTTGTTGATCGGAGGAGTCGGCGTGATGAACATCATGCTGGTTAGCGTCACCGAACGCACCCGCGAAATCGGCATCCGCAAAGCCATCGGCGCAAAGAGCAAGGACATTACCTGGCAGTTCCTGCTGGAAGCCATGACTCTCACCGGAGCCGGCGGCGTCATCGCGCTGGTGCTGGTCCTCGGACTGGTGTTGCTGATCCGCGCCACGCTCGGCTGGCACGGAATCGTGCCGCTGTGGTCGGCCGTGCTCGGCGTGAGCGTCAGCGTCACCATCGGCCTGGTTTTCGGCGTGTGGCCGGCCGTAAAAGCCGCCAGGCTCGACCCCGTCGAAGCCCTGCGCTACGAATAAATCAAGTCAGGCCGCGACGAGACGGCACACGCAACGTCCAAAACCCGCCGCCAGCCTCAGCGTGCGGAAGGACGAAGAACTTCGACCATCCGAGGCTTCCCACTCGCGCCAGGAAAAGAATATGCCAAGGCTTTCACTTTGGAGAGCCTTGGCATTTTGGGGTTTTTGGATTGAACCGGTTAGCTCACATGGACGCTAATCGCGATGTTGTTGCCGCCTTCCTGGCGGTAGGTAACGTCAGCGTTCGCGCCAACTTTCAACTTGCCGTCTACGGTCGTGTTTTTGTCGATGGTGAAGGTCATGGTCTTTGGGCTAGTCGCGCCGGTTGTGCTCACTTGACTCGTTCCTTTATCAGCCACTGTGAGCGAGAAGGAAGTAGCGTCAACCGTTGCGATCTTTCCAGATACCGACAGCGTCTGTTGCGCAGCCGGGTCCTTGGCCGGATCTTGACCTGGCGGCGTCGCGGTTAAGGGCGACGCGCTGAGTAGCAGCACCAGGGAAAATGCGGCCAAAACAGAGAACAACACTCTCGAAAGGTTCTTCATCAAACAGCCTCCAAGGTTTTGTGACTGGTACCGGCAACGCTGCAGAATGTTGGCCAACCTTAGAGCAAGGTCCGAGACTCTCTTCTATCTCTTGTGTAATGTGATCTTTGCGACGCCAATCTGGGCGCTGCACGAAAACTGGAACAGTGGTTCTAGTACCGGAAAACTCTTCCTGTATAGGAGTGATTCTTCTCGGTCTCGCTGTGCCGGGGCAATTTCCCGAGGTTAGGTGGGAGTAGGTTCCTATCCAGTCTTCGCTCGATGGAATTCTGTGATGCCAGTGCCTTAAGAAGGCCTCCACGATAGGCCTTTCAGGACGACGGATGCCAATTGCGATCTGCGATGTGCAGTCTGAGATGTGCGGTGCCGGTCCGCTTTTATTTTTGCGCGGTCCCCGTGGCCTGCGGGGAAGGAGAATCAGCAATGGGAATCGGGCTAGCGGTTTTTTCAGTGGGGGCGGCGCCGGCGTTGCCGCCGTCGAAAAGAGAGGGCGTGAGGGATGCTGTTAATTCAAACGCTTGGTCCCGATCCTTTATGCCGGTCACCAGCAGTTCGTAACGGAAACCGTTTGGATGGTTCCTGCTCCTTAATAGCGCGAAGACTCCTTGCACTTCTGCTTCAGCATGGATCACCACAACGTCCCCGGAGACTACCGGCGCCACAACCACTCCACGGAACAGCAGGCCATCGCGATCCGTGGCGGAATCAATGGCATCCAGCATTTTTATTTTGAGAACGGTTCCGGCCGGCAGGAGATCGACGGCGCTTTCGCCGGCGCCGCGCAGACGGGTCTGCAGGTAAAAAGTCAGAACCTGCCCTGCCTGGATCTGCAGTGGCTTAACCTCCGGACTCTGCGCTGAAGCGACGCCGCACAGGCTGGCGACACAAACCACCGCCGCCAGAAAGTAACGAATCATGGGCTGGGACCTGCTTTCTCTTACTTAGCTGCTGGCAATCTTCAGTGTGTTCTAGCGCGGGGCCGATGGCCAAGAGAAAGTACGGGATTTTATGCCGTTTCTTACACTAGCCTCCGCCCGAGTGTCCTAGGATGACCGTTTCTACACTCGGGATGCCCGGTGAAACATTGCCAGCTGACCAAGCCTCAAACCGCAAGCGAAGCGCGCTGGTCGAGAGTCCTTGCTCGACGAATGCCTACGCCGACCGCAGCAGGCGTGAAGCGCGGTCGCGCAGCGAGGTTGTGGCAGCCGGGGCCGCCTTAGTCGCTTCGCCGGCGGTGACTTTGCGCCGGGCAAACGGATAAAGCGCCTGCGCCAGCTTCTCGGCAGAGTGCATTCGAGTTTCGGGATTCTTGGCCAGGCTCGAGCCAATCAGCTCATCAAACCCCGTAGGAATCGAAGTTTGCAGGTGTGACGGCGGCGTTACCGTCGACGACAGCACCCGATTGCAAACGCCCTGCAGCGTATCGGCTTCAAACGGCTTGGTTCCGGTCACCATCTCATACAGCACTACCGCAAGAGAGAAGATGTCGGAGCGAGCGTCCTGCGGCCGTCCCATGATCTGCTCGGGGCACCAATATGCTGGAGTTCCCAGCAGTGGCGAGTCTCCGGTGTCGCGCCGGGCCACGCGGGCCATGCCGAAGTCCGTCAACTTTACTTTGCCTTCGCCGGTGATCAAGATGTTGGCGGGCTTTACGTCGCCATGAATGACGCCACGACGATGAGCGACTTCAAGAGCCTCGGCGGCGTGCCCGATCCAGGCACAGGCTCGCGGAAACGGAATGGTGCCTTTCTCCAGAATACGGTCCAGCGCCAGGCCATCAACGAACTCCATCACCAGATACGGAGTTTGCGTGGACTCTTCGATACCCATATCGTGCAGGCTGACGATGTGGGGATGAGCTAGCTGTCCGATGACCCGGGCTTCGCGCAGAAAACGGTCGCGCAGGGCGCCCTGGGCCAGTTCCGATGGAAAAAGCTTCACGGCTACTGGCCGGCCGATCAGCGGGTCGAAACCACGCGCCACCCGGCTGGTGGCGCCGACGCCCAAAGTTTCAAACAACTGATACCGTCCGACTTGCATGGGGACCTTCCGTTCTGGCCCAATTTTTCCTGAAAGTGCCGGCCGGCTCCAATGGAGCCAAAGTTCCGTTGTGCCTGAAACGGGAGTACTACCGCTGAGGTTCCATTATCACGTTTAGATTTAATAGGTTAACGGAGATGAGGGGGTAGCCCGGGCGTCTATTTCCCGGATTCCAGCCCGGACGGATGGAACTGCGTTAGCTCGGGCGAAGTTTTCAGTCGCGCGGGGAAATCCCGGATAAAAGATTTCATCGAAGGATGCCAGAATCCGTTGAAGCCGAAAAAGTACATTTCATTCATCGCTTGCTGCGGCAGCCAGCCTTCATACGCCATGCGATACGTCGCGACGAACACCCCGGTACGGTCGTCGCCGAAGCGGCAATGGACAAAAACCTTTTCCAGCGCTTTTCCCTCTTTTGCGCTGAACAGCAAAAGGAACTTCGCCACCTGGTCGTTGTTTGGCGGGCTCCATCCGCTCACGGGTATGCTGACAAAACGCATTCCCAAGGCTTCCGCCTGTGTCTGTTCCCACTTCTGTTTATCGAGATCTTCTCCGCGCAAGTCAACGATTGTAGTCACGCCGAGCTTTTTCAGTTCCTGCAAGCCCTGCATTTGTGGCTGCGCTCCGCGAAACAGCACGGCGTTGATGCGGCCACCGTTGTGCACTCCCGGCAGCTTCAACTTTTCACCATACGCCGATTGCATCACCGGCGAGGCAGTCGACTGAGCCAGGAGCGGCTGGGTGCACAAAAGCGCGCACACCATGAAACAACAGAATTTACGAGGCATACCCATTAGAAGAGCCCAGTCTAGCTAACGGTTGTACGGAAGAAAAGAGTACGATGCCGCCAACCGGGTGTCATTGTTTCCCGGGGGCGACAGCTTGGCCTGGCGCCGGTACGGCGCAAGCTTTCTGGACTCTTCCAAGTGTTTCGGAAAAGCGCGAATGTAACGGATCATCGCCGGATGCCAGAACTCTTTCATATGGTAATACCTCATCTCGGCCAGAGCTTGTTCCGCCGTCCAGTGCTGGAACGCGATCCGGTACGCCGCCAGAAACACGCCGGTGCGATCATCGCCAAGCCAACAGTGCACGAACAGTTTTTCCTTCGGGCGCTCCTGCGTCAGCGAAAAGAACTCGGCAATCTCGGCGTCTTTTGGTGGAGACCATCCACTCGCATGAATATTCACAAATTTCATTCCCAGTTCCGCTGCCCGCTGGCGCTCTCTCGCCGCTCGGCCCTGTCTCTCTCCGCGCAAATCCACAACAGTCGTAATGCCCAGCCCTTTGAGCTCTTTTAGTCCCTGGTCATTTGGCTGGGACCCGCGATAGAGAAACTCATCGACCTTTCCCACGTTCGATACACCGCGCAACCGAATCTTTTCTGCAAACGCCGTCGGAGCCTCGCCCATCTTTTCTACGGCGTTCGCCGGAACTTTGTTTTCGTGGTGCAAGCAGCCGCCGGTGCAAAACACGAACACCATCAGAATGCCAGCGCGCAGCATTGAAATTTGCATAAGCCAAAATGCTCTGAGTCACTTAGATGTGTCACGGCAATGCGGCGTGCATGTCGTCCTATGGCTGCTTGCGAAACACCACCACTAGATATAGGCGTATTAGAAAAAATTCTTCCACATACTGTGTTTTTTCCCTTGACAGAAAATCATTGTGCGTCAATACTTCATTTCCAGATTCGGCGGATCGTGGAAGCGCCAGACGAGCCCGGTCGGGGACTTAGCTCGTTTTTTTATTTTCACGAAGCCAGCCCGGATTTTTTCGCACCACAATTCAGCGCGTAGTTTTTGCTCCGCGCTCTTGTTCTGCGCGAAGCAAGGGACTTGCTTTTGGGCGTTTGGAACCGCAAACAGCCTGATGGCGGGTCGTTGTCGTTTGCGGACGCCCTAGGGGCGGCGCTTTTTTCGTGCTGGACGGGTGAAAAAATCGGCGAGCTTTCACGATACAGCCAAGCGTAACAAACTGAAAAACCAGTACTTGATCGCGCATCGCCCTCCGAATCGGCGGAGGCGTAAAATAAAAGGGTTCCTCGCGCATCAAATGGAACCCGCCGCAGGGTTTTCAGGGTTGGTCGCACAACCCCTGATGTGTTAGGAGGAACAGGATGGCGACAGTGAAGCAGGCGTTGCACGGCAAATCGGTGGCGGCAAGGGTTCCGGAAACGCACGCTGGCCTGGTTTTCGAGCGATTCTTCACCGATGGGCGCAGAGATCCCTTTGCTGCCGTCGAATGGGAAAAGCGTACCGCGCTGATCGGCAACGAGAAGGGCGTGACCATCTTCCGCCAGGAAGACATTGACGTTCCCAAAAATTGGTCGCAAACCGCCACGAACATCGTCGCCAGCAAATATTTTCACGGCAAGCCCGGCACACCGGAGCGCGAAGGCTCGGTGCGCCAGCTCATCGGCCGCGTCGTGAATACGATTGTTCGCTGGGGCCAAGAGGGCGGCTACTTCGCCGACCAGGAATCGCGCGACGCTTTCAAGGATGAACTCACCCACCTTCTCGTCGAACAAAAAATGGCTTTCAACTCGCCGGTCTGGTTCAACGTCGGCGTGCAGCCCAAGCCGCAGTGCTCCGCATGCTTCATCAATTCCGTCAGCGACAGCATGGAATCTATCATGGGCCTCACCCGCACCGAAGGCATGCTCTTCAAATGGGGCTCCGGCACCGGCACCAACTTCTCCGCGCTGCGCGGCAGCAAAGAAACCCTCTCTGGTGGCGGCATCGCATCCGGCCCAGTCAGCTTCATGAAAGGCTTTGACGCCTTCGCCGGCGTCATTAAGAGTGGCGGCAAAACACGCCGCGCCGCCAAGATGGTCATCCTCAACGTGGACCATCCGGACATCGTCGAATTCATCGAGTGCAAGCACAGGGAAGAAGTGAAGGCTCACACACTGATCCGCGCCGGCTACGATCCGGCCATCGACGGCGAAGCCTACAGCTCCATCTTCTTCCAGAACGCCAACCACTCCGTGCGGGTCACCGACGACTTCATGTGCGCGGCCGAGCAGGATAAGGATTGGTGGACCAAGAACGTCACCGACGGCCAGCCCGCCGAGAAGCTCCGCGCCCGCGCCCTGCTATATAAGATGGCCGAGTCCACTTGGCACTGCGGCGACCCTGGCATGCAGTACGACACCACCATCAACCGCTGGCACACCTGCAAGACCACAGCGCGCATCAACGCCAGCAATCCCTGCTCGGAATACATGTTCCTTGACGACACGGCCTGCAACCTGGCGTCGCTGAACCTATTGAAGTACGTCAACAGCAGTGGGCAGTTTGACGTCGCCGCCTTCAAGCACGCCGTGGATGTGACCATCACCGCGCAGGAAATCTTGGTGGACTTCGCCAGCTATCCCACGCCGAAAATCGCTGAAAATTCGCACAACTTCCGGCCGCTCGGCTTGGGCTACGCCAATCTCGGCGCGCTGCTCATGTCCATGGCCCTGCCTTACGACTCGGACCAAGGCCGCGACGTAGCCGGCGCCGTCACCGCTCTGATGTGCGGCGAAGCTTATGCCCAGTCTGCGCGCGTCGCTGAACGCATGGGACCGTTCCCCGGCTACGCCGTCAACCGCGAACCCATGCTCGACGTCATCCGCGTGCACCGTGAATCGGTTCGCGGCATCAATCCGGAAAACGTCCAGCCGCAGCTTTTCCTCGCCGCGCAGGAATCGTGGGATGATGCGCTCTCCCTCGGCGAGCAGCACGGCTTCAAGAATTCGCAGGTCACGGTTCTTGCTCCTACCGGTACCATCGGCTTCATGATGGATTGCGACACCACAGGCATCGAGCCCGATCTGGCCTTGGTGAAGTACAAGAAGCTGGTCGGCGGCGGCGTCATCAAGATCGTCAACAACACCGTACCGCAAGCAATGATGAAGCTCGGCTACACTCCCGAGCAAACCAGCGAAATCGTCGCTCATATCGACAAGACCGGCAGCGTTGAAGGCGCTCCGCACTTCAAAGCCGAAAATCTTCCGGTCTTCGATTGCTCGCTGGCTCCCGCGGGCGGGGGCCGCTCCATCTCCTGGACCGGTCACGTCAAGATGATGGCCGCAACCCAACCGTTCCTTTCCGGCGCCATATCCAAAACCATCAACATGCCGGAAGAGTCCACGATCGAAGACATCATGGACGCCTACGTCGAGTCGTGGAAGCTGGGCCTCAAGGCTGTCGCCATCTATCGCGACAACTCCAAGAAGTCCCAGCCGCTAAACGCCGGCGGTGATAAAGAGAAAGATAAGAAGGACAAGGCTGCCGAAGCGGTCGTAGCAGCCGTGGCTGAACCTATGCAACGCGAACTCTTTGCCCGCGCCCAGCGCGAAAAGATGCCTGCCGAGCGCGCTTCGGTCACTCACAAATTCAGTGTCGGCGGCCATGAAGGCTACATCACCGTTGGGCTGTACGAAGACCAGCGCCCCGGCGAAGTCTTCATTAAGATGTCCAAGGAAGGCTCGACGCTTTCCGGCGTCATGGATGGCCTCGCGCTGACCATCTCCATCGGCCTGCAGTACGGCGTTCCGCTCAAGGTCTTCGTGGACAAGCTGCTCAACACACGCTTCGAGCCCAGCGGCATCACCGCCAACGCCAATATCCGCTTCGTTTCGTCGGTGCTGGACTACATCGCACGCTGGCTCGGCGGCCGCTTCATCTCCTCGGACTATCTCAAGCTCAACGGCCACGCGCCGGAAACGGGTCTAGTTAACGCCCCGATGCAAACCACCCTGGCGATTCCGCCAGCGATCAAGCCGGCCGATCCCGTTACGCCGCGCACTTCTCCCAGCAACGCCCATGAAGGCGCGCCAACCTGCAGCGAATGCGGCATGTTAATGGTGCCCAACGGCGCTTGCTACAAATGTGAAAACTGCGGAAGCACGAGCGGGTGCAGCTGACGTGATTACGGCTCAGGAGCGAATGACGCGATGAGCGCCTCCGCACCCCGCACCGCACTGGCTCCAACGACAGCCCTCACTCAGACCCGAGGGTTCTTGCACATTGTCCGGCACGGCTTCGGCGGCAACGCCATCTACGTGCTCACCTATCATCGCCTGGATCGCACCGACGTCCGGCCCAAGCCGCTCCTCGCCGAAGGCGCGCAACCGCTCCTCGACCTGCTCGACCGTCTCGGCGTGGACTTCAGATTGTCCGAAGTGCGCGGCGCGCTGGAAGACATTCTCCGCCTCGGTTCGGCCAACATCCCCGACCTCTGGCTCAGCGACGAAGAAATGCTCGAAAAAGGCCTCATCGAGATTTAGGTTCGTTTAGGGATTCAGCGCATCAGGCCAAGACAACGTGCTTAATTCAGAAGGGCCGAGGTCATTGCGAAGATTCTACACAACGGTGCCCGACTCGGCCAAGCCAGCACGTAAGGTTTGCTGCTCCGCTCGGAGTAACTGACGGCGGCTAGGTTGAATAGAGCTATCGCGGTCTCGGCCGCAACGGTGGCCGGCCAGCCAGCGGACGAGGACGCATCCGGAGCCGCGGTCCTATCGGTGGGGGTACTGCCTGTAAGGGGCTTCCGCAACTCGGACAAAGTTCCAGCCCCGCGTTGGGGCCGGAAAGATGCGCGCGCAACCAATGTCCGCGCGCCGAACAATCCTGGTTAATACACTGCACGGTCCAGCCCGGCAAGTATTGCATGTTGCTTCCCCCAGTGGGCCCAGTCGGCAATCTGCCGACTGTCGTGCGCCCGAAGCAGCATTCCAAACACCAAGACAATGCCGGATTGTCATGTGGTTTCGCCGGTGGTGTCAAGGACAAACCACACAATCTATAGGGGCCCGGTTTCATCTGTGTGGATTTCCTGTGAAACTTTCGCCATTTTGCCGTTGCCCGCTTGCCGCGCGATTTCACGAAGCTTCCGTTCCGCCATTTCGTATTACATGATGAAGGCAGCAAACCATGATTAGCCCGGTCTTAACCGGCTTAAGTCGGAGGACAACATGACCAGTTCAGGACGCACATTCGATGTCGGTGGCTCACTCAACGCCATGCCCGGTCTCGCCACGTTGCGCAACCGCTTTTTGCGCATTGTCGTTGTGATCGTACTTCTGATTCTTTTCTGGTCCAGCATCACTTCGGTGCCGACTGGTAACGTCGGCGTACTCACGCTGTTCGGCAAAGTCACCGGTGATGTGCTCGGTGAAGGCCTTCACCTCATCAATCCGCTCAAGTCGGTTCAAAAACTGACAATCCAAACCCAATCCGTCAAGGAAAGCGCTAACACGCCCTCCAACGAAGGCCTGATGCTGGCGCTCGATACCTCTTTGCTTTTCCACCTGGATCGCGACCAGGCGGCGCAAGTCTTTCAGACGGTTGGCGAAAACTACGCCGAAAAGATCGTTGAACCTACCCTTCGCTCCTCCATTCGAGCCGCGACTTCTGCCCACAGCGCCAACGCTCTTTACACCAATGCACGCGAGTTGGTGCAGGAGGAAATTCAGAAAGAGCTAAGCGCACAACTGAAGCCACGCGGCATCGTCATTGAAGCCGTTCTGCTTCGCGACGTGCAGGTTCCGGCGGACGTGAAAAAGTCGATCGAAGGCAAGCAGCAAGCCGAGCAGGATGCCTTGCGGATGAATTTCGTATTGGACAAAGAAAAGCGCGAGGCCGAACGCAAGCGCATCGAAGCCCAGGGTATCGCTGACTTTCAAAAAATCGTCGCCCAGGGCATCAGCCCGCAACTGCTCGAATGGAAGGGAATTGAAGCCACCGAAAAACTGGCCACCAGCAGCAATACCAAGGTCATCGTCGTCGGCAACTCCAAAAACGGCTTGCCGCTGGTCCTCGAACCGAAGTAGCCCAGCCTCTCCCGGCTGCCCAGCGCTCGCGCGGGCCCTGTAGCGGTCCAAGCCTCAAGCGCTCTGACCCTACGTTTGAGGCTTGAACCCTTGCAGCTTCTGCGTGGTTCGGTTCCGACCGGCGAGGACCGCTCTTTCGGTATATGTGGCCGCTGCAGCGCTAATTTTCCTGGGCACTCTTGTCCGCAGGAGCGTCTCCGGCAATTGCCTGCAGCTCTGCCATCTTGGCCTTGATCTGTTCGATGGCAATCTGTTTGTCGGCGATCACCTTGCCGTCCTGATCCAGCAGCGCTTTTCCCGCCGTGTCTCGCTCGTAGTCCGCCTTGGAGTGATAAGCATCGTCATCCAGCGCCAGCTTGCGCTGCAGCACATCCAATTCGTGCTCGGCGTACGCCAATTGTTTCGTCATTTTTTCCAATTCCGCGGCGGCTTGCGCCTTCTTCTGCTTGAGCGTCTGCTGATCCGCGGCATTGGGTGTCGCACCGGCTCCTGCTGCGGCCGGACCCGTGGCCGTGGCCGCGCCAGCCCCAGTTTGCGCTGCGCCCGCTTCGGTTGCTGGTGCCGGCGTTCCGGCCACATTCACGTCGCCAGCCACCGGCTTTGGCAGATTGTCATCGGTGACCGTACGCACCGGCTTGGCCGCATTCTTTTTCTGCTCGCGCGCCCGCCGCGCCGCTTCGGCCACCGACGGCGCGGTATCGGAAGACTGCGCGTAAAGCGTGAAGCCGGTCGTCAACATCAGGACGCTGGAAAGGGCAGCAAATGAGAGGCGCTGGCGTAGTGTCATGGCGATGTACCTCGTAATTTCCCCATTTGACCATACGCCCGCGCAAGGCCGTGTGCAATCCGCAAGCCCAGCGACGCGCCTTATGCATCACGTTCACTGCGCTTGCGGGTCAGAAAGCCCGCCCCGGCCGACAACCAACGCGCTTTCTTCCGTCCATCACCAAGTGCGAAATTCCGCTAAGATGGTTGTCCACTAACTTCGCATGACGGCGAGTGAGCTGAAATTGCAGACTTCTTTCCCGTTTCCAAGTTCCTGCGCGGCCTTCCGCCGCGTAATCCACGGCCTTGCCGCAGCCGCTGCCTTGTTTTTCATGGCGGCAGCGACGACCCACTCAGCACCTTCGACATCTTTGCCCGGTTGCTGTGCAACCTGCGTCCAGGCGAAGCCAGCCCCGCTTACCCTCACGACGAACCTCTTCGGATCTGGCTCGTGGCACGCCAGTGGCTGCCCAACGCGCGCCGAGTTCTTGCGCTCATCGCTTCTACTGCCCCAACAATCTCCATCCGATTCCGGAAACCCCCAAGCAGTGCCCGCCGATGAGCATCCCTTCTGGGATCGAAAAAACGGCTGGCTCTTTGCCGCCGTCGGCGCTTCCCGGGCACTGGACTACTCCTCGACCTTGAATTTCCGCCGTCGTGGGGTCAACGAAGCTCTGCTGACCAACGACATCGTGGACAATCATGCCGCTTTTGCCGCAATCGAGGCCGGCGGCACTGCGGTTTCCATCGGAGCCTCCTACCTGTTCCATCGCTACCATCACCACCGCCTGGAGCGCTGGACGTCCATCGTTCACGCCAGCGTGGCCACCGGCGGCGCCATTCGCAATTACTGCCTGAAAACTGCTCATCACTAATATTTAAAAATCGCCTCAATTCTCACCCGCGGCCGCTTTCCTTCCGGCGGGTCGTACCATCTAAGCCCTAGGTAGGCGTCGCGTCCGGCATTTCTGGACTGCTCAGGCCGTCTCGCCGCACTTGCAGCCGCGCAACAACTGTTTCATACTCGGCCCGCCGGAACGGCTTGGTGGGCCGCTCAGGCTAGGTTTATGCTCCCGGTGCGAGAGGGTTGGATGCTATTTCAACGCATGTTGCGTGCGTTGTTGCTCGCCGCGACCGTTTTGTCCTGCATCTGTAGCGGCTTTCTTGCGAGGCCCGTATACGCCTTGCAGGAAACCCCCACCGTACGCACCGCTCCCCCGCAGCAGATGGAACCCCCCGCCGATCAGCCCCAACCTCCCGCCAACGCCACCGAGACCGAACGCTACACCCTTTCGCACGAACGCTACCAGAAAGCGGTCGCCTACTCCCGCGCCGGTTACACCCTGTACTTTCTCTCGGTCTTCATTGGCTTTGCAGCGCTGCTGGTGGCCTTGCGATTTGGCTGGGTCGCTCGCATCCGCGATTTCGCCCAGCGTAATACGGAAAACCGCACATTACAGGGGATCATCTTCCTTCCCATCCTGATTATCGTGCTCGATCTCGCGGACCTCCCGGTGCACATCGTTTGGCATGATTTGTCCCTGCGCTACCAGCAGTCCGTGCAGCGTTGGGGCTCCTGGTTTTTGGACTGGAGCAAGGAAGAAGCCATCACCCTTGTTTTTCTCACACTGATGGGCATGCTCCTTTTCACCGTGATGCGCGCCAGTCCCAAGCGCTGGTGGTTCTATTTCTGGCTGGCGTCGCTGCCGATCATTTTTTGCGTGATGGTGTTGTATCCGCTGATCATCGATCCGCTGTTCCACAAGTTCGAGCCACTCACCAGTCACCAGCCCGAACTTGCCGTCCGTCTGGAACAGCTTACCGAGCGCGCCGGGCTGAACATTCCCCGCGAACGCATGTACCTGATGGACGCCAGCACCAAGACCAACCAGATCAACGCATACGTCACCGGTTTCGGCTCTTCCAAGCGCGTGGTCATCTACGACAATCTCATCCACAAGATGACTCCGGACGAGACGCTTTTCGTCTTCGGGCACGAGTCCGGACACTACGTCCTGAATCACGTTCGCAATGGTTTTCTTTTTTTCGCTTTGGGTCTGCTGCTCTATCTTTATCTTACCTATCGATTGCTCCAGAAGATGACGGACCGCTGGGGCGGCACTTGGAAAATCTACGGCCCGCAAGATTGGGCCGCCCTGGCCGTTCTTCTCCTAATCCTCGAAGGAATCATGTTTCTCGCTTCTCCGGTCGTCAATGGTTTTAGCCGCCTGCAGGAACACAACGCCGATGTGTTTGGCCTCGAACTCATTCACGGCATCGTTCCCAATTCCTCCCAGGTGGCGGCGCATTCCTTCCAGGCCATGGGCGAGCTGGACCTGGCCGATCCCAATCCGCCTCCGTTCATTACCTTCTGGCTGTACTCGCACCCACCGCTGGCCGAGCGCCTGGTCTTTGCCCACACCTACGATCCCTGGGGCCACCATCAGCCGCCCAGGTATTTGAAGCCGTCACAATAGCCAGCCCGGTCGCGATTCGTTTTCGGGCCGCGCTCAAAAAAAAAGAGGCGCGCCCAGGCACGCCTCTTGTTCCAAACTTGTGAGGGTTTTGCCGGCTAGCTTGACTTTGCTAACTCCGCCACCGCCTCTGCTTCCGTGTTCGAAACGTCGAACACCGTCAGCAGCTTGGTAATCTGCAGCACTTCCTGGAACTTGCTGCCCAGGTGGCACAGCCGTACCGCCGCGCCTTCCTTTTTCGCCGTGTGATGGGAAGCCACCAGCGTGCCCAGCCCCGCGCTGTCAATGAACGTCACGTTGTCCATGTTCAATACCATCTTTTTCTTGCCGTCCGCCAGCAGGCTCTTGATCTTTTCGCGCAGCGCGTTGCTTTCTTCGCCCAGCACAATCCGCCCGTCCAGCGCCACCACGGTTACCCCGTCCACTTCGCGTTGACTCATTTTCAATGCCACGTTGTTTCCTCCTCATCGGAAAGCGGGTCCGGCGGCAACCTCGTCCGGAGCCCGGAATCATACCATTTCTTTCTGCCAAGGGCTGCAAGTATAGCCCCCGAAATCCGCCGGTTGTCGAGCCTTTTGGTTGTGATTCCTGCGAATCAGTAGTAGTCCGCGCAAGACATGTAGTATCCGCAGACGTTACAGATCAGCTTGCAGCGCCGCGATTCCAGCTTGGTCGAACAGACAGGGCAAAACCAGGATGCCTGTTCCGGCCCAATACTCCCTGCGGAGCCTTGGCCCGGGTTCGAGGTCCGATTGCTCGCGGCCTCAAGCTCTCGAGACGTACCGGTCGGCTTCGCGGCTGGATTCACAGCGGCTCCGTTATAGCACAACCCGCCGAATCAAGGGTAGCGCAGCGAGGTACGACAAGTGCGCCTAGCCGTGAACGGTTCATGGTCGACTGGGCGCTCTGTCGGCGAGCCCTAATCCTTCGCCGCCCAGGCTCCCTGAATCAAGTCTCGCGAAAATCCCGGCGGCACCTGCTGGTCGCAGGCATAGCGGTACAACGCCGCGTTGAAAACCCCCTGCACCGCCGAGCTGACCACCGACAGCAACAGCAAGTACGCTCCGAACGCCGCCGCTCCGATCAAAAGTCCGGTTGGCCCGGCAGCCTTCACCCCCACCGGCAGAAGCAGGAAGCCTGGAATCATGGCCACAAAGAAGATGATGCCCAGGCTGAATCCGCCCACCACCCGCTCGCCCCAGGTTTCCGTGAACAGTTCCGCCGAGCGGTACAGCGCCGCGCCCGGCGACAAATCCTCAAACGCAATCACCGGCACCACGAAATAACACGCTATGTTCCACGCCACGCCGATGATCCCCACCACCACTCTGCCGATTAAACCGGACCGCTCGGAAATCGCCCGCAGCACCACGCCGACGGTCGCCGCCACAAACGCCCACTGCAGAATCACCCACTTGCGTTGCCACGCCAGCTGCAAGCCTTGGTCGAACGTCCACTTCCCGCCGGTCAGCCGGCTGTTGGCTACGCCCACCAGCGCCACGTTGAAAAACACGATCACGAAATAGTTGGCCAGATAGATCACAAACATCGCCGCGGCAAAAACCGGCGAATTCGCGGAATGCTGGAAATTCTGCGGCGTGATCCCAGCGGCGCGAATCGACGGCAGGAAAATTGCCACTTCACCCACGCCCAGCAGCAGGGTGACGATCAGGCAACTGATTCCAGAGAGCACCGGAAACAGCAGCAGCTGCTTGTCTTCCATCAGAATGGAGAAACTTTCGCTGACCAGATCCCAGCTACGTGAAATTCGGCCCATAAAAAACTCCAGGAAAGTGCGCCGTCTCCAGGTTGCACCTGACAACCCGCGCGAACTGCCGCATTTTCCCAAGAAAATCGGCGAAAAACCAGCGCGGCGGATGCCGTTCCCGGAATCTGAACGCTGGGCTAGGCTTGACGTCGGTTGCCAAGTGAACAGCCAGGAGTTAGACTCTCCGCCAAATTGGGCCCACCACGAAATCTAAAGGGAGAAAACCATGAAGATGAAGAGCTTGCTTGCCGGCCTGCTGGTCTCAACGCTGGCGGTCGGAGTCGCGGTTGCTGCAGACGGATTGCTTGGGACCTGGAAGCTGAACGAGGCCAAGTCCAAGTTTCCTCCAGGTGCTCCGAAAAACAACACCGTCGTTTATGAAGCCGTGGGTGACAGCGTCAAGGTCACCATCGACGGAGTAGATGGCAGCGGAAAGGCGACCCACGTGGAGTGGACCGGGAAGATGGATGGTAAGGACTACCCTTCGACCGGCAGCGCGATCGATGACACGCGCGCTTACACCAAAATCGACGACTACACCCTGCACGTTGTGTTGAAGAAGGGCGGGAAAGAGGTAGCCAACGCTCATGTGGTGCTGTCGAAGGACGGCAAGACTCGCACGGTTACCGCCTCCACGCCCGGTCCCGACGGAAAGAACGTGACCAGCACCGCGGTTTACGACAAGCAGTAAGAAGCAGTGCGTTCACGAATCTCTGATGGCTGGCGGCTTGAAACCGTCAGCCATTTTTCTGCTCCCGCGCAGAAATCCGGACTTAGAGCGGATCGGATGTTTGCCAACTTCAATTTCTGACGGTTGGGACAGCCCGCACAATAAACCGCTGCGGCGAACTTCTCTGATGGCCGAACGGATAGCAGGTTAACAAGGTGAGAGCATCTTCGGAGGTAGGTGCGAGCAGGCTCAGTTCCGTAGGTTCCACGACCCGAACAAGGCTAACGTAGTAACGGCGCTCGCTAAGCGACTGGCTTCGTGGTTCATACCAGGCGAGACGAATTTCGTCGCCCGTCGCAATCTTTTCCAGAGGCAGAAACCAGCTGTCGCGATGCCCGGCCAGCAGCAGGTTCCCGTGTTCGCCAAACCGCGCGCCGTAGAGCATATGCGCCGGACCAAACGCCAGCGTCCGCGGCGTGGCGCCTTCCAGCACAATCTCGTCGTAGCCAAGCCGCGGAATCTGGAGCCGGGCCACCGGCCGCAGGTCCGCCTTTGGCCACGGCGCTTCCGCTTTTCCAGTGCGAAGCCCGCTGTTCCATACTCTTCGAATCAGCGTTTCCGCCAGCGCGGCCTTTGCCTGCTGATAGCCCGCGCGGCACGTTAAGGCTCCGCCAGCGATCAGCGAAGCCGCCGCAACAAATCGCAGTACCTTCACAATGTTGCTCCGAATCTGCGCGCCGCCAACAATAGCGCCAGTCCCGCCAGTAGCAGCATCAACCCAAGCATTCGACAATACGCGTCAGTGGTTCCGGTGGCCGGCGCGCTCCAGATCGTTTCATTCTGCCAACCCGCAGGCAACTCATTCGGCACCTCCGATTTAGCCGATGAACCGCCGGGATTTACCACCTTCTCTTCCACCGCCACCAGCGACGTAAACTTCGTCACCAGCCGGTAGCGAATCGCGTGCGAAATCACGCTGCTTCGAATCTCCTGCTGCGCGCTTTCATCCGCCGTGCTCCAGCCGTCCATCAGGTCTTCCACTTTTTGCCGAGCCCAGATTGTCGTGATGCCCGGATGAAACGTGGCCGCTCCGGTATCGATCGGGATCGCCTGGTCCAGCACCTGATTGCCCGCGTGCCCCCGCAGATGCACCAGACCGTGCCGGCCCTTCGTGATTCGCCCGTAGACCTCGACCGGCTGGCCATTGAAGAGGTCCGGCACACGCTGCGGGTAAACGTCGTCCACTTCCACCCCTTCGAAGGTCACGTCCAAGTCCGTCAGCACCGGGCTTTCGATCTTCGCCAGCAATTGAGTCATTTGCTTTTCAATCTCGTGGATGTCCGCAATGTGGGTTGAGGTGCCGCGGCCAAACTGCGCCATCTTGGTCGCCAGGAACATGTTTGGCGCGCTGCCGATTCCGACCGTGTACAGCCGCGCTTCGCCAAGTTGGGCCTTCATTGCCGCAAAGATTTCATCCTCATTGCCCAGGTCGCCGTCGGTCAGTAGCACGATGTGCCGAAGATATCCGGGCGCCGTCGGCTTGCTCATCAGATGTACCAGAGCCGGCAGCATCTCCGTCCCGCCGCCCGCCTGCAGTCGCTTCACGTACTGCCGCGCAATCTCCACGTTCTGCGCAGTTGCCGGCAGCGGATGCTGCGACAATTCGCCGTAGTCGCTGCTGAACTGCAGGATACCGAAGCGGTCGTCCGGCCGCAGACGGTCGAGCGCCCGCAGTAGCGCCGCGCGCGCTTGTTCAATTGAAGTTCCCTGCATCGAGCCGGAGACGTCAATCAGGTACAGCATCTCCGATGGCATGCGTTCCGCCGGCTGCACGCTTGGCGGGAACGCGCTCAGCAAAAAGTACGTTTCGCCGGTGTCGCCGCCCCTGGAAAGGAACAGTGCCGGCCGTACTTCGCGGTTGGCCGCGGGTTCAATCTCCAGAACAAAGTCGCGATTGGGAATCACTGCGCGATCTGTTAGCTCCAGGTGCTGATGCCCGGCGGCGAGCCGTGTGACTTTCGCGTCGTGCGAAACGCTGTGCGCGAATGCAGTCGCAAAACCCGGATCCAGGTCAACTGAAACCGAAATGTCGTGCCCCGGCCGGTCACCCGGATCGCGAACCAGCGGCGTAATCCGCGAAGCGTCCGCCACGCGGTCAGTATCCACAGCCCAGCCTGTTCCCTGATGCCCTGTGGCTTGAGTTCCCGGGATGTAGCGCGGGCCCACTACCATCGGAAATTCCAGCCGGATTTTTCCGTCCTCCCACTTCAGCGGCTGAACGTAGCGCAGACGCACCGCGATCTGGTCGCCAGGCATGATGTTGGTCACGGACGCCGTAAAAATATTCGGCCGCTCCTGCTCCAGCAAGGCGGCGTGTTTTCCTTCGGACTTCGCCTGTTCGTAAACCTGCTTGGCCTGTTCGCGTTCATGAATCACGCCGCGGATCACGCGGTCGCCAACGTGAATCTCCAGGTCGTACACCGCTGCGTCGTGAGGCAAAGGAAAAACATACACCGCTTCAATTGGTGTGCTGCTGGAATTCGCGTACTGCTGCGTGACGGTTGCCGAAGCAACCAGGCCGCGGACATCCAGCGCCGCATCCGTGTGCAGCAGAGGGATATTTTCATAGGAGCCCGAAACGGGCGACCGGTACATCAGGCAGCCTTCGCCCGGATCGGTCCGCTGACCTCGGTTTTGCGCGCGGGTCCATCCTGTAAAAAAAGTTGCGCACACCAGCGTCGCGACCGAAATCTGCAATGCAAATCTAGGGAAGGCCAGATGACTTTGCGCGAAACCACTCGTCACTTTTCGCATTTCTCCCCCCATTCGGGAATAACTCGTCACGGTGCAAGGCACACGGGAGCAAAAATGCACGGGCCCGACCATCGAAGGCCGGATTCGGCTAAGGCTGTAACTCCTCAGGATTCTGCGATTTAGATTCGCTGCTGGGTAGAGACTTACTTCGTGCATGTGGGTGAAGGCCCACGCTTGTGGCTCCGCGAACGCTGCCAGATCAAGATTTTGCGCACCGTCGTGCATTTCGATGGGTCTCGGGAAAAAAATCTAGGGACTAGTACCACCATCCGTTGCTCTCCCTGAGTTGCTTCCTGGCTGCATAGAAAGCACTTACATCGCTTAGGGCGGCCAGCCAACCGTTGGCATTTCTGTTGCTTGACTGCCCGTGGGGAATTTTGCCCCGAGCCAGTTCGTGCGGCCAGCGCCCCGGCCCAGCATCGGCCTTGGCTCAATTCATCTCTCCGGCGGCCCTCACGCCTGTTGACAGACTGACGTCGCCCGACCGTTCTCTGTCGAAGGTTAACCATGGAACATGATGAGTACAGGTCCCAAGCTTCTGATAGCGCTTCAAACGGCCCGTCACCAGGCCGCTGGATGCTTCCCGTGATCATCGCTTTGGTGGCGGTGGCGGCGCTTGGCGTTGGTTACGGATTCCATCAGTCCGGACTGGTCAGTGAAATGGCCACCCGACTGAATCAAAGCAACGCTGACGCTACACAAATGCGCGCGCAAATGGATTCGTTGAATGCAAAGCTCAACGACATGGTTACCGCGCAGCAGCAACAGGCCCGCGGGCAGGCCGCCGCCCAAGCCGCGCAAGCATCTCCTAGATCCGCCGCATCCAGGAACGGACGCTCCGGGGCCAGCAGCAAGCAGTTCAACCAACTCCGCGCGCAGCTCACCGATCAGCAAAAGCAGCTTAAGGACACGCGCGACGCGCTCGATAAGACCCGCAGCGATCTGGAAACTTCTTTGTCGGCCACCCGCGACGATCTCAACGGCTCCATCGCGCGCACTCATGAAGAACTGGTGGCGCTGTCAAAACGCGGCGAACGGAACTATTTCGAATTCGACTTGACCAAGCACGCGGGGTTCGAACGCAGCGGTCCGGTTTCCGTGTCCTTGCGCAAGGCCGACACCAAGCACCAGCGCTTCGATCTCAATCTCATCGTGGATGACGCGCAGCTCTCTAAGAAGAGTGTCAACCTGTACGAGCCGATCTGGATCCACCGCGCCGACGACCCGCTGCCCGTGCAAATCGTCGTCAACAAAATCACCAAGGACCACGTGCACGGCTACGTCAGCTCCTCCAAGTACCGCCAGTCTGAGCTGACTACCGTCAGCTACTCGCCGCCGGCAACCAATTCGTCGCCTTCAAATAGCGCACCCGCGGGCTCTGCCACGCCGAATAGCCCGCAGACCGCTCCGCCCAATCCAAATCCTCAACCAAAAGACGTTCCGCCGAATCCGTAGCCACGCCTCTGCACCTGAGGTACGTAGCGGGCTGAATCGCTTCAGCCCGCTTTTTTCATGGATTGGTGAGGTTGATGCGAAAGGTGTTGTAGTACTGCCCGATGTAAACCCAGTTGCAACTCGCACCCTTGCCGCGTTGCCGACCATTTGCAGCGGGCTAGCGTTTGGCTGGTTCGGGCATGACATAGCCGCTCTGCGCTGGCAAACCGGCGCGCTCCAGTTGCACCGTCGCGTGCCCGATGGAAAATTTCTCTTTCATCAGATATTGAATCGAGCTCAGCACGCTTTCGCACTTGTCCATGTGCATGTCGGTGACGCGCGCATGGCACGACAGCGCGATCTCGCCGCCGCCCAGCGACCAGATATGCACGTCGTGCACTTCCATCACGCCTTCTACCTTTAAAATCGCCCGCGCTACTTCTTCAATCGCCAATTCTTTGGGCTTGCCTTCCAGCAGGATATGCGCCGACTCGCGCAAAATCCCGATGCTCGACCACAGCACAAGCAAACCGATTGCAAGGCCCAGCACCGGATCGATCCAGTGCCAGCCGGTGTAGCCGATCACCACCGCGCCAACGATGATTGCAACATTGGAAAGTGCGTCGCCAAAGTTATGCACCAGGATGCTGCGCAGATTCAGATCGTTGCGCCCGCGCACCAGCGCCAGCGTGATTCCGCCGTTCACCGCTAAGGCCGCCACGGACGTCCAAATCATCCAGCTTTCAATCACTTCCACTGGCGAGCGCAAACGCTGAATCGCTTCCCAACCCAGCCACAGCGAGAGCAGCACCAGGCACACCGCGTTGGTGAACGCGGCCAGCACACCGGCCCGCCGATAACCATAGGTTTTCTCGGAGTCCGCCGGCCGCTGCGCCCAGCGCATCGCCAGCCATGAAATTCCGAGCGCCGGCACATCCGAAAGGTTGTGCACCGCGTCGTTAAGTAGCGCCACGCTGCGGCCCAGCAGTCCGCCAAACACCTCCGCCAGCACCAGCCCCAGCGTCGCCGCCATCGCCCAAGCCAGCACCGCCGGACTCATCGGCGGATGCGCGTGTCCTGAGTGACCGTGGTCGGGCCCATGGCCGTGATCGTGCGAATAACCGCCGTGGCCGTGCTCATGACCATCGTCGTGCGCGTGATCATGTCCACCGCCACTGCCATGCCCGTGATCGTGACTGTGCCAGAGTCCACTCATACCCGGCTATTGTACTCGCGCTCGCCCTGCGGCCGCGCCTTTCCTCATCGTTATTGGGCACTTTGACACGCCACCGCTGCGAAGCAATTGACGCTCCTGGCAGTCGCTGCGAGTATCAATTCAGGTCGACCTAGGTCGCGTGGCGCCGCAGGATGCGCGTCGCGGGAAGGGCCTTTTTTCGGCCGATTTTACAGCCCGGTTTTTTTGTTTCTATGAGCAGCCCGGTCACCAAATTGAGTTTCTGGGGAGTGCGCGGCTCCACGCCCACCGTGGATCCTGCCACGTGGCGCTACGGCGGCAATACGCCCTGCCTCGAATTGACCGCGCCCGACGGCACGCAGTTCATTCTGGATTGCGGCACCGGTCTGCGCATCCTGGGCAGCCGCTGGACGCCGCCGGTCTCTCCTCGCTCCGCAGAAGGCGCCCGCAGCCCCGAAACCCACATTCTCGTCACGCACTATCACTGGGATCACATCCAGGGCGTACCATTTTTCGCGCCGCTCTATGCCGAAAACAACTCTTTCCACTTTTACAGCTTCCGCTCCGAACGCCTCGGCAAGGACAGCTTGCGCCAGGTCTTTGAAACCCAGATGGCCACGCCGTATTTTCCGGTGAACATGTCGGCCATGGTCGCGAAGAAAAAATTCATGGAAATCAGCGGTGGTGACTCCTTCCTCATTGGCGAGAACAAAGTGATCGCACGGCACATCAATCATCCACAGGGGTGCCTGGGCTATCGCATTGAGACGCCGGGTGGTGTCGTGGTGTACGCCACGGACAACGAACCCGGCGATCCGCAGCTAGACGAAGAACTGCTCAAGCTGGCCGATGGTGCGGATATCTTCATCAACGACGCGCAGTACACGCCGGAACAGCTGGCCACCACCCGCAAGGGTTGGGGGCACTCGTCCTGGCGCGAAGGCGTAAAGGTAGCCATGCGGGCCAAAGCCAAAACGCTGGTGCTTTTCCACCACGACCCAGACGCCGCTGACCGCACGGTGGACGACTTGTTGCGCCAGGCGCGCGAGGAGTTCGACTCGGTATTCGCCGCGAGCGAAGGCATGCTGATCAAACTGGGCTCAGCCGATGGCAAAGTGGAAGCACACATGCCCGTGACGCGTACCGCGCTGCGTCGCGAAGCGCAGTTCCGCGCGCGCGTAACTGGAATCACCGAAGGCGGGCGCGAATTTGAGGAAGAAACGGTAGTGTGTGATCTGGCGATGCAAGGCGCTCTGCTCACGATGGAGCACAGCCCGCGCCTGCAATCCGAGCTGCAGATCATCATGGAAACGCCGGGCGTCAACGGCGCGAAAACGATGCGCCTGCGCGGCTACGTGGTGCGCGTGGACTCCGGCGAGGAAAAGGGCCTAAACGTCAAAAAGGGACACAGGGCGGTGGGCGTGGTTTTTACGGAGTAGTTTCGGTCTGAAGAGCTACTTCAGCTGGCTGAGCTTCTGGTCGAGGTGGGCAAGAGCGGCTTCGAGCGACTTCCGGTGATTGGGGTGGGTGGCGGTTTCCAGGTCGTTCAGGATGCGCTTGCGCGAAAGCTCCAGGTTCGCGCGCTCACGATCGTTTTCGATTTCTTCCGGGCCTTTCGCTTTCCCTGGGGCTGCCATGTTCTCCTTGCCGGCTATCTGCGATTCTACACCTTTTGACTCCCAGCCGCGCGCCATATTTTAGATTTTGCCACACTTTGCAGCGCTGCCGAAGCAACGGAGGTAGTTTTCGTTGCCGGATTGGACATTGCTGCTAGCCGCGGCGCCAGTCGCGCGTCTTGGTATCAGCGTCAAGCGCCGGCGGCCTTGCCCCGAGTGCGCGGCGGCTGCGCCGGTTCCTCGACCTGCGCTGGCTCGACCAGATGGCGCAAGCCGGATTCCGCGAGCCGCGCGCGGCGCTCTGCGAACAATCCGTCGTAGACAAATTCCGCGGAATTTTCCTTCCAACTCACGCGCAAAATCCAATCGCTCTGCGACCAGAACGCCGAGGCAACAACAATTTCGTTTGCGGGGATGACTACCAGTGGCCGCAGCAAATGATCCAGCACCCACACCCGATTCTGCGTGAGGAAAAAATTGACCGGCAGCGGTACTTCCGCGCTGGCGGTGTAACGGCCGCCATCGAGCACCAGGTATGCGCCAAGCTGTTCGATCGCTTGCGCCGTTCCGGGGTCCCGGCGCAGCGGCGGCAGCAGCACCGCGGCGAGAAACAGCGCCAGACCGACAGGAGCAAACGCCCATGCGTTCCACAGGCTGAGAGGAAGCACCACCAGACCGGCACCAGCAGAACCCAGCAGGACGCGGAAAAGCGTCCAGACCCGCGGGCGAGAAAGAGCCGTCAGCGCCTTGGGAAACGCGCGCGAGACGTGGAAGAGCAGTTCAGCGGCGGATTCGCGCCACCGCTCGAACGGCGACAACGCCTGAGCCGGCGGCATTTCGCCAGGAAGAATGGGAGGACTGGAGTGCGTGCTCATCGAAAGCTTTTTCAGCAAAGGCAATAAGGACTTGTCAAATACGGACACCGAAACCCCGGAGCCGAGAATTTTAGCAAGCGCGCAGCCGAAATCTTCAATAGAAATTGCTCATCTGGGCTCGCAAATCGCCGCATGATTCGCGGCAGCTACTACCTGGTTCTGGTACCTACTAGCCCGCGTTGGATGACGGCTTCAGGCCCTCAATTTCGCGCATGCGGGCGAACGCGCGGCGGACATGCGGAATGGTGATAGAACCGCCGACGATGAGCACCACATTCAACGCGTCAATCACCTCATTGCGATTCCAGCCTTCTTCGGCGGAGCGAACAAGGTGATAGGTGATGCAGTCGTCGCAGCGGAGCACGCCGCTGGCGACCAGCCCAAGCAGCTCCTTGGTCTTGGTGCCAAGCGCGCCAAGCTCATAAGCCTGATGGTCGAGCGCAAAGAAGCGTTTGATGCCCAGATGGCCGCAGGCAAGGATCTCTTCGTTAAGGTCCTCGCGGATTTTCTGAAAGTCCTCGAGTCGGTCGGTCATGGTGCCTCCAAGGCAGGTCGATGGTAACAGCACAGCGCTATAAGGTTGGAGAACTGCGAAAAAAGAGATCGCGGGCACTGGTACTGGCGGTACTGCGAAAGTTCGTGCGCCAGGAAGAATTTCGGTGCGTAGAGTACTGTATGCGAGCACTAATCCGCGCGTCTTCAGTCTGTTAGGAGGTGCTACCCCGGAACCTGCGGTGCGGCTAGGTTACACGGAGGTGCTTATGCTTCTTACCAAACGGCACTATCTTACGCTGACCGGTGCAGTGGTGCTGGCAGTAGCGTTGGGGGTTGGCGCTGCCAGTCCGGCGGACCACTCCGACGCGTTGACCCTGCCGGAACACACGGCCATCCATGTGACCCTGGACCAGTCCGTATCGAGCCGTCAGAACCGGCCGGGCGACACATTCGCCGCCACCGTCTCTCATGACGTGGTGGTGGACGGGAAAACCGTAATCCCGCAGGGAAGCCCCGTACAAGGCGTGGTGGTCGAAGCAAAACGCTCTGGACGCCTGATGGGCCGGGCGCAGCTCGAGCTCAGGCTGCGGGACGTGCAGGTGGACAACCAGACCTACGACTTGCGGACCTCGGTCCAACACCGAATCGGCAAGGGCCACAAGAAACGCAACTGGCTGTGGATCGGCGGCGGAGCTGGCGGCGGCGCAGCTATCGGCGCACTCGCTGCCGGCGGAACCGGTGCACTGATCGGCGGGCCGATTGGCGCGGGAGTAGGCACTACTGTTGCGTTCGTCACCGGACACCGGGACATCAAACTGCGCCCGGAAACTCCGCTGACGTTCCGACTGGCAGAGCCAGTGTCAATTCCCCCAGCGAAAGGCTGAACGCTGAACTCAGCCCATTCAAATAAAAACAAACAGCGGGCGCGCCTCGGACGAACCATAGCCCGTGCCGCCCGCTTTTCTGTGCGCCGATTGTCATCCCGCGGTCGAGGGATCTCGCTTTGTCTCTTCTCGGCCCGGGTGCTTATTCCTCGCTTAATCTCGCTTAGTCTCGTGTTGCTTGGTTAGCAACTCCTCAGCAATCGCCGTCCACTCCTCTTCCAACGAACCCCGGCAAATCGCCCTCTCCGCTCGCCTGTACCAATACGCCGCATTCCCCACATCGCCTTCCTTGCGATGCAAATACGCATGCGCCCACGCACCCGCCGGACCTTCATCCTGCTGTGCCGACTCATGCGCCTTCGCCCAGTCGCCCTTGGCGTCCCACCACAACCCGGTCAGCGCAAAACCCAGCCCCTTCGGCGGCCTCTCGTCATTTTTCACCGACTCCCGAAATTCCCGCAACGCGGCCGTGGCTGCCGGCTCATGGGTGCCGGGCCAGCATCTGGGCGTCTTGTCTTTCATAAATCTTTCACTATTTTCTCCGTTTCCGAAAGCCCGGCAACGGTCAAGTCCGAATAAACTCTTCTGGTAAACAAAGTCTTGCTTCCTACTCTTGCCAGAATTGCTGGTTGGTCTTTCCTCAGTGCCTTATAGATCCGGATCATCTGTGGCACCCTTGGTTGCCGCCCCGGGCGCCTGAAAATCTCGCACAGCCCGCTCAGTACTCCCGGCACGGTCGCGCTGTGAATTCTCGGATCGGTTCCTCCCAGATCGATCAGCGATTTGTTCAATCGGTTCGCGATCGCCTCAAATACAAACCAGTTGCGCTTTTGACCGTCCCGTTACCCAAATACCCCCGGGTGGGGGTGCCTCTCCTCTTCCACACCTCAACCTTTAGTTGAGCTTCGGGAGTATTCAGTGCGAAGCCGGCTGCGCGGTGGGAGGCAGGACGCCGTTGAGGCGGAGGTACATCGATTGGGCAGCGTAGTGGTCGGCCCAGGAGCCATAGAGGATGAACATAGAGGCGGCGCGGGTGAACTGCCGGCCGCCGAACAGGGTGAGGGATTCGGTGAGCTTGGAGTCGTCCACTTTGGCCAGCGCCGAGGAGCAGAAGTCGAACGACGCTTTGACGTTGGCGACGAGTTTATCTTTCGAATCGGTTTCGGCGAGTTTGGGCGAGTCGGGCGCGGCAACACCGGAGATCTTGGAGCAGAAGAGAAAGTTGGAGTCGGCGATATGCATCTGGAGATGGGCGAAGGTGCCCTGGTCGGCGGTGGGCTTGAAGGAGTATTTGTCGGCGGGCATGGCCTCGGCGGCGGCCGTCATGTTTTTGGCGGCGCTGGTTAAGCGCGCGCGAACCGCGTCGCTGACGGGACTAGTGGAAGCCGGCGCGGCTGCGGGGGCTTGCGCCGTAACGATTACCGGCGCGAGTGACAGAGTGGCGAGTGCAGCCAACTTGGAAATCGTGGCGCGGGACATGGTTGCTCCTTGGTGGGTGGAATCTGGCGTTAGGCGCAAGAGGACAAAGTGTACCGCGGGCCAAGGCCGGGTGGAAGTCTGGCTTCGCCGCTCCCGCTTTTCGCTCGTGCTGCCTCGGTGTAATCCTATGCAGGGTGGGAGTCGCGGTCGGCGCCGGTGCGGAGGTGGTACCAGACGGTGATCAGCACGATCGAGACCAACAGGATCAGCGTGGAGATGGCGTTGATCTCCGGAGTGATGCCGCGGCGCAGGCGGCCCCAGATTTCCAGCGGAAGCGTGTTGTCGCTGCCGATAAGAAAAAACGTGACGGCGATTTCGTCCATGGACAGCGTGAAAATGAGCAGGCCCGCGGCAATGAGCGAGAGCCGCAGATTGGGCAGCGTGACGCGCCAGAAGGTGCGCCAGGGCGTGGCGCCAAGGTCGAGCGAAGCTTCTTCCTGGCGGCGATCCATTTTTTGCAGGCCGGCGAAGATTTCGGTGGTGGCGACGGAGATGAGCGCGGTGCCGTGGCCCAAAAAGACCAGCGCGAGGCTGCGCTGGAATCCGGCGAAGACGGCGAACATCAACATGGAAAGTCCCGTGATGATGCCGGGCAGAATGAGCGGAAGAAGAACGAGGCGGCGGAAGAGCGCTTTGCCGGGAAAGTCGGCGCGGTCGAGTGCTAGCGCTGCGAGCAGGCCGAGAACAAGCGAAAGAATGACGGCGCCCGCAGCAACGAAGAGGCTGTTGACCACCGAGTTCCAGATGGCAGTGTCGGCGCAAAGCTGGCGGTACCAGTCGAGCGTGAAGTGCCGCGGAGGAAAGCCGCCGACGCCGTCGCGATTGAACGAATAAATGATCAGGACCAGGATCGGCAGATAGATGAACGCAAAGACCGACGCGGAGTAAGCGGCAAGGATCGGTGAACGACGAGTTGTGGCGGAAGCGATCATTCGAAGGACCAGCGCTTTTCCACGCGTTGCGTGAGCGAAAGCAGCGCAAGCGTGAGAACTAGAATGAAGACCGAGATGGTGGCGCCGAGCGGCCAGTCATACGCGGCGCCGAAAAGAGACTGCACAACGTTGGCGATCATGGTGCTCGACGAGCCGCCAACAAGTAGTGGCGCGAGAAAATCGCCAAGGGAGAGAACGAAGGCGAAGGTGGCTCCGGCGAGCAGGCCGGGGATGGACAGCGGGAGAATCACGCGAAGAAAAGTGGCCCGCGGGCTGGCGCCGAGGTCTTGCGAAACTTCGATGAGCGGGCGCGGAATGTGTTCGAGCGCAGCGTAGATGGGGAGAAAAACGAACGGCGTGTAGATGTGTGTGAGCATGAGCACGACCGCGAAGGGACTGTAGAGAAGTGCCGATACCGGGCCGTGGGTGACATGAAGATACTGGAGAAAACCGTTGAGGACGCCGTCGCTGCCAAGAATGGTTTTCCAGGCGTAGCCGCGAACCAGATAGCTGACCCACAGCGGAACGATGACCAGCTGATAGAGAAGCCCTTTGCGCGGGCCGGCGTGGAACGATAGGAAGTAAGCCAGCGGGTAGCCGAACAGGATGGAAAAAATGGTGACCGATGCAGCGATGCGTGCGGTGCGGAAGAGCACCGCTATATAAAGAGGATTGCCGAATAGCGCCTTGTAGTTAGCGACATTCCAGCGATGGACGATGGCTCCGTCCTGCACCGCCCAGAAGCTGTGCACGAACATGAGGCAGTAGGGAAGAACAAGGAATAGTGCCACCCAGAAGATCGGCGGAATCGCGACCAGCGATTTGTAAGCCTTGGTGTACACGGCTACTCGCGAACCTGGATCACGTCAGAGGCAGAGAAAATAAATTCTTGGGTGCCGCTAAGCGGCTCTGTGGACGTGACGCGAGCGCGCATCCTGGCGCCGGAGTCGGTTTCGAGTTCCAGCAGTTCGGTGGCGCCAGCGTAGATTTGTTGGCGGACTTTGGCCGCAAAGCGAACGGCATCGGCGACTGGCGGTGTGTTCGACGAATTTGACGCGAGGGCAATGGCTTCCGGGCGAAGCGAGAAAAGCGCTGAGCCGGGCTCGAGACTCGACGGGAAGTAAAATGCGCCGAAGTCGGCGACGCCGTCGCGGATGACGGCGCGAAGCAAGTTCGTGTGACCGATGAACTGCGCGGTGTAGGCGCTAGCGGGGTGCGAGTAAATTTCGCGCGGCGAGGCAATCTGTTCGAGCGTCCCATTGCGAAGCAGCGCGATGCGATCCGAGAGCGCCATAGCCTCTTCCTGATCGTGCGTGACAAAAAGAAAAGTGATACCAACTTCGCGCTGCAGGGATTTCAGCTCGGACTGCATCTCTTTGCGCAGATTGGCGTCGAGCGCGGAAAGCGGTTCGTCGAGCAAAAGAAGTTCCGGACGGTTGACGAGCGCGCGAGCAAGAGCGACACGCTGCTGCTGGCCGCCGGAAAGTTTGGTCGGCCTGGCGGTCGCGTACTCCTGCATGCGGACCATGGCCAGCGCATCGTTCACCCGTGATGCGATTTCGATTTTTGGAGTTTTAGCGGCGTGCAGGCCGTAAGCAACATTTTCGCTGACGTTCAGATGCGGGAAGAGTGCGTACTGCTGAAAAACGGTGTTGACCCGGCGTCGGTAGGGCGGAAGCAGGTCTATACGCGAGCCGTGCATCCAGATTTCGCCGGAAGTTGGCTGTTCGAAGCCGGCGATCAGGCGAAGTAGCGTGGTTTTGCCGGAGCCGCTTTCGCCGAGTAGCGTGAGGAATTCTCCGGCGGCGATCTCCAGGGAGAGTGTTTTCAAGACTTCGCGATCGCCGAAGCGTTTGCTGACCGAGCGGACTTCGAGGATCGTGGCGCCTGGGGCCACGGCTGCGGTTTGCGCGGTCGCGTTGCTGGAGATCGTTGCGCTCACTGCGCCGCTTTCACCTCGTTCCAGATTTCGTTGTATTTGCCGCGGCGCGGCACATCCTGCCAGAAATAGATGCGCTCCATGTAAGCGTCGGGATTGTCGAGGTGCAACGCCTTCCTGCCGTCGGCGGACATCAATTCGCCCGCGCCGGGGTTGGCGGGCGTGTATTGGGTCACGTCGGTGACCAGCTTTTGCGTTTTGGCTTCGATCATGTAGGCCAGAAAGCCCGCGGCGAGATCCTTGTTCTTGCTGGCGGCAGTGATCATCAGGTGGTCAATCCATCCGGTGGTGTTTTCCTTGGGAATGGTTTCGCCGATAGGGAAATTCAGTTTACGAAGCTGCACGGAGTTGAGCGGCCAACCCATGGCCAGCACGATTTCGTGGTTCTGGAAAAGATTGCTGAGTTCGCCCCCGCTGGTCCAATACTTGCGGACGTTGGGCTTCAACTCCAGGAGCTTCTTTTTCGCCGCTTCCAGTTCGGCGTCGGAAAGATTGTAAAGATGGCTTGGGTCCGGCCTGTCGTAACCGAGCATCTGCGCGGCCAGATAGACGCTGGAGAGATCGTCCCACAGAGAGATCTTGTTCTTAAGCTTGGGATCCCACATCACCGCCCAGGAATCCGGCGGCGCGGAAAAGGCCGTGGTGTCATATAAGAGCGGATTCGGGCCCCACATAAAGGGCACGCCATAGACCTGGCCGTTGGATTTAACCAGCGACGAGTTTCTAAGCTTGGCGGAGAGCTGCGGATAAGCCGGATATTTGGAGAGATCGAGAGGCGCAGCAAGATTGGCTCTGACAATCGCCGCGGCGACGTCGCTGGAAGGGGAGATGACGTCGTAGTTGGAGGCACTGCCGCCGCGCAGCTTGGCGACCAGTTCGTCGCTGGAGCCCATGTAGGATGCGGCAACTCTGCAGTGGTGCGAGAGCTCGAAGTCGTGCACGAAAGAAGGGTCGGCGTAGCCCTCCCAGACCAGCAGGCTCAGCGTGGGTTCAGACTTTTTGCAGGACCCTGCGACGCAGGCGAGGGCCAAAGCTGCGAAAAGAAACAACAAACGTTTCATTCATCCTCCGAGGTGCGCGGCCGCTGCCAGGGAACGCCCGTTGCGCCGACAAAAATAGCACGGGCAGGGCCGGCAGCGCTCGCGGCGATCAGCACCATTTAAACCGAACTAACCTAGATGCGCTACCCTGCAATCATCTAAACCTTTCTTGGACCCACGAAAGGCCGTGGACGTTTCGAGGAAAGGCAATCCCGCGCTGGGGAGACCGGCTCGGGGGATGCGGGGCCGGCTAAAACGTCGGCGGCGTGTTGACCCACAGCAGCCAGGACTCGGTCTTGCCGGGATTGCGCCAGCGATGCGGCGTGGAACTCTGGAAGTACAGGCTGTCGCCTGGCTTCAGCCGATAGTGCTCGTCGCTATTCAGCCAGATTTCAAACTCGCCGCGCAAGATGTGCAAAAATTCTTCGCCTTCGTGGGTATAGGAATCGCCGCTGCCCGCGCCAGGCTTCACGCGGAACAGATGCGGCTCCATGGCGGTGTTGCCCCAGGCCAGCAGCTCCATACGCACGCCCTTTGTAGTTTCCAGGACCTTGCGCTCTTGCGGACCAACCACGCGCGAATTATTTGCCGCAGGCTCGAAGAACGAAAGAATATTGGTGCCGTAGTAGCGGGCAATGCGGCGCAGGGTAGCGATCGAAGCGCGCATCTGGCCGCGCTCGAGCGCGCTCAAGAATCCGACGGAAACTCCGGTGGCCCGCGCGACCTGCGCCAGGGAAAGCCCCTTGCGCTGGCGGAGACGGCGGAAACGGACTCCGGGTGAGTCAGCGTTTTCGGCCGGCGTGGAAACCACGCCCTGGCGTTTGAGCACGTGCACGATGGCCGCTGGATTCAAGCCGCGCGCGCGGCGCAGAAAAATGGCGCGCTTCAGCAAGCGCACATCTTCTTCCCGGTACATGCGGTAGCGGCTGCGGGTGCGAACTGGCGCGACCAGGCCGAGAGCCTCCCACGAGCGCAGCGCAGACGACGAAATTCCCACGCGCGAGGCTACTTCGCTGATGCGCAAAGTGGCTCCAGGAGCGCGGGAAAGCGATGCCTTGGATGAATTCTTTGTGCTTGACATCGGCGCAGCCTTTTCCTAAGTTTACAGGATTATAGTAAGGTTTGGGCGGTGCAGCAACCTCGAAGTAACGGTGCAAATTCAAGGCTTCGGGATTCAGGGGTGAGTTGATGAACGCAAAGAAATCCTTCCGTGCAGTACTGACCAAAAGCATTTTGCGATTTGGGCTAGCAGTTCTTGTGGCCGCACTTGTAGCGGTCGCGGGCTATGCGCAGAGCACCGGCGGACGCATCCGCGGCACAGTAACCGATCCCAGCGGGGGCACCGTCACGGCTGCAAAAGTCTCCATCATCAACCAGGCCAACGGTTCGGTCCGCGATACCGAGACGGGGGGCAACGGCGAATACATCTTTCTGGAAGTCCCCGTTGGGACTTACGAGATCAATGTCAACCAGGCTGGTTTCAAAAAGTACGTGCGCAAAGGGATTGTTCTCGAACTAAACCAGATCCTCGGTTTGGACATCGTTCTGCAGGTTGGCGGCTCCACGGAGACCATTGAGGTTACAGGCGCGCCGCCGCTAGTGGATACAACTTCCACGCAGCTGGGTGCGGTCGTGGGTGAACGTGCGGTTAGTGAGATTCCGCTAGCTCAACGGGATACCTATCAGTTGCTGCAGTTACAGCCCGGCGTGCAGTCTCAATTGGGTGTGGACAATCTCTACGGTAGCGACCGCGCAGGCGTGGTCAGCGTGAACGGCGGCCGAGGGCGCGACAACAACTTCACGGTAAACGGTGGTGACGGCAACGACCAGTTCGCAAACCTGCCGGCTATTCAGCCGTCACCGGACAGCATCGAGGAGTTTCGCGTTCTGACCAATACTTTCGATGCCGAGTACGGGCGCAATTCCGGGGCGGTGGTAAACGTGGTCACCAAATCCGGTTCGAATGAGATCCATGGCAATCTCTACGAATTTTTCCGCAATCAGGCGCTGAACGCGAGAGGCTTCTTCGATATCACCAAGCTCGACTACCTGCAGAACCAGTTCGGCGCGACACTGGGCGGACCGATCAAAAAGGATAAGACGTTTTTCTTCCTGACCTACGAAGGAGACCGCCTACGGAAGGGTACTTCGTCGGACACGGTAACGGTGCCGACTGCCGCTGAGCGCTTGGGCGATTTTTCGGCGACGCCGTTCGCTGGCGGAGTCAGCACTGACTTTTTTGCGCAAGCTTTGAACAACCGCTGCGGCCTGAACGTTCCGATGCCTTCGACAACCGCCAGCGGCAGCGTTCCCTACTCACAGATTTTCCCGAATAGCCAGATTCCCCTGGCCTGCATGGACCAGACGGCCCTGGATCTGATGAACCAGCTTGTGCCGCAAGCCAATCGCCCCGACGGCACGTTCCAGGGCGTACCGCTTGGTCATGAACGAAGCAACCAGTTCACGGTGAAGATCGATCACGAGCTGAGCAAGAGCCAGCGCCTTTCCGGCTACTACTACTTTACCCAGCATTACCTGGCCAAGCCGTTCGCGCGCTTCCAGGCAGGCGGCGCGACGCTGCCGGGTTTTGGCGACCTGACCGACGAACGAATCCAGCAGATCAACATCAGCCACAACTGGACAGTCGGCCCGACCGGTGTGAACGAATTCCATTTCACGTTCTTCCGCGAGGGGCAGGGCACCTTCCTGCACCCGCAACACACGGCACTGGTGCAAGACTCGTGTAAGACGGTGCCCACGACCGCGTGTTTCACGGATCCCGACACTGTTGGCGATCCCACCAATGCGCTAGGAATTCATCCGAACCTCGGCGCCAGCCGTGAGGGTGTGCCCTACGTCAACATTTCCGGCGGATTCTCGATCGGGAACAACTTCGAAGGGGAATTGCCGCAGCACGGAAACACCTATCAATTTTCCGACAGCTTCGGAAAGGTTGTCGGCAATCACAGCGTCAAATTCGGCGGCGACATCCGCAGTCAGCAGTTCGACCAGCGCTTGTACTTCAACATCAACGGCTCTTATTACTTGTACGGCGGCGGTCCGAACGACACAGTATCGAATGATCTCTTTGCGAATTATTTGCTCGGCCTGAACGACAACTACATCCAGGGCTCGGCACAGGATGAGTTGATTCGCTCGAAATCTTTTTATTTGTTTGGCCAGGACAGCTGGAAGCTCAAGCCGAATCTGACGCTGAACTACGGCCTCCGATGGGAACTGAACACACCGTTGGCCGACATCGGCAAGAAGGTTCAGACCTTCCGGCCGGGGCAGAACTCTGCAATCTATCCGTGCCAAATCGGCACAAACGATCCCTTGTATGCAACGTTCGGTACGGATTGTGCCGCTGCCGGCGTCGTTCCCACCGGTTTAGTGGTCGCTGGCGATAAAGGAATTCCGGTCGGCCTGACCAAGACTTATTACAAGTCTTTTGCGCCGCGTGTCGGCCTGAACTGGAGTCCTTCGGCAAAAGATGGTGCTCTAGGAAAGCTTTTTGGTGGTCCCGGGAAGAGCAGCATCAGCGCCGGTTACGGAATCTTCTACAATCCGATCGAACAGTTAGTGATGGAACAGTTCAGCGCTGAGCCACCGTTCGGCGGCAGCTCCAGCCTTTTGAACACGATGTTTAATCTGCCGTTCCAGTTTCAGGACGGTACTTCCGCCCCCAACCCGTTTAACGGAATATTGAATCCGCCGCGGAGCCAGCCGGTCGACTGGGCGATGTTCCGCCCAATCCTGCTTTACGGCCAAGCCGCACCAGAGATCCGGTCGCAGTATGCCGAGCAATACAACCTGAATATTAAGCGCGAATTTGCAAAGGATTTTGTGTTTGAGATCGCTTATGTCGGCCGACAGGGCCATCGTTTGTTGGCAACACAGGAACTCAATCCGGGCAGCGCTCAAACTTGCTTGGACTTGAATCTGATCATTGCTCCCGGAACTTGCGGACCGTTTGGCGCCGATAGCCCGTACTTCATCGATCCGGGCACGGTCTTGGCCGCGGATCTGCACCTTCCTTATGGTCCAACCAAGGTAATCCCGAAGGGCACTACGATCGGCCCCAATGGCATCACGCTGGTCGGCTTGCGACCGTACTCCTCACCCAGCTGCGATCCGACCACCGGCGGCGGTTGCCCGACGGACGGGGTCCCGGTTTTTTCGAACGTCTTTCAGCAGGGCACAATTTCGAGCTCTGCCTATAACGCGCTGCAAGCCAGCGTCGAGAAGAAATTCTCGAAGGGCCTGCAATTCACGGGGGCGTACACTTTCGGGAAGTCGCTCGACTATGCCTCAACTTTTGAGAGCCTGGTCAATCCGTTTAATCCGCGCATTGGCCGTTCCCCGTCACTGTTCGACGCGCGGCATCGTTTCGTCTTTAGCTACTACTGGGAGCTGCCGATTGCCAAGCGGGAAGGCCTTGCCGGGAAAGTGCTCAATGGTTGGACGCTGTCCGGCACCGCTACGGCGCAGACCGGCTTCCCGATCCGCATCACTGAGCAGGATGACTACGAGCTCTACACCAGTTTCGACTTCGAGACTTCAGGACAGCCTAATTTGATCGCGCCATTTAAGAGGCTGAATCCGCGCGGTCCGGGCAACCTAGGTTTCGATCCAAGCTCGTTCAGCACGTGGTGCATCGACCCCTCGGATACGGCGAACACACAGGCGCTGTGCTCGAACGATCCCGGCGGCGTAGTGCTTGGCACCGTTGGTAACGCGCCGCGCACCATCTGCTGTGGACCGGGTATATTCCAAACCGATATCGGAATTCTCAAGAATACCAGTTTCGGCGAACACTACCGGCTGCAGTTTCGTGCAGAAATCTTCAATTTGTTCAACTACGCCCAGTTCTTCCAGCCGGATGGCAACGTGACCGATGGTTCTGACTTTGGGAGGGTGAAGCGGGCGCGTGATCCGCGGTTGGTGCAGTTTGCTCTGAAGTTCTACTTCTAGAGCAACCAGCGAATCCAATAACGCAAGGCGCGGCTCGCGAGGGCCGCGCTTCGGCGCGCGTCAGGGACAAAAGGTTTTTCAGCAACGTTTTTGCAGGAAGTTTTAGCAGCACGCTGACGGCAGGGAAGAGACCTGCAAGAGCCGCCGTCGCTACGGCGAGGTGGGCTTGGTTCGGAGAACGATTATGTCGTACGAAGCATTGGAGAAAGAGATTGCGCTGTACGAGAGGCGCTCTCCCAAATCGGCGGCGGCGCACAAGCGCGCACTGGAGCGTATTCCGCTCGGCGTGGCCAGCAACTACCGCCACTACGAGCCGTATCCGATTTTTGTGAAAGACGGCAAAGGCAGCCGGATTCACGACATCGACGGCAACGAATATATTGACCACAACCTCTGTTTCGGCGCGCTGATGGCGGGGCATTGCCATCCCGCCGTGGTGAAAGCCGTCAAGGAGAAACTCGACGAAGGCACCACCTTCGGCATGCCACACGATCAGGAATGGGAGCTGGCCGAAGAAATTTGCGCGCGCTATCCGGTGGAAATGGTGCGCTTTGGTTCCAGCGGCACGGAAGTAACGATGCATGCCTGCCGCATCGCCCGCGCTGCGACCGGCCGCGACAAAATTATCAAGTTCGAAGGCTCCTACCACGGACTGCACGACACGGCGCTGGTCAGCGTCAAGCCGAAAGAAGATCAGTACGGCAGCGAAGACGCTCCCAACTCCGTTCCCGGCGGCGGCGGCGTTCCGAAAGCTTCGCTGGAAAACGTCGTCATCGCTAGCTTCAACAATTTGAAGAGCGTCGAAAACCGCTTCAAGCAGTATCCCGGCCAAATCGCTGCGATCATTCTCGAGCCGATTCTGATGAACGTTGGCTTGTGCATTCCGCGACCAGGGTTCCTGGAAGGTTTGCGCAAGCTGTGCGACGCGAGCGGCGCGCTGCTGATTTTCGACGAGGTGAAGACCGGCGCGAAGCTCGCCTGGGGCGGCGCCAGCGATTACTTCGGCGTGAAGCCGGACATGATCTGCCTGGCCAAGTCCATCGGCGGCGGCTTGCCGCTTGGAGCGTTTGGCGCCAGCCGCAAAGTGATGGGCCTGATTTCCGACCACAAGGTGTTTCACGGCGGCACATACAACACCAATCGCGTCGCAATGGCTGCGGGCCTGGCAACATTCCGCGAAGTCTTGACGCGCGAAAATTATCTGCACGTCGGCAAACTCAGCGCGAAGTTGACCGAGGGCTACCGCGGAATCGTCGCGAGCGTCGGGTTGAAAGCCTACGTCGCCAGTGCGGGTGTGAATGGCGCCCTAATGCTTTATCCGCAGGAGATCCGCAACTACCGCGACTGGACCAAGATTGATGTCGACCTCTGGCGCCACTACTGGTTCAGCATGGTGAACCGAGGCGTGCTCGCGCAACCTTATTGGTGGGACGAGCAGTGGACGATTTCGGTGCAGCACACCGAGGCGGACATCGACAAGCACCTCGCGGTTTTCGAAGAGATCGCGCCGGCGCTGGCCAAAGCCCAGTCCGAGCGCGGCGTGGTCACTGCAGCCGCAGGCCACTGACAAGCGCAGCCGCGGCTTGAACACCGTGGCCAGGAAACAGCGGAGGGATCAATTCGCCGCTATATTCCGCGGAGAATTTCGGAGAGTAGAGAATTGACAGGCGAGGCGAACACCGCGGAAACTCACCCGCATCTGAAGCGCGTTCTCGGTCAGCGCGACCTGGTACTGCTGTTCGTGGTCGCGGTGTTCAACCTCAACGTGCTGCCGTCCATCGCCGCCAACGGCGGCGTGACCATCTGGCTGTGGATCATTTCGCTGATCCTTTTTTTCTGGCCCCAGGGCATCGCGGTCATCGAGCTGGCCCGCCGCTATCCCGGTGAGGGCGGCGTCTATCTCTGGGCCAAGGAAGTCTTCGGCAACTTCCACGGGTTCCTTTCCGGCTGGTGCTACTGGACCAACAACATGATGTACGTGCCCACCGTCCTTTTATATTTCGTCGGCGTATCAGTTTTTGCGCTGGGCGCTGGCCACCAAGGGCTTGCCGACAATAAAATTTTCGCTCTTATTGCCTGTATCGTGCTGCTGACAATTCTCGTTGTGCTGAATATCGTCGGCCTCGGCGTCGGGAAATGGATCAACAACATCGGCGGCATCGGAACGTTCATCGCCGCCGCTCTGCTCATGGGGCTCGGCTTGATCGTTTGGTCGCGCTTCGGTACTAGCGTAACCTCGACGGACTTTCAAATACCCGCCAACCCACGCTTCGTGCTGAATTCTTTTGGCGTGATCTGCTTCGGTCTGGTCGGTCTCGAGCTGGCTTCGGTCATGGGCGACGAAATTCAGGAGCCCGACCAAACGCTGCCCGGCGCCGTCGCCTGGGGCGGGATTCTCAGCGGCATCCTTTATATAGGCGCAACGCTTACTTTGCTGATCGCGGTCAGTAAGCAGGACATCAGCGTGCTGCAGGGCATCGTGCAGGCCGTGGCGCGCATGGCCGGGCGGGTCGGGGTGGTCTGGATCGTTGCGCCTTTCGCATTTTTGCTTAGCTTGTCCATCGCCGGAATCGGTTCTGCGTGGCTCGGCGGCTCTGCGCGCATTCCGTTTGTTGCCGGACTCGATTCCTACATGCCACGCTGGCTCGGCAACATTCATTCGAAATATCGAACACCTTACGCGGCGCTGCTGGTACACGCACTGGTTTCATTGATTCTCGTGATCATGAATTTTTGGGGCGCTGGGGTGCAGGAATCGTTTCAACGCATGCTTTCTCTCGCAGTCGTGCTGCAACTGGTGCCGTTTTTGTACATGTTCGGCGCGCTGGTCAAAATCGCCGCGGCGCCGGATTTTCAGCAAGCCCACTACAGCAAGGGAACTCTGCTGCTGGCCGGAACCAGCGGCCTGCTGACCACCGCTCTTGGCATCGGGCTGGCGTTTTTCCCAGCGCAGCAAATCTCTTCGCTCGCTTCTTACGAGACCTGGATGGTGGGCGGAACGATAGTCTTTATTGGTTCTGCGGCATTCTTTTTCTTTGTTTATGGCCGGCGCAAACCCGCGCTGAAGCCTGCAGCGTAAGTTTTGTTTTCAGTTTGTCAGGAGGTTGCCATGTCGAGCGGAGCCACAACGGGAGTTAGAACCTATCAGAATTATGTGAACGGAAAATGGGAGAGCGCCGCCTCCGGCAAGACATTTCCCGTTTACGATCCTTCCACGGAGGAAGTGATCGCGCACGTTGCTGCTTCCGAAGCCGCCGACGTTGATCGAGCCGTGAAGGCCGCGCGCACCGCGTTTGATTCCGGCGCGTGGCCGCAAACCACGGCGCAGGACCGCGGCCGCATCCTCTTCAAGCTCGCGGAAAAAATCCGCCAGAATCTTTCTGCCATCGCCGAACTCGAATGCCGCAACACCGGCAAACCTATCGTGGAAGCCGAGTACGACATCGCGGACGTCGCTACCTGCTTTGAATACTATGGCGGCCTCGCCAACAAGGTCACCGGGCACGTCAATCCGGTACCCGCCAACGCCTTGAGCTTCACCATGAAGGAACCGGTCGGTGTCGCGGGCCAGATTATTCCCTGGAACTATCCGTTGCTCATGGCCGCGTGGAAGCTGGCTCCCGCCATCGCCGCCGGTTGCACTTGCGTCCTGAAGCCTGCGGAGCAGACACCCCTAACCGCACTCGAATTTGCGAATTGTTTTGAGGAAGCCGGTCTGCCGCCAGGCGTAGTGAACATCGTCAACGGCTTTGGCGAAACTGCCGGCGCCGCCATCGTCGCGCATCCTAATGTTGACAAGGTCGCCTTCACCGGAAGCGCCGCCGTGGGCAAAATCATCGTCAAGTCCGCTGCCGACACGCTCAAGCGAGTCACGCTCGAACTCGGCGGCAAGTCACCCAACGTCTTCTTTGCCGATGCCGATTGGGAAGCCGCCGTCGACGGCGCGCTCTTCGGTGTCTTCATCAATCAGGGCGAAGTCTGCTCCGCCGGCAGTCGCATTCTGGTCGAGAAAAAGATCTACTCCAAATTCGTCGAGGCCATGACCGAAAAGGCCAAGCGCATCAAACTCGGCCCGCCCATGGAGCGCGAAACCAAGATGGGCCCGCTGGTCAGCAAGGAACAGTACGATCGCGTCGGCTCCTATCTCGAACTCGGCAAAAAAGAAGCGAAGACCGCCATCGGCGGCGGCCGCCCGAAACAGATCGCCAAGGGCTACTACGTCGAGCCGACGATTTTCTACGATGTGGACAACACCGCCCGCATTTCGCGCGAGGAGATTTTCGGCCCTGTCGCCAGCGTAATTCCCTTCGACGGTGAGCCCGACGCAATTCGCATTGCCAACGACACGCCTTACGGCCTCGCCGGCGCCGTCTGGACCCGCGACATTTTCAAAGCTTTCCGCGTGGTCAAGTCCATGCGCGCCGGAATCGTGTGGGTCAATCACATGCAGCCCACTTACGTCGAAGCGCCGTGGGGCGGCTACAAACAATCCGGGTTCGGACGCGAACTCGGTCCCTGGGGCCTAGAAGAGTATCTCGAAACCAAGCAAGTCTTCGTCAACCTCGACGAAAACCCGATCGGCTGGTACTGAAGAATGCTTCCCGCGCATCCGGAGCAGCAATCCATGAAAACGATCCAACTGAAAACGCAGATTCCGGGCCCCAAATCACTCGCGCTCATGGCGCGTCGCGAAGCCGCGATTCCCCGCGGTCCTTCCAACGCCACGCCGGTTTTTGCAGCGCATGCCGAAGGTGCTGTGATCGAGGATGTGGACGGCAATCGCTACATCGATTTCGCGGGTGGCATCGGCTGCCTCAACGTCGGCCATCGTTCGCCGCGGGTACTTTCGGCGATCCGTGAGCAGCTCGAACATCACCTGCATCTTTGTTTCGCCGTCACCCCGTACGAAGGTTACGTTGCCGTCGCAGAGAAGTTGAACTCCCTCGCTCCGATCAGCCACGCGAAGAAAACGATTCTGCTGAACTCCGGCGCTGAAGCCATCGAAAACTCAATCAAGATCGCTCGCGCCTACACCAAGCGTCCTGCGGTCATCTGCTTCGAAGATGCTTTCCATGGCCGCACGCTTCTCACCATGTCCCTCACCAGCAAAACGCATCCTTACAAAGCTGGCTTCCAGCCCTTCGCCAGCGACATCTATCGAATTCCCTATGCCTACAGGTATCGTAGTACGCCGGGAACTACCTCTGATGATTTTGCTAACCATCTAGAAAATGCCTTTAAGCGCGTAGTGGCGCCCGAATCGGTAGCGGCCGTTATTGCCGAGCCTGTTCTCGGCGAAGGTGGCTTCGTGGTCCCCCCGCGCGACTATTTTGGCCTGCTGCAGGCCATTTGCCGCAAACACGGAGTCTTGTTTATCGCAGATGAAGTGCAGTCTGGGTTTGGCCGCACCGGTAAATGGTTTGCTTGCGAACACTTCCAAATTGAGCCCGATCTCATTGTTACGGCCAAGTCTCTAGGCGGCGGCATGCCCATCGCCGCGGTCACCGGCCGCGCTGAAATCATGGAAGCGCCAGGTCCCGGCGCTCTCGGCGGCACCTACTGCGGGCATCCTCTTTCTTGCGCCGCTACGCTCGCCGCCATCGAAGCGATCGAGAAGGAAGGTCTGCTCGCTCGATCGGCCGCGATCGGCGAGCGCTTTGAAAAACGCGCCCGCGCCTGGCAGAAGAAATGGGACTTAATCGGCGACGTCCGTGGCCTCGGCGGCATGTGCGCTATCGAGCTGGTTCGCAACCCAGCCACTCGCGAACCAGCCGACGCCGAGACCAAACAAATCGCGCGCTACTGCTGCGAGCACGGTGTCATCACCATCACCGCTGGCACCTTCAACAATGTGATTCGCATCCTCGTCCCGCTCGTCGTCACCGACGAGCAATTCGAAGAGGGTCTGGACGTCCTCGAAGGCGCGCTCGCGCACGTCCGAGCCGCAGCACCGCAAAAGCAGCTAGTCACATCCAATTCGTAGGAGGAAGCTTTTGGAGTGCGGCGGCTTTACGCCGCTTTGCATTTGAAACGCGAGCAAAGGTAACGCTCGCGAGATTGAACCAGGAGCACCATCATGAGTCACACCGTAACCCAAGCCGCTGCCACGGGCGTCACGCTGAGGGACCCGCGTCTGTTCCGCCAGGCGTCGTATATCAACGGCGCGTGGACCACTTCGCCCACGCAGGCCACCGTTAACGTGGACAATCCCGCCACCGGCGAAATTCTTGGCACGGTCCCCAAACTCGGCGCGGCCGAAACTCGCGTCGCAATCGAAGCGGCGAACGCCGCCTTCCCCGCTTGGTCCAAGAAAACCGCCAAAGAACGCGCCGCCCGTCTCCGCCGCTGGTACGAATTGATGATAGAGAATCAGGAAGACCTGGCCCGCCTGATGACCCTCGAACAGGGCAAGCCGCTCACGGAATCCAAAGGCGAAGTCGCTTACGCTGCCGCGTTCCTGGAGTGGTTTGGCGAAGAAGCCAAGCGCGTTTACGGCGACACCATTCCTGGCCATCAGCCCGACAAGCGCATCATTGTTTTGAAACAGCCTATCGGCGTCGTCGCCTGCATCACGCCTTGGAATTTTCCTCTGGCCATGATCACCCGCAAAGCCGGCCCCGCCATCGGCGCGGGCTGTACCGTTGTGCTAAAGCCCGCCGCGCAGACCCCTTACTCCGCGCTCGCTCTGGCCGAACTCGCCGAACGCGCCGGCGTCCCTAAAGGCGTGTTCAATGTCATCACGGGCTCCGCCAAGGAAATCGGCGGCGAACTCACTTCCAACCCCGTGGTCAAGAAACTTTCATTTACCGGTTCTACTGAAATCGGCAAGGTCCTGATGCAGCAGTGCGCCGGCACGATCAAAAAACTTTCTCTCGAACTCGGCGGCAACGCACCGTTCATCGTATTTGATGACGCCGATCTCGATGCCGCGGTCGAAGGCGCCGTCGCCTCCAAATACCGCAACACCGGCCAGACTTGCGTTTGCACCAATCGCCTGCTGGTCCAGGACAGCGTGTATGACGCGTTTGCAGAAAAGCTTGCAGCCGCAGTCAAGAAACTCAAACCTGCGTTCGGCCTCGAGGCCGGCGCAACCCAGGGCCCGCTAATTGACGACAACGCTGTCGCCAAAGTCGAAGACCACATCCGTGACGCGCAACAAAAAGGCGCCAAAATTCTCGTAGGCGGAAAACGCCACGCACTTGGCGGACGTTTCTTCGAACCGACCGTCCTTACCGACGTCACTCCGCAGATGGCCGTCGCGCGCGAAGAAACCTTCGGTCCGGTCGCGCCTCTCTTCCGCTTCAAGACCGAAGCCGAAGCCATCGTTCTTTCCAACGACACCGAATTCGGTCTCGCCGCCTATTTTTATGGGAAGGATCTATCGCGCGTCTGGCGCGTTGCCGAAGCTCTCGAATACGGCATTGTCGGCATTAACACCGGCCTGATCTCCACCGAAGTCGCACCCTTCGGCGGCGTCAAAGAATCCGGACTCGGCCGCGAAGGCTCCAAGTACGGCATGGACGAATATCTGGAAATCAAATATCTCTGCCTCGGCGGCATCTCCTAGCATCCGGCTAGGTACTTGTAAACTGAAAACTTCTGTAAAAACCGGGGAGGCGGTACCGACGCTTCGTTATTTGGGCGTGGCCTTTGCCACCCACAACGGCGCGAACGAGTCGCGATAGCGCCAGAACAGAATCGCCCAGCAAATTACTGCCAGCACCGCCGGTTGCGCCCCGTGCGGCTGCATCGTCACATGGTAGGTGATGATGTTGACGATCACCGGCCCGCTCAACGCAATCGCGAGCGGCATGTATCGGCCGATCAGGAACAGCCCGCCGCTGACAACCTGTGTCGCGCCGATCAGCCATACATAGTGCGAAACAACGCCGCACCTAGAAACTGCCCCCACACTCCCTCCAGCCGGGGGGCCGGTATGAAGCTAAAGAAAGCGTTCAGCCCAAAGACAAAAAACATCAAGCCCAGCAGAATCCTTGCAATGATAGTCACAATTTTCATGCGCGTTGGCTCCGACAGATTTCGATGCATCATACTCGGACAAACGTTACAGGCCTAGCAAAGGTAGAAACCGACCAGTCGCCGCCATTGTCCGGATCAGAATGGAAACCGCACCGTTAGGATCCATTTGTGATTGTAGGCACGAAATCTGGTTGTGGCCGTCTGCAACCCGCTCCTACCGTGTCCCCCAGCCGCTTATAGATCGGTTCTCCTCCGGCTGAGGAGTTTTCTCGATCGACAGTTTCAGCCGAATAGAAACGAGAAGTCAAATTTTATATATACGATTTCAAGGGTGCGATTTAGCAGCCGATCCGCAACGCGCTTTCACCCGCCGGCAATCGCTCCCACCACCAGCAGCGGCTCTTTGCCGCTTACCACTTCCGCCGGGAGGGGTGCGTCCAGCGGTTCGTGCGACAAATCTTCAGCGCATGCAAAAAATCGCAAAAACGGCCTGCGCTTTCCAGTCCCGTGATCGCGGATGGTGCCTTTCAGCATCGGGTATTTCACTTCTAGCGCATCCAGAACGGACAGCACCGACACTACGCCTGGCACCTCCACACTCACTTCGCCCTTCACATGCGCTAGAGCCCGCAGATGTGCCGGCAACTCTACTCGGATCATTGCCATGCGTCACGCCAGAGTCTGCACTTCCACCGAATACACCGCTGGCAGATCCCGCACAATCGGCGCCCACGCGTCACCGGCATCCGGCGAGCAGTACACCTGCCCGCCCGTCGTTCCAAAATAGACGCCGCATTGGTCCAGAGAATCCACTGCCATCGCGTCGCGCAGAACGTTCACGTAGCAGTCCCGGTCCGGCAAGCCTTTCCCCAGTTCCTGCCACTCATTCCCGCCGGTCTTGCTGCGGTACACACGCAACTTACCGTCCAGCGGATAGTGTTCTCCGTCGCTTTTGATCGGCACGACATAAATCGTTTCCGGATCGTGCGCGTGCACGTCAATCACGAAGCCAAAGTCCGTCGGCAGATTGCCGCTAACTTCGGTCCACGATTCTCCGGCGTTGTCCGAACGCATCACGTCCCAATGCTTCTGCATATACAACGTATCCGGCCGCAGCCTTGCCTGCGCGACGTGATGGACGCAGTGGCCGATCTCCGCATCCGGCACCGGGATGTACAACGACCGCAATCCCTTGTTGATCGCCTTCCAGTTTTTTCCGCCGTCGTCGCTGCGGAATGCTCCGGCCGCGGAAATTGCAATAAAAATCCGCCCGGCGTTCTTCGGGTCCAACACGATCGTGTGCAGGCACATTCCGCCCGCGCCCGGCTGCCACATCGGCCCCGTGCCGTGGCCGCGCAATCCGGAGAGCTCTTCCCACGTCTTGCCGCCGTTTTTCGACACGAACAGGGCAGCGTCTTCCACTCCCGCATAGACTGTATCGGGATCGTTCAACGACGGCTCCAGGTGCCATACCCGCTTGAACTCCCACGGATGTTGCGTGCCGTCGTACCACATGTGCGTCGTCAGGGGCTTGCCGCTATCGGCTGAAGTGTCATACAGAAATTTGTTGCTCTCGCCCTTCGGCATTCCGCCCGGTCCTGTGGTCTCACCCGGCGGTTGTCCTGGCTGATGCCACGTCTTTCCGCCGTCGTCCGAGCGCTGAATGACCTGCCCAAACCATCCGCTGGTCTGCGACGCGTAAATCCGGTTCGGATCCTTCGGCGATCCTTTCAGGTGGTACAACTCCCACCCTGCGAACAGCGGCCCCTGAACCTCCCATTTCTGCCGCTTGCCATCCGAAGTCAATATAAATGCGCCCTTCTTCGTTCCCACCAGCACTCGCACTCCGCTCATATCGGTCCTCCAACCATGTTGCGTTCGGCCCCTGTCTACTAGAAGCAGTTGCCTCGCCTGGGTCGCTTCCCGGAGAGAATCTCTCTTCTATACGACGCAGCCACTACGAAAATAACTGCTTTTCCGTCCTGACCTGCCGCCACCCACTCTGCCCAGTTCACTTGCAAAAGACAAGTCAATTTTGCTAAACTGCCAAAATGGCAGGGAAAAAGCCCGCCGCCAGCCGGCGCTCCGGCTGCCCACTCAACGCTTCGGTCGAAATGCTCGGCGACCGCTGGTCTCTCCTCGTAATCCGGGACATGATGCTGCTGGGCTACCGCACCTTCAAGCAATTTCTCTATTCCCACGAGCGCATCGCCACCAACGTTCTCGCCGACCGCCTCCGCCGTCTGGAAAGCTACGGCATTATCTCCTCTTTGCCCGATCCGGCCGACGGCCGCAAACGGATCTACTCGCTCACACCAAAGGGCATTGATCTCGTGCCGGTGCTCACCGAAATGGTTCTTTGGGCCGCGGCGCACGAAGATACCGGCAACCAGCCGCTTATCCGCCTCATGAGGAAAGACAAAGCAAAGTTCAACGCCGAAATCCGCAAACGCTGGCTTGCCGAGCGAGCCCGAGTGGCGGACGAAGCCGGAAAGGTCTGAGCGCCGGTCGTAAGGAAGTCCTTTTATTACCGCCTTTTTTACGCACCTACGCCTGAACCCTCCGCATTCTCCTGGTAGAGCCCAATCAAATTTCCTGCCAAATCTCGAAATGTCGCGATTAAACTTGTGCTCCCCGGGTGATCCGGATGAGGCGCCTCCACCAAGGCCCCGCCACATTCACCAACCTGCTTCACGCTGGCGCGAATGTCATCCACCCAGATGTATGGCAGTAACCCCGGCACGCTCGATGGCTTCCGTCCGGTTACAAACGCCCCGCTGATCGCTCCGCTCGCGTCGTCAAAACTTGGCCTCTGGGTCTCGCGGTGCTGGATGTTCCAGCCGAACGCCCGCTCGTAGAACGCCGCCGAAGCGTGCGAATCCTCGGCTGGAATTTCGATGTAACACACGCGAGGCCGCTTCAATACAGCAGGATTTTCCATCACGACACCTCTGATTCTGCAATCCGAGACGCGAGGTATGCCGCTCGATCGCCTCAGAGCATCCTAGCGTTGCACCCCCTTGCTGCAAAATGTTTTGTTGACCAAGCGATCGGCTAAACTGGTGCATACATTTTATGGAAAAACCTTCCGCCCCAGTTCGCATTCTCTCCGTTGATGCTCTGCGCGGCGCGATCATCATCCTCATGGCCCTGGACCACGTCCGGGACTACACCAGCTTCGCCGCCATGAATTTTTCTCCCACCGATCTTTCCCGTACCACGACCGCGATTTTTTTCACTCGATGGGTTACGCATATCTGTGCACCCGTCTTTGCGTTCACCGCCGGCGTCGGCGCCTTCTTCTGGTATCACCATGACCGCAGCAGGGTCCAGCTCTCCGGTTTTCTTATCACCCGCGGCCTCTGGCTCATGCTGCTCGAAGTCACTGTACTTCGCTTCATCTTTCTATTTCAGGTCCGGTGGAGCGGCAACGTTGTCTTCCTCACCGTCTTCTGGATGCTCGGCCTCAGCATGGTGCTGCTCGCCGCTCTGATCCATCTGCCGCCGAAATTACTCGCGCCGCTCAGCCTCATCGTTCTAGCCGCGCACAATCTGCTCGACCCCATCGATCCAGCGCGCCTCGGGCGATTTGCGCCACTGTGGAATATCCTTCACCAACCGGGCGTATTCACACTCCGCGGCGCCAACATCCTGGTAGCCTATCCGCTCATCCCCTGGTTCGCTGTCATGGCTGCAGGCTTTTGCTTCGGCGCTGTTCTGCTCTGGGATCCGAAGCGTCGCCAGAAATTTCTCCTTGGGCTCGGCGCTGCTCTTTCCATCGCGTTCTTGCTGCTGCGCGCATGGAACCACTATGGTGATCCCGCACCTTGGTCGCACCAGCCATCCGCGCTGTTCACATTCCTCTCTTTTTTGAACACCATCAAATATCCGCCCTCGCTGCTCTTTCTTCTGATGACGCTCGGCCCCGCGCTGGTCGTCCTCGCCTTTTTCGAGCGCTGCGATTTTCCCGTCAATCATCCCTTCATTGTTTTTGGCCGCGTGCCCTTTTTCTTTTTTCTCTTGCACTTTGCTGCCGCTCACCTTCTTGCGTCCGCGCTCTTCGCGGTGCGTTACGGCCCGCATGGTTTTTTGCTCCTTCCACCTCCTTCGATCGGCGGCCCGCGGGAACTCTTCCCGCCAAACTACGGCTTCAGCTTGCCGGTTGTCTATCTGTGCTGGCTAGCTGTCCTGGTCATCGCCTACCCGTGCTGCCGATGGTACGCCGGTCTCAAGGCGCGTCGCCGGGACCTCTGGTGGCTCGGCTACCTCTAACCAGTTGTCTGCCTACGTGCCGCGCCGCACCTGTGGTATTGCTCACGGCCTATCTGCCCCAATGGGCAGGTCTCTAAAATGGTCCCTGTACTTTTTCTCGATTGATTCGGGCGTTCGCTAGCCGCAGTCTTTTCTGTATCGGCCTTCGCTGGCCATCGAACCATGAACCTCTTTCCATCGCCCCAATCTGCGCAAACCTCGTCGTCGCCATTGTCTTTTGAAGGCCACGGCGGTATTGGCGCCAAACAGCGTGAAGACAATCTTCGCCGAATCGGCCGCCGCGAGTGGTGGCTCTGGTTTTCTGCGATCTCCGTCACCACACTCTCTGCCGCGGCGCTCCTGCTGTCCTCATTTCACAAATTCTTTCTGAACAGCGATCATTTTTACGAAATCACTTCGGCTCAGGCGCGCTGGGGCGTTCTCTGCCTGCTGCTTCTGTTTAATGCCTGGATGGCGTACCGGCAATGGTCGTTCCGGCGCGAGCGCGCGCAAATCGACAAAGAAGGGCAGACGATTTCTGGCGAAGTGCAAATTGCGCAACCCATGCAGAGTTCAAATGGTTCCGGCTTCGATACGGTCACCGGTCTCTACGGCCGCACCGCACTCGAGCTGCAGTTGGGCAAAGAAATCGCGCGCGCCCGCCGGCAAAATACTTCGCTCACGTTGATCACCTTGCACCTGGATGAATTCGACGAGCTGGCCGCGCGTATTGGCAAGAGCGCCGCCGATGAGTTGGCCGCAGAATTTGCCCGCCGCCTGAAGGACTCCAGCCGCGGCTCGGATTTCGCCGCTCGCATCGCCAGCGCCGATTTTCTTCTGCTCCTGCCGAAGTGCTCCCTGAACGAAGCCCGTGCGGTTCTCGATCGCCTGGGTGCAGTGGAACTAAAAGCCGCCGGCAAGAAGGTCCCGCTCCCCTACACGTCCGGTTGGGTGGACTACCAGCAGGGCGAAATGCCTTCCGACTTGATCCGCCGCGCCAACGATATCCTCCAGCTCTACAAATCGGTCTCGAGCGACGCTGCTGCCTCTTCGCTCGTCAGCTGACCTTGGGTCGGAGCTTGAACCTGCCTCTGGCGAAAGGGCACGGCTTTAGCCGTGCCGATCCGGAAAAACAGAAGGGCTTTAGCCTTGAGACAACGGTCTACGGCGCCGAAAGCGCCTATCTTCCCCGCCGTTCCAACTGTGAATCGTAAACCGTAAACGGTAAACTTCTCTCTGAGGATCAGCCATGCCTCTCTCGCAGCGCTTTACCCGCAAACTTATTTGCCTGCTGTTTCTTCTTTTCCTCGGCCTGTCCCTCCGGGCGCAGGACGACTGGAAGGCCCGCGACGGCTGGCAACGACCAAACGAAGTTATGGACGATTTGGGAATCAAGGCCGGCAGCGTGGTCGCTGATGTCGGCGCCGGCGAAGGCTACTTCACTTTTCATCTCGCCGAGCGAGTCGGCTCGGCTGGCAAGGTATATGCCGAAGACATTCTCGACGACCGCCTCGAACAGATCCGTGAACGTGCCACAAAAGAAAAGCTCACGCAGATCGAAACCATCCACGGTGAAAAAGACGATCCACAGCTTCCGCCTGAGCGTTTGGACGTGGTCGTGATCGTGAACGCCTATCACGAAATGCGCGATTACGACAAAATGCTGCAAGGTATCTTCCGCGCCTTAAAGCCCGGCGGCCAGCTCGCGATCATTGATTCGCCCGCCAAACCCGGCGAGCCCCGCGAAAAATACTACGACCGCCACCGGGTTCCGGAGAAGCTGGTCCGTGAAGACACCGCCCGCAACGGCTTCGACTTCCTTCGCCAGCCTCCCGGCTTCTCCAATCCCGACCGCGACCGCCCTTACTTCTTCCTCATCTTCCAAAAACCCGCGCCCCGCTAGTTGCCAGCCGGCTCGGTCTCACCCGGTGTCATACGCCATCCACATATTCACAATTGAGAGCTACAAAACGGGGTTGCCAGGAGCGTCTTTTGTGGCAACCCTTGGCGGGTGTCCTTCTCCTATTGACATTCTATAGCACCGGGACTACCTTCCTACAGGCTATCTATAGGAGAATGCGTTGGCGCCCGATCAAACCAATCTGTTGCAAGGTACTCTGGACATGATGATCCTCAAGGCTCTGGCCCTGGCTGAAATGCACGGCTTGGGGATTTCGCGCCGCATCGAGCAAATCACCAACGGTACGTTTCAAGTTAAGCCCGGCTCGCTTTTCCCAGCCTTGCATCGGATGGAAGAACAGGGATGGCTGGTGTCCCACTGGGGAGATTCAGAAAACAACCGGCGAGCCAAGTATTACCGGCTGACTGCCGCGGGGCGCCGCCAGCTGCAAGCCGAGACCAAGCGCTGGGGCCGCATTGCGATGGCGATCGCGCGGACGCTCGAAGCATCCTGAGGAATACCATGGCCTTTAATCGCCTGACCAGCCTAGCGCGCAACCTGTTTTTCAGGCAGCGCGAAGAGCGCGAATTGGACGAAGAAATCCGCGCTCATGAACTCCTCCTGGTCGACGAAAAAATCGGCGCGGGCATGAGTCCCCAGGAGGCTCGCCGTCAAGCTCGATTGGAGCTCGGGGGACTGGAGCAAACAAAGGAACAAGTGCGCGAAATCCGCGCCGGTCATCGTGTCGAAACCCTTTATCACGACCTCCGCTTTGGCCTGCGCATGCTGCTCAAATCTCCGGGTTTCACTGCGACCGTTATCCTTACTCTGGCATTGTCCGTTGGAGCGAACACGGCGATTTTCTCGCTGGTTAACGCTCTGCTGCTGACGCGCCTGCCTTATGCCCATCCGGAGCGCATGGGCACCATCTACACCCGCGTTGCCGGCGGCCCCAGGCCATCCGATGAGCGCCACAGTTTGAATGGCGAGCAGTGGGAGCTGCTGCGCGATCAAGTTCCGGCACTGATCTCCGGCCTCTCGGGAAGCACCACGGGTGTAAACCTCAAAGCCGGTTCGAACGTGCAATACGTACAAAACGGGCGCGTCTCAGCACATTACTTCGACGTGCTCGCGATTCAGCCGATCCTGGGCCGCAGTTTCTCCGACAAAGAAGACCAGCCACGTGGTTCGAAGGCGGTTATCCTCAGCTACAGTCTGTGGCGCAACGTCTTCGCTTCCGACGCCGACATTATTGGACAAACGATTCTGCTGAAAAGCGAGCCGCACACCGTCGTTGGCGTCCTGCCCCAATACGCGGTGACTCCGCTGAACGCCAATGTGTTTACTTCGCTCCAGCCCAGCCGGAACGGTGAGGGTGCCGGAACGAACTTTAAGGTCATCACCCGATTACGGGAAGGCGCGACCTGGCAGGAGGCCGATGCGCAAATCAACCGCGCTTGGTCCCTGCGCGCCGGCCGGTACGAGTTGAGCGGCAACCCCGGTGCCCAAGTCACTTATTATTCCGTGCCGCTCCAGGAAGGCCAGACCGACTCTCTCCGTCCCCAGGTGCTGGCACTGATGCTGTCCGCGGGGTTCATCCTGGTAATTGCCTGCGCCAACCTGGCCGGCTTGACGCTGGTCCGCATGCTGCGCCGCTCACCTGAAGTCGCCACACGGATGGCGCTCGGAGCGTCGCTCTGGCAGATCCAGAGGCAGTTTTGGGCGGAGAATCTGTTGCTTGCTCTGTGCGGCGGGGCGGCCGCCATCGGTGTGGCCTTCTTGGCACTTCGACTACTCTTGTTACTCCTGCCCGAACACTTTCTCCCCGTGGCCAGCGTGCCTCTCGACGGCCGAGTGCTCGGCTTCACGCTCGCCGTCTCGCTGCTCACCAGCCTGCTGTTCGGCATGCTCCCGGCGCTCGCGGCGCGTAAAGTGGATCTTCGCTCTTCCATGGCCAAACGAACCGTGGCCAAAATCGGCAGCCCGCGGATTCGCCAGGTTCTTATTGCGGGGGAAGTTGCTATCACCATCGTCTTGCTCGCTGGTTCCGGCTTGTTGATTCGCAGTCTGATTCACTTAGAGACTCTGCCGCCGGGGTGTACTCCCGACGGTCTCATGGTCGCGAAAGCCTCCCTCGACGATGTTCGCTACCACGATCCAGCAGCCTTTCGAAAACTCTTAGAGCAGAGCACGGCCGCCATGCGCCAGATTCCCGGAGTCGAAAGTGCAGCGGTGGGATCGAACCTCCCCTATGAATTCACCGGGAACGACTGGATCAAATTCGTTGACGGCAAGGAGGCTGGCCAGGAGGGCGGCGCCGATTGGGTCTATGTCACGCCGGGATATTTCGAGACTCTGCAGATGCCTCTGCTTGCCGGCCGCTACATCACGGAATCTGACGGCCCCACAACCCAGCCCGTTGCGGTCGTCAACCATGCCTTCGCACGAAAATTTTATGGCGGAAGCAATCCCGTGGGCCGTTACATCTACAAGGACACCGTCATCGTTGGCGAAGTAGCGAATGTTCCGCTTTCCTCCGGCTTGGACCCGGTTGCGCCACTGCAAACCGAGGAGACTCTTTACACGCCTGCAGCACAGCTTGAGGCCCACACGCTGGGCGTCATACATGTATGGGTTCAACCGGGTTGGGTCGTCCGCACCGGGCGCCCGGTTCCAGGGTTAGCCGGAGACATGCAGCGCGCCTTGGCCAGTGCCGATGACAGCCTGCCAGTGTCCGGCTTCTACAGCATGAAGGATCTTTTGGCTAAGACCCTGGCCACGCAACGGATCGAAGTGGCCCTTCTCAGCGCAATGGCAGCTCTGGCATTGCTGCTGAGCGCGGTCGGTGTGTTCGGGCTCATGGCCAATATCGTTGCGCAGAGAACGCGCGAAATCGGCATTCGCATGGCTTTGGGCTCGAGAGTTAGCCAGGCTATGCTGCACATCGCCCGCCCGGGCTTCGGCGCATCCGTACTGGGTGTGGTTTTGGGTCTGGTCGTTTCTTTTCTAGCACTACGCGTCATGCGCAGCGTGATTTTCGGTGTGGGGGTTTACGACGCCTCTACCCTTTCCATGGTGGTGCTGGTCCTGTTTCTGATCGCGCTGGCAGCCACGATTCTGCCTGCTCTGAAAATCGCGAAGATCAACCCCGCTAAAACGTTGCGCGAGGAATAGCTTCTTCCAAACCGACCATTGCACGCCTCACTGCGATATAGTCCTAACGACGGTCGCTGCATCCAACGAACATCGTGCCCAAACTACCTGGAAGCCCAACCACGCGCATCGCGGGCGAACGAACCCACGCTCGCGCCGCATCCCTAAACGCCCCAAGCACAGCTGTCGCCGGCAAGCCCAAGAAGTCCGCCGCGGAGACCTGGAAAGCGCTGCCGGAAATTCTGGCGCTGCTTAAGCCGCGCAAAGGACTTCTCCTCCTCGGCTTCGCCCTGATGGGAATCAACCGGGTTGCCGGTTTGGCACTTCCGTTTTCACCCAAATACTTTTTTGACGACGTCATCGCCAAACATCAAACGCAAAAGCTGCTGCCCCTGGTCCTGATCGTCATCGGCGCGACCGTTGTGCAGGGCGTCACGTCATTCTCGCTGACCCAGCTGCTCTCCAAATCCGCCCAGCGCATGATCACCGACATGCGCAAGCGCATTCAGGCCCACGTTGGCCGGCTGCCAATCACCTACTACGACTCGCACAAAACCGGCGAACTCGTCTCGCGCATCATGAGCGACGTGGAAGGCATCCGCAATCTGGTCGGCACCGGCTTCGTGGAATTTCTCGGCGGACTGATGACCGCGGCCATCGCGTTTGTGATTCTGCTCAAGACCAGCGCGGTCATGACGCTGCTGGCGTTCCTAATTCTGGTTACCTTCGGTGGGCTCATCAACAAGGCGTTTGCCACCATTCGCCCCATCTTCCGGGCGCGGCCGAAGATTAACGCGGAAGTCACCGGGCGCCTTACCGAATCGCTTGGCGGCGTCCGCGTCGTCAAGGGGTATCACGCGGAAGAGCGCGAAGAAAGAGTGTTTGCCGGCGGCGTGCAGCGTCTGCTCGACAACGTCCTCAAAACGCTGACGGCCACTTCGCTGATGAGCCTCTCCGGCGTCGTTCTCATGGGCATGGTCAGCGCCATGATCATGTTTATGGGAGCACGGCAGATCGTGGCGGGCCACATGACCCCCGGAACGCTGGTCAGCTATATGGCGTTTCTGGCCATGCTGGTCGCGCCGGTCTTTCAGATTGTGGCCATCGGCACGCAACTCACCGAAGCTATCACCGGACTCGAGCGCACCCGGGAAATCCTGAATGAAAAGGCGGAAGACGAAGATACTTGGCGCACGCGCACCATCGACCGCATCAACGGCGAAGTGATTTTCGAAAACGTAGACTTCGCCTACGATACCGGCAAACAGGTACTGCATGAAATCAGCTTTGGGTCTCAGTCGGGAACTGTGACCGCTCTGGTTGGGCCTTCCGGTGCTGGCAAATCCACGATCATTGGTTTGATCGCCGCGTTCTACAAACCGGCAAACGGCCGCGTGCTCGTGGACGGCACGGATCTGGCCACGGTGAAATTGCGCAGCTACCGCACCCAACTCGGCGTGGTCTTGCAGGACACGTTTCTGTTCGACGGCACCATTCGCGAAAACGTGGCCTTCGCGCGGCCCGATGCCAGCGAAGAAGAAATTCTCAACGCCTGCCGCATCGCCCGCGTAGACGAATTCGCGGAAAATTTCGAAAACAAATATGACACCATCGTCGGTGAACGTGGCGTTCGCCTCTCCGGTGGGCAAAAGCAGCGCGTTTCCATCGCTCGCGCGATTCTAGCTGACCCGCGGATTTTGATTCTCGACGAAGCAACTTCAAGCCTCGACTCCGAATCCGAAGCGTTAATTCAAGAAGGCCTGCGCTACTTGATGCGTGGCCGCACGACCTTCGTCATCGCGCATCGTCTTTCCACCATTCGCCGCGCGGACCAAATCCTGGTCGTCGAAAACGGACGCATCATCGAACGCGGCACCCATCAATCGCTCTATGATCTTGGCGGACGCTACTACGATCTCTACACCCGCCAGCACGGCCTCGAATCGAATCTCTTTCTCGCGCCCGGCGAAGGGGAAGGTTCGAAAATCGAAGAATCCGAAGCCGAAAAGAATAGCCGGGAGGACAGCGCTTCGACCATCCGTCTCCTGCGCGGCCAGAGCTAACTGGTATCGACTTTGGCCAGTAACTTCCGATTGGCGGCTCCCGGGCGGCCGCCGACCATCTTGATGAGAGCTTCGCAGCGTACTAGAGTGAAATTGTAGGGATCGCGGCGAAAGACCCGCCCTGAGCCTCTGCCGCGACTCTCCAGGGGGAGGCAAGCATGACCGCGGTTCCCCGCCAGCAGCCCGATCCGCGTTCCGAATCGCGCCACGTGTGCAATGTATGCAGCAAGCCGTCAGAACTGACGATTTGCGAAGCATGCGCGGAGCGCCTTCGCATCGAAGCGCTGAGCAGGAAGAAGCACGAAGAGCAGGGCGACGCGTGGTCGCACTGGGAATAGGCAAGTTAGCGTAGAACAAGAGCGCAGCAGAATCGCTACGCTGCAACCTTATTGTTGAGGACTTGCGGAAGTGCCGCTAGCAGGAGCCGCTGCAGGCGCGGCGGCAGACGCTGCTGGTGGCTGGGAATTGTAGGCGCTAACGAGCGCGCTCGTAACATCAGCCGAAGTTCCGCTGGCCCACAGAATTGGCCCGGCGGGCCAAAATTGCGCATCGAGGATCATGTTAAAGCCATTGTCTTTGGCGTACTTGTCCAGCACCGGCGCCATTTTCTTGATCACGCGCGCGAGAATTTCGTTTTTCTCCCGGTTGTAGTCGGCCTGAGCGCTTTCGGCAGCCTGGCGGAAAGCCAGGGCTTTCTGATCGATATCCTTTAGCGCAGCAGCGCGTGCATCCTCCGTCATTTTCGCTCCATCGGAGTCCAGATTCTTCTGCAGGTTTTCCAACTCCGTGGCCATTTCCCGCAGCCCTGCCTGACGCGGTTCGTACTTTTTGCCGAGCGCCTCCAGCGCGGTCTTGCCTTCGTTGGTGGATAGCACCGCGCGCTGAATGTCGACGAGGCCGACTTTGGTCTGCGCCGCCGTCTGTGCTGAAACGGTGGCCGCGAAAACGAGTGGAATCAGGTACAACGCCAGCTTTTTCATGTTGCCTCCTCGACGATCTTCCGTGTCCTGGTCTCCCGCGAATTCAAACTTTTGACGACAGGGTGTTTCATCGGGCCTGCTTCACTTCGGCAGGAAATGCTGCACGAAGGCGAAGAGCTGAGCGGCGTTCTGCTCCATCTTCGCTTTGGTGTCCTTGTCGAGCTTCTTTTTCTGTGCCTCGTAGTTCTTCTCCACCAGATGCATGTATTCTTCGGTGAATTTTTTGGCGTCCAAACCCTCGCGGAGGGCCCAATAAGTCCATTGCTTCCCAAGAGCCAGAGACACGCCTGGCGGCAGCTGCACTTCGCGGGACTGCACGGCCCGGAAAATGCGGTTGCCGACTTCGCCGTACTTCCCGAGTTCCCTTTGCTTGTTTTCGTCGGCGAATTTGTACACAACTTGCGGATGTGGCGCGAGCTTGTGCAGGTCGAGGCAGTACGAGGGGACAGGTATGATGACTTCGTTGGGTTTTGCCGCCGGCGGCTCCTTGCCACCGCCTTTTGGTGATACGTTCGGCGGGCTGTTCTCCGGGCCCGATGTCGGCGGGATCGTAAAGGTTAGGCCCTCACTGATGCCGTCTTGTTCGTCCTTCAGTTCTGGGACCGGAATAACCGTGACGCCGGTCGCGGCGCCGATCGCTGCGCCTGCAAGAGCGCCGAATAATCCCTTACCTTTCGCGCCGAGTTTGTGGGATGGCACAAACACCGCACCATTCGTAACGATGCCCGTGGCCGGGCACGAACTGATGTTCCAAGCGTGTGCGTTGAACAAAGGAGTCGAACTGGCGTTGCCTCCAAAGGAGGTCCCGGCCTGAGGATTGGGCGAGTCCGATACTCCGTTCTCGATTAGTTCCCCAATGCAGAAATTTCCATTGATGTCGACGTTGCTTTTGAGTGATTCGATGATTGTATTGAACTCTGCGATGGTCTCTGGGGAGGGCAGTTTGTCCGAAACCGGTTGTAGCTGGACATTCTTTCCGTTTAACAAGACGCCGACCTCGACGGGAGAGCCCTTCGAAGGCAGGAAGCCGCCTCGGAGTGTGTTCAGGATAAGTGGGGAGGAACCCTCCTGTCCGATCACGACCGCATCGTGAACCAGTGGCACCACGATGGTTCCGTTGACAGGCACAGAAAGGGGCTGCTTGAAGGTCGGCCCAAGCGTGTTCGGCGTGACATATAAGAGGCTCTCGATGATGCTTGGTGCGGCTGGGTGCGTTGTGTCAACCGCCGACGCCTCGCTCATCACCTCGATTCTGCCGACGTTGGGAGCAGTCGGCATCGTTGGGCCGGTTGAAAAGTAGCCCATCACGCCATGCTGCTGATTAAACCGAGAAAGCAGGCCAGGCTGCGGATCGAAAGCTACTTGGTTCTGCACCAGATCGTTGAGGTTGATGTTTTCGGGGATCACGAAGGTGGGGGAATCGCTGATTTCATTCGGCAGAAGATTAATGCGTACGGTGAATGCCGAACTGCCGTCGAAGCCGGCCGCATGGCGCGAAATCAAAACGTTCACAGGCCGGTCTGCAAAGCGCGCGTAGCCAGCACGAAGCACGGTCTTGGGTTGATCGAAATTGTTATTGTAGAAGTTTCGAAACTCCGAGCCGAAAACACGGCTGTGTTTCTCGTTTAAGCCAGACAGTAATGCCGTGGCGCCGCCCCACTGGGGTGAATACGCAAAGCCTACAGTTGGCCCGAACCTGTTGGTGCCGAACACCAACGGCGTGGTTGGCGAGCCGGTCGTAAGTCCGCCAAAGAAGTTGGAGGTCTGCCCGTAGCTATCGAAACGCAGTCCGTAGTCCTGAGTCAGCCTTTTTCCAAGCGTCCAGCTGTCGCGGGAATAGTAGAAGAAATTGCCGTACGTTTCGCGGCGGAACGAACCAAAGTCCAGACCAAATCTGTTGTGACCAAAACCCAGGTCAAATCTGTTGAATGGCCGATCCTGAAATGTGCCTAGCTGGCTGCGCTCCAGCACACCGTTAAAATACGAGTTCCAGGTCTTTGTCAAAGAGGGTTTTAGTGAGTTCAAGAATAGAGTGTTGACCGGTGCGCCACTCGGGTTCAACGGGAGGCTGACCCAGTATTCGCCGGTTGGAGGCGGGGATGGTGTGGGCGCAAAGTTGAGGTTGTTGCTCTGGTTGAAACAGTAGCCTGAATCGATGCTGCTGGCGGAACCAACTGTGGACATTTTGGTCCCGCACGCTGGCGGTGAAACGCCGCCGCTATACGGGACTGCGTTCGCCGGGGGCAAAAGCAGCGTCACTGGCCGGAACTGTCTGATCCAGTAGCCGCGGTAGTCGCTGTTTGTAGCGGTGTGAGAGGCTGAAAAGCCCCAGACGTTGTCATAGATGCGCCAGTTTGTGGTGTTGGAGTTGAACGGATTGTATCCATTTTGTAGGGAATCGAGGCCCGCCACATAGGCGCGATCTCGATCAGTAACATTTAATAAATCTACTCCTCCCATTAACAGGGCGGTGTCTTGGTTGTAGGACGTGTCGAATGTGTGGGTTCTATTGAACAAGTTAAATGAGTCGAACCCGGTGCCCGGCACGGTGAACAGATGAAGCGCGTTGAATGTCCCCGTGGCAGGTGGTTTGGATTCGCTGCCTGTTGAGTTTCCTCCGAAGTTGATCTGCAGACGATTAAACGAGACGCGCGCCTCATTTATGGTTTGTTCCGCGAAACTGTTCGCCCAGTTGGGGACTGTGCCCTGTGAAAACTCCGGAAGCACGATGGGGGAATTGGGATTGGGCAGGGAGAACCCGATATACAGCGCACCTCTCAGGGCAGTTTGAGTTCCGGTCACTCCCGGGAAGGTCGGCAACGTTCCGGTACGCGTGACGCTGCCGGTGACAGCGTTGGTATGCGGGTCGGTCCAGGTCCGCGTATAGCTGTAATAGCTTCCTGGAACGACCTGTGGGTCGCCAGACGCCGGGTGGTTATTGACCGGGTTGATGGTGATCGTGAGCGAGCCGTCCGTTGTGGGAAAGGTGAACGTTTGCGTTTGGGTTGCACTCGGCGTGAAAGAATTCGCGATACTGTCCTGGTCGCTCGTAATCTGCGACCGTTCGGATTTTGGCTGCAGGCCTGGAGCAGTGCGTTGCGATTGCTCATCCCAGATAGCGTAAGCACCTCTATAGTCGCCTACTGTTCCTCCCGCCAGATGGACGGGGTCCTCCCTCAACTGCAGGGTCGAGTCGAAGCTGAAGTTTCCGCCGATTTGATTGGCGGGATTGCTGGTAGGAGGAAGCCGGTTGTCAGCGATTCTGTCAATGGTCAGAGATTCCCCGGGGTCAAATGTCAAGTCGCCGACGACGGAATGGACCGGGGGAAGCGGCGGACCGTCGTCGATCTCCAGCGTTGGGGGATCCACGGTAGCCATTCCACCGCCAACAAAGCCATAGCAGCGCTCCGGCGGGCATTCCAGGTCGGACGACAGGGCCCAGAAAAGATACTGTGCAATCAGAAGCCAATTGTAGAGCTTAGGGTCGGTGATTCCGGCCTCGGGGTCTGGGAGTCGTGCGCTCGAATACGAAGGTTGGGAATTCGAAGTCATGATGGTGCCGGTGGGCATGGTGCCGGACAGTACGGTTAACGCGTTTTCGCTGCCGCCAACGTTGGACGGGGTAATGTTTGGGGGCACAGCTGTCAAATTCCGCAGAAATTCTTCGGTGTCGTTGAGGAAGAGGCTAGGGCCGCCAACGGAATTGTCGTTATTGTTTTGCCCGTCGATTTCCTGCTCAGTATTGCGGCTAGACAGGTTCAGTTCATTCGCGCGTGCCGAGTCCAGATATACGTTGGACCGGGTCCATGATGGCTGGTCCGCTACTGACACGGTCACCGCCGCCGAGCCCGCGGGTAGGTTGTTGAACCCGTAGCCACCGTTTGCGTCCGTCATGGCGGTCTGCAATGCACCGCGGGAATCGCGAACCGTGATTTGCGCGCCAGTGACGGGCAGGCCCGTTGCGTCACGCACGATTCCGTGCAGGCGAGCGGATCCACTCAAGGAAGTAGGAGCGGAAGACGAAGGTGCCGAGGGTACCGGAGGATTGTTGCTGGCCTGTTGCTTTAGCTTTTCCGGATTGACGTTCTTGCGGGCGAGAGCGGTCAGTGTCGTCTCGCTAGTGTCAACAAGGACTCCTTGCTCCGTCTCAGTCACGAGTTCGCTGCCGAGCGCGTAGGCGATGGCCGTAGGCGTAGCCACTTTGAAGAAGCCGCCCTGCTTGGTGACCGGCGTGACCTTGGTGCGCACTCGTCCGTGCAGCATCTCGATTAACGTTTGCTGCTTTTCCGGGTCGTGAATCACTACGCGCATTTCGGTGCGGGGGCCAAGCGTGACCTCCGAGGCATCGAGCAAGATGATGCGAGCGCGGCCCTCGGGTCCGGTGACCAAGATATCGTTGGCGCGCAGCGCGTCGCCGGGTTTGACGTGAGTCAGCTCGCCGGGGCGCAGCAGAAAAACGGGGGCAGCCACGTACTTGACGGTGGCGACGTTCTGGGACAACGCGGGAAGGGCAAAGAAGAAGAACGCGACCGGAGCCCATGTGCTGAGTTTCATGGCCATCCTCCGGGATAGTGGGCACATGCTACTCCCGAAATTGGGTCAGGGCAATGCCGTCCTGCTTTGCTGTACAGGCGCTCAACCGCAGCTTCAAGCCTTAGAGACGGTAAGCTTTTTTGACGAGATTGTAAGAGAGATCGCGAGCGACTTCGGCGGCTTCGAATTCTTCTAGGCGATGTTCGGCGACCAGGCGCGCGAGAAACGCGCAATCCACGCGGCGGGCGACGTCGTGCCGACCGGGGATCGAGAGAAACGCGCGGGTGTCGTCGTTGAAGCCCACGGTGTTATAGAAGCCCGCGGTTTCCGTGACTTGTTCGCGGAAGCGCATCACGCCTTCCGGACTGTCATGGAACCACCACGGCGGACCGAGACGCAGGCAGGGATAGTGTCCGGCGAGCGGCGCGAGTTCGCGGCTGTAAGTCGTCTCGTCGAGCGTGAACAGAATAATCGTTAGATTGCGCTCGTTGCCGAGTTGATCGAGCAGCGGGCGCAGCGCATTTACGTAATTGGTTGGCGTAGGAATGTCCGCACCAACGTCGCGGCCGTAACGTTCGAATAATTCACGGTTGTGATTGCGCGCGCTGCCGGGATGGATCTGCATCACGAGACGGTCTTCGACGCTCATACGGGCCATTTCAGTGAGCATCTGCGCACGGAAGAGTTCCTGCTGAGTAGTGTCGGCTTTTCCGGCCAAGACAGCTTGCAACAGGCGTTGGCATTCTGGCGCGGAGAGATCCGCTGTTTGCGCGGTGGGATGGCCGTGGTCTGTAGCGGTGCAGCCAAGTTCGCGGAACCGCGCGCGCGATCTCCGCAGCGCGTTTAGGTAGCCATTCCATTTTGTTGTGTCTTCTTGAGTTTGCTCGCCGAGTTTCTCGATGTTTTCCGCAAACCCCGCGAATTCGGGATCAACGACGGGATCCGGGCGGAAGGTTGGCAGGATGCGGGCATTCCAATTGGAATTGCGAATGGCTTGATGACTGGCGAGGGAGTCTAGTGGGGAGTCAGTGGTCGAAAGGACTTCGATGCGGAAGTTGTCGAACAGCGCTCGGGGCAGGAACTCCGGAGTGCGAAGTTTTTCCGAGATGCGGTCGAAATAATGATCAGCCGTTTGCGCGGAAAGCCGCTCAGTGAATCCGAACAGCTCCTGAAAAGCGTGATCGAGCCACAGGCGCGTGGGCGTGCCGCGGAAAAGATAGTAGTGCTCGGCAAAGATGCGCCAAACTTTACGCGGATTGCGCAGTTCCGGGGCGCCGATTTCGAGGTCTCCCAACGGGATACCCTGGCTGTAAAGCATGCGGTAAATGTAGTGATCCGGTTGGACAAATAATCTGGCGGGATCGGGAAAGGGTTCGTTTCTTGCGAACCATGCGGCTTGGGTGTGGCCATGCGGGCTGACGATCGGTAAATCACGGACCTGCGCATAGAGCCGTAGGGCGATGCTGCGTGTGCCGGAATCGGCGGGAAACAACCGCCGTGGATCGAGCAACGCCATCCGAATCGCTCCTCCGTGTTGCGCACGCGCCAGTGAGCTGGGATGAAAGCCGAGCCCCGGATTGTAGCATCCGTCGCCGAAGCGAAGTTAATTGCAGCGCTGGCAGAGAAAGAAAAGGGCGCAGGCATCTCTGCCTGCGCCTCTTGTTTCACGACAGAACGGCTCACTCAGCAGCCGGAACAGGAACCGCAGCACTCCGGCGAACCACAGCAGGAAGTGTGCGCCGCTTTGGCTGCTCCCGCGAAGCCGAGAGCAAGCAACATCACGAATAAAACTGCACGAAGCATTTTCATGGAAGTTCTCCTTTTTGGCAGAAGGTTGTTGTGGACCGGCAAACTACAGCCGGAGCGGAGACCACGCTTGATGCAGGGATTTTCTACACGCGCAGAAGACGAGTCTTAAGCAAAGTGTCGCGGCCGGTCTGCCAGAAAAGCGGAACGCGATGGGCGATGCGGAATGCGGCGGTGTGAAGACCCTGATCCGGAGCGGTGAAGTGCTCGCGCGCAACCGCAGAAGTTGCCGGGAGAACGACCGTCTTCACCATGACCGTGGTTTCCAGTGGACAACAGAAAAGCGAAGAGTGAGACGGCGAATGATTGTCGCGGGCTGGAGCCGAGGAGTTGCCGGCATGATGACAGTCCGGCATGTCCGCCATCAGATCATCGGCTTGCGCCGGTAAGGCCCGGTGAACATTTACAGAATCGGGAAGGTTGGGCTCAGCCGACAGAAGTCCCATCTGTGTGCAGCCGATGAGGCAGGTGATCGCTGCGAACCACGCCGAAATGAACGTGGCCAGCAGGCCCTGAATCGTTCTGACCGATCTCAACATTCTGCGCAACATCTTACACCCCAAGGACCAGCCCACATGGAAGGGATCTGTGGTGATCGCGGTCACGACGAAGGGTGATGGCGGCAACAGCCAGCGCTATCGAATCCGGGGAAAATAAGGTCACAAAAAGCTCATAGAGGATCGTGAGCGCGAAATTGCAGTTCGGGGCTCAGTACGCCAACGCAACCGCTGCGCTTCCTCAGTGCAGCATTTCCGAGGTTGCATGAGCTCCTCCAACCCGCAGCCGGAGGGACACCACACCTCCGGCTGCTTTCTGCTGACTCGACTTGAAAACGAAGATTCAGTCGTTATTCCTGCGCCAGGCGGGCGCGACGGCGTAGTAGAGCTGAACCAGAACAATAAAGGCGATGCTGGCGCGGGTATCAATTGCGCAAAGCAATGCCCCGAAAGCATAGAGCGATTGGCCGATGATGATGCGGTGGCAGATCGCGGCGGGCACTTCGGGAGCGATGTCGCCTTTCACCAGCTTGGATCTGGTGGCGCAGCCCCAGCTGAAGTAGAGAATCATACCGAGAAGCAGAATGTTGAACCAATAGGTCAGTAGTGTGGCGCGGTATTCGGAGTATTCGGTCAGGAAGCGCGTGGAAACGGGCATCAGGGTAACGGCGAATAGGAACGCCAGATGCAGCCAAGTGAGATTGCGATCGGAATGTTCCAGATGATTCAACTGTGTTTGCTGGCCGACCCAGAAAATGCCGAGCGTGAGAAAGCTCATCAGATAGACCGCAAGCTGCGGGAGAAAAGCAACCATGGCGAGGAGCAGTTCGCGTTCGGAATGAACGGCTTGGTGCGAGGGAACGTGCAGCTCGAGCAAGAGCAAAGTCATGGCGACGGCGAAAACGCCGTCGCTGAGCGCGGCCAGGCGCTCCACGCTTTGGCCGGCGATGCGGTTGTAGCTGCTCATCGGCGGTAGAGTGTAGCAGCGGGCAGCGAAGACCGACTAGGGAGCAGGAATAGGGAAGAACGAGGCGAGAACCCGCGGTGAAACAAACAGGGAGCGGAATTCTCCGCTCCCTGTCGGGACGGCACTAATTGTTCGTTGATTAGTGCTTGAGTTGGGGCGAAGCCTTTTGCAGACGAGCGACAAGTCTGCGGCCGGCTTCTGGTGACTGGTATTTGGACTCGGCAATGATGGCCGAGGCGCTGGCATCCCTGCCATACACCTTGCGGTTGCCATCTTCGTCGGGTCGTAGCGTCGAACCTTCCAGCGAGACGCCGGCAAAGACGCCCCGCGAGCGCGAGTAGCTGAGCATCTCCGCGCGCATGAACGCGTCGGTGTCGGCTTGTGCGTCGCGGCCCTTAGGTCCGGCCGAGACAGCGGCATCGGCGCCGAGTTTCACTTTGCTCTTTAGCAGGCTGGAGGCGCCGCGGTTATTCATGACCAGAATGACGAAGTCGGTGGCCTGGCCGCCGATCTGGAGGCCGACGCTCCCGCCTTCGAGCGCGTACATGGCTGGTGCTCCCCACGGTCCGGTGAAGTGTTCGCCGGTGCGGCAGACCATGACTCCGCGGCCATAGCTACCGCCGACGACAAACGCCGCCTTGACTACGGACGGCAGCACCACCACGCAGCGCGCTTTGTCCAGCAGATCCTGCGGGATGTCATCGGGCACGTTCAGAATCTCTTCGATGACCGTCCCGGCATTCTGCATGCGGTCCTCTTCCTTCATCTCCTTGTCGCTACTGGGTGATGCGAAGGTCGCCGGTGCGACGACCAGCAAGCCAGCAGCGAGGTATTTTGACAGCTTCATTTTGTTTTCCTCCCCTCTTGCGTTAGTTCGATTTGACCCCCTACCACGAGTGAAATCCTTGAGAAGAGAGGCTAGGTTCGCCGGGCCACGTGACCCAGCAACGTGACCGCAAAAAGAACGACAAAAAGATAAAAAAGAATCTGGGCGATCCCCGACCCAGCCGCCGCGACCCCAGTGAAGCCGACCACCGCCGCTACCAGCGTACTAATGAAGAAAATCACGGCCCAGCGCAGCATGGCGATCCTTTCCGGCTCCCCGCCGCATGCAATGCACAAGTTGGGGGCTGGAAAAGAAAGCTTGAGGGCCGCAAAAAAATGGTCGCAGGCGGCGGGCAAGCTGGCCATACAGCGGAAAGCGTATTTTGGATTACAGGATTTCACGGCGAAGAAAGAGTGGAGATGCGTTGGGATTCGACCGAAAAGGCAGCCTGTCTTCTGCTCTGGACAAATATCGTGTCACGATACAGTCCAAAAATCTACCGCAGGCAAAAATTGCGAGGCGTGTGGCCGCGCCATGCAAAAGTCCGGTCGGCCGTGTAAAAACTGCCCGGAAGGACAAGTACGGAAGGAGGGTGTACTAGAACCCTCTTTCGAAGATAAGGTCTTTTCCTACAGCAACGTAGCAGCGAGCGCAGAGTTGGCACCGCGTTTGCGCTTGGAGACTCTGCCAACGGGAATCCGCGGGCGCGCAGGTCCCCCGGCGGAAACCCGAAGAGCAGCGTGGACCTGGCTTGACTCTAACCGAAGACAGGAGTGGCTCTTGCTTAGAACCCAACAACTGAGCAGACATGACGGGATTCCGAATGCCCTAACACGGTGGGGGTGGGCGCCGGAGCGCACACGAAGCGACGCAATGGTCGGCGAATTACAGCGGGCGATCTTTGAAAATGCGCTCGACGGCATGTTGGTGCTGAACAATGAACGGCAAGTGCTGGACGCCAACGAGTCGGCACTGCAGTTATTCGAATACACGATCGAAGAACTGAAAAAACTGCGCTGGGATGATTTGATTCCGGCGGAGAGACGGCCCGGTCTGGAGGCGCGCTGGAACCGGTTTCTGGAAAGCGGAGCGAAACGCGGAGAAATGGCTGTGCAGCGTTCGAATCGGCGTTCGCGGCTGGTGGAGTACTCCTGGCGGGCCCACGTTCTGCCAGGGCGGCATTTAATCACATTGAAGGACGTTGCCGATCACCGTAAGGCGGAAGAGTCGCTGCGAATGTTGTCGCAGCGGTTGATGTGCCTGCAGGACGACGAGCGGCGCAGGATTGCCAGAGAGCTGCACGACAGCACCGGGCAAAGCCTGGCGGCGCTGCGCATGCACCTCGAGAAGATTTCCGCGACTGCAAGCCTGCCCCCGAGTGTCGGCGTTACCGTGCGCGAAGCGGCAGGGATCTGCCAGAGCTGCACGACGGAAATCCGGACGATCTCCTATTTGCTGCACCCGCCGCTGCTGGACGAAGTCGGCTTGCTGCCGGCGCTGGAATGGTACCTGGAGGGTTTCAGCGAGCGCAGTGGAGTGAAAGTGGAGCGGGAGATCAGCGAACCCGGTCGTACGTTGTCACAGGAATTGAATACGGCGCTGTTCCGGATCATTCAAGAAGCCTTGGCAAACATTCACAAACACGCCGAGACCAAGGAAGCCAAAATCCGGCTCAATGGCGATGTCAAGCACGTGGTTCTGGAGATCAGCGATCGTGGCAAGGGAATTGATCCGTCGCGCATCTGGCGGCGGGATGACGCCGGTGTCGGAAGTCTCGGCGTCGGCCTGACCGGTATGCGAGAGAGAGTGCGGCAGCTCGGCGGCTCGCTTGAAATTCTCCCGGCTCATCCCGGGACATTAATTCGCGCCATACTGCCTGCAGGCCCAAAATTGCAATAAAGGGATGGTAGAAAGATGGAATCGCTTAGAGTGCTGGTGGCAGACGATCACGAAGTAGTGCGCAAGGGGCTCAAGAGTATTCTCGAAGAGCAACCGGGTTGGGTGGTGGCAGGCGAAGCTTGCGACGGCCGGCAGGCCGTAGAGCAGGCGAAAGCCTTGCAGCCTGATGTTGCGGTTGTGGACGTAGGCATGCCCGGCCTGAACGGATTGGAAGCAACGCGGCAGATGCTGAAAAACGATCCGTCCAGCAAAGTGCTAATCCTGACGATGCATGAATCCGATCCGCTGATCCGCGAAGTGCTGGACGCGGGAGCGCGAGGATACTTGTTGAAGTCGGACGCCGGCCGGGAACTGGTCAACGCCGTGGACGCAATAAGGGTAAACAAGACCTACTTCACGACCCGCGTGTCGCAAATGGTTCTGGAAGGATATCTGGACAAGAAACCCAAAGCAGCCACGGAGCCAGAGACGCCTGCAAGCCGACTAACGCCGCGGCAGAGGGAGATCGTCCAATTGCTGGCGGAAGGCAAGAGCAGCAAAGAAGTAGCAGTAGCGCTGGGCCTGAGCGTCAAGACCGCCGAGACCCATCGGGCAAACATCATGCGGCGGCTCGATTGCCATTCGGTGAGCGAACTCGTGCGCTACGCCATTCGCAACAATATTATTCAAGCCTAGCGCGATCCAGTACCTGCGATTCATACCGTGCGAGCCACGCCTTAAGCTAAGCCTACAGTGAAGTACCGATTGTTGCTGCCCCATCGGTTTGCTGGACTAAAAGCGTTCTCCAGCGCGTGCGTTTCGTGCCCGCAGCAGGTACGCGGGACCGCCGATCCCCTGTGACGGCGGCTCTTTCCGCTTGCAAGAACAGGCGCCCTCAGATTGCCGTCTAGGAATTACCCTGCCCAAAATCAGGAGGTTGAAATGAACTGGGAACAAGTTGAGGGAAGATGGAAGCAGTATTCCGGAAAATTCCGGGAGAAATGGGGAAAGCTGTCCGACAGCGATCTTGAAGTCATCCATGGCCGGCGCGATCAGCTGGTGGGAAAGATCCAGGAACGCTATGGCATCGCGAAGGAGGAGGCCGAGCGACAGGTCACTGAATACCTTGCCAACCTGCGCGAGATCCCGGCCGAGCAGCGCACCGAAAAGGCCCGCGGTGCTGGCCGTTCCTGAATGAAACAAGCAGCCGGAATTTGCATTGCGGTTTGTTGTAATCAAAAAAGCGGGACTCCGGACAGTCCGTAGTCCCGCCGCATTGATCAGGACTCCGCCATTGAGTACCCGCTAACCCTGGTATACACTCACGGCTCGTTTTTACTGTACGTTCCCCGCTAGAGTCCGGTTCGCTCCCGGTCTGGGGTAGATGGTGCCCGGACCGGACCGGTCCGGTTGCGCTGCAAAAATCCTTTGGCATCGAGTGCATCGCGCGTGGGAACTGCTTTGCCTTTGCGCGCCTGAAGGAGGCCCGAATGGGCTTGGCTGGTGTGTCGAGTCTGGCGGCTCTGCTGCAGGCCGAGGCGGTAACGCACCGGACCCTGGCGCCGATTGATCTCGCAATCATCGCGTTCTACTTCATCATCATTTTTGGCATCGGATTCTACTTTTCCCGCAAGGAACGCACCAGTGAGGACTACTTCCTGGCCAGCCGCAACATCGGCTGGTTCGCCATCGGCGCTTCGCTTTTCGTTTCGAACATCTCCACGGAACACTTCATCGGGTTGGCCGGCTCAGGTGCAACTTCCGGCCTCGCGCCTGGCCACTATGAGTGGCTGGCGGTGCTGATTCTGCTCCTCCTGGGCTGGGTTTTCGTTCCGTTCTACCTGCGTTCCAACGTATTCACCATGCCTGAATTTCTGGAGCGGCGCTTCAGCCGCAGTTGCGCGACGTATCTGGCCAGCGTTTCGGTGATCGCCTACATCTTCACCAAAATATCCGTGCATCTTTACGCCGCGGCGATTGTGCTGCAACGCGTGGTGGGCTGGAGCCCGATGACCGCCGCGATCATTCTCGTCGTGGCCACCGGAATTTACACCATCGCGGGCGGATTGGCGGCCGTGATTTACACTGACTTGGTGCAAACGTTGATCCTGCTGGCCGGCGCGTTTGCCCTGACCTTTATCGGCCTCGACAAAGTTGGCGGCTTCGCGGGATTGCGCGCCGCGGTTCCCGCTGACTATTTCCACATGATCAAGCCGGTTTCGGATCCGTCCTACCCTTGGACTGGGATCTTTTTTGGCGCGCCGATTCTCGGCATCTGGTACTGGTGCACAGATCAGGTCATCGTGCAGCGCGTGCTTTCGGCAAGAGACGAAGGTCACGCCAAAGCCGGCACAATTTTTGCCGGCTTCCTGAAAATCTTGCCTGTGTTTATTCTCGTACTGCCCGGATTAATCGCGCTCGCCTTGTATCCCAGCTTGTTTCACGTCGTAAACGGCCGCGTGACCAACGGCGACATCGCCTATCCCGAAATGGTCGTGCGGCTGCTGCCGACCGGTCTCGTCGGTCTAATGATCGCCGCACTCCTGGCCGCATTAATGGGTGCGATGAGTTCGGTCTTCAACTCTGCCTCGACCATGGTCACGCTGGATTTCTACAAAAAGTTCAGCCCTGCTGCGACCGAGAGGCAGCTGGTAACCTTCGGCCGAATCGCCACGGCCGTGATGGTGGTGCTCGGCATTTTGTGGGTGCCGTTCATTCACTTGCTGAGCGCGCAGCTGTGGATTTACCTGCAAAGCGTGCAGGCCTACATCAGCCCGCCGATCGCGGTGTGCTTTATTTTTGGAATTTTGTGGCCGCGGGTGAACGGTCAGGGCGCAATCAGTTCGCTAGTGGCAGGCTTCGTTCTTGGCGCGACGCGCTTCATCTTCGAAGTGCTGGACAAGACTCGTCACTATGAATCCGGCGGGATCCGCTGGCTGGTGGACATGAACTTCCTGCATTACGCGATCTTCATGTTCGTGATCTGTACCGCGGTGCTGATTGCTGTGAGCCTGATGTATCCCGCGCTGGAGCGAAGAAAGCTTGCGGGGCTGACGTTCGCCACTGTGGACGACAAAATCGACACCACAATTGTGGAGACTCCGCACCTGGCGCGCGAAACCGCAACCGAGCATAAGGTCAACGTTGCGTTTACCTGTGTGCTGCTGGCAACCGTGCTAGGGCTGTGGATCTACTTCCGGTAAGACGAGTCGGTCAGATGAGCGACATAAGATCCATCCGATGCTTGCGAGCGAACGTCACGCGCGACGAGCTCATCCGTGCGTTCACGGCCTCTGGCCCGGCATCCTGGTTTTGGCGGCTTCGACGTGGTCCACTGCAGCGCATCGCCGCAGCGTATCTTCCGTATCGCCTCTATCGCGTGCGCTATCCGATCAGTGGCGCTCGGCGGACGCAGCTCTTTGCGATAGACGCGGTGAATGGCTCGCTCGATCTATTTGAATTCTTCACGCCGCCGTGCGAGGAAGATCTGCTCACTCGATCGACCCGCAATGCTCCTATGCCGGCTCTTACCGAAGCAAAGAGTGAGGAATTGCTGCGCGAAAAAGTCCTGCGGGTAATCTTCCAGCAAGGATTTTTCAAGCTGCGCGCGGTGCAGCTGGAGATCGAACGGCTTCCGGACGAGATTTACCTTCCCTACTGGCTTGGTTTTTACGGCTCCGGTGATAATCTGCATTGTCGAGTGATGGACGCAGTGCGGCGACGAGTGGAAGGTGCCAAAGCCTCTGCGTTGTTTGAAGACTGGCTCGCCGCCTGAAATGCCTCGCCGAGCTTCACCGCCGAAAAGGATTCCGGAGGACAAAAATGAAAGTCAGTAGGGCGTGGCGCCGGCTGGTTCTGCCGGTGCTGCTGTGCTTTGCACCAGGCGCGCTGCGCGCGCAAGGATGGCAACACATCGGCAATGTTCAGAAAATGGAGAAACTCCCTGACGGCGTGGAGCTTACCGCGGGCAAGGCCAAAGTGCGTGTTACGGCGTTTCGCGACGGAGTTTTTCGTGTGCGAGTCGCACCAACTGGAACGTTTCCAAAAGATTTCTCGTGGGCGGTGATTGATTCGCCGCAGCCCCCGGCGGTCAAAGTGGAAGACGCGAAAGACGAAGTCCGCGTCAGTGCCGGATCCGTCGTAGTGCGCATCCATAAGTCACCGCTGTTAATCGACTTCGCGCGCGAGGGCGGCGAAGTGCTGGTTGCTGACAGCCCTGATCTGCCGATGGGCTGGGAGAGCGGCCGCGTGCGCGTCTGGAAAAAAATGCCCGAAGACGAAGGCTACTACGGTTTGGGCGACAAGGCCGGGCCGATGAACCGCCGCAACCGCGCGTTCACAATGTGGAATACCGATTCCTACGCTTGGCAGGAGTCCAGCGATCCGCTTTACAAAACGATTCCGTTTGTTATAGGCCTGCGCAAAGGTTCCGCCTACGGAATCTTTTTTGACAACACCTGGCGCGGCGGATTCGACTTCGGCAAGGAAGGCCACGACTTTTATTCGTTCGGCGCCGAAGGCGGCGACATCAACTACTACTTCTTCGCCGGATTGACGCCTGCAAAGATCGTGCAGGATTTCACGGCGCTGGTTGGCCGCGCGCCGTTGCCGCCGCTTTGGACCCTGGGCTTTCAGCAATCTCGTTACAGCTATGAACCGGAAGAACGGGTTTACGAAATCGCCAAAACCTTCCGCGACAAAAAGATCCCCGCCGATGCCGTTTACCTCGACATTGACTATCAGGACAAAAATGCTCCGTTCACGGTCAATCGCAAGGAATTTCCGACCTTGGAAAAAATGATTTCGGACTTGAGCGCGCAAGGGTTCCACACCGTACTCATCACCGACCTGCACATCAAGAAAGACCCCGACCACAACTACGCGCCGTACGACAGCGGTTTGAAAGAGGATGTATTTTTGAAGCGCGCAGATGGCAGCACTTATGTAGGTACCGTGTGGCCCGGTGAGAGCGTTTTCGGTGACTTCACGATGACCCGCGCGCGTGACTGGTGGGGCGGCCTTTACAAAGGTTTTGTGGATATGGGTGTTGCGGGCTTCTGGAACGACATGAACGAACCGGCAATCTTCCTGACCAGCACTAAAACCATGCCGCTGGATGTGCGCCACCGGCTTGACGACGGAACCGTTTTGCCGCATCTGGCCATTCACAATGTATTTGGCATGCAAAACGTGCGGGCCACCAACGACGGCTTGCTGAAGCTTCGCCCGAATGAACGGCCCTTTGTGCTGACGCGCGCGGCTTATGCCGGAACGCAGCGCTATGCGGCCACTTGGACCGGCGACAACGTTTCCACGTGGAACCACCTCAACATGAGCACGCCGATGCTGCTCAGTATGGGGATTTCCGGATACGGAATGGTCGGTGACGACATCGGCGGATTCGCTGGATCGCCTACCGCCGAATTGCTCACGCGCTGGATTGAAACCGGCGCCTTCAATCCGATCTACCGCGATCACACCAGCAAGGGCACCGCCGACCAGGAGGTGTGGGTGCACGGCCCGAAGCATGAAGCGATTCGCAAGCACTACATCGAGGAACGCTACCGGCTGATGCCCTACATCTACACCAGCGTGGAAGAGATGAGTCGCACCGGAATTCCGCTGATGCGGCCGCTGCTGCTCGAATACCCTCAGAATCCGGAGTTTTTCGACGACGACCATGAATACATGTTCGGCCCGGCCCTTTTTGTCTCGCCGGTGACCACGGAGCTGCAGGACGCTAAGTTGATTCAGCTGCCGCCGGGAGCCTGGTACGGCTACTGGACCGGCGAGAAAACCTCGGATCACGATGTGCAGACCCTGCATCCGGCGCTGGACGAAGTGCCGGTATTTGTGCGCGCCGGTTCGATCGTGCCGCGTCAGCCGCTGATCCAAAACACCAGCGAAACACCTTCCGGCCCGCTGGAACTTCGCGTCTATCCCGGGCCGGACTGCAAAGGTTCGCTCTATCAGGATGACGGCCATAGCCTGAACTACCAGAAAGGTGAATTTCTGCGCGTCAGTTATTCGTGTCAGGTGGGTGCGGGTGCCATCAAGATTATCAGCGCGATTGACAAGGACGCTTACAACCCCTGGTGGACCTCCGTGGAAATGTCTGTCTACGGTGTCGAGAAAGCTCCTAAGAGCGTGCGTGTCGGCGACAACACGATTCACGAATGGCGGTTTGACCCGCAGCAGCACGCTGTCATCTTCACCGTGCCAGAGGCCAAGTCAAGCTGGACCGCCGAGCTGGTTCTTTGATCTGATCCCGGCTCAATCGACCGCAAATATCGAAACCGACTCTGCCGGCGCGGAAACTTTCAACGTTTTTCCGGTTATTTCGGCTGTCGCTTCTCCGTACAGGCGCGTAATTCGCAGCGCATGCTCAAGAAGCGTTTGGGCTTCGCCGACAGCCAGCGTCCGCGCTGAACCGTTGTTAAAGACGACCAACAGCCGCTCGTTGTCGCTCTGCCGTACAAACCAATAAGACTGGTCGTCCGAGAAAAGGTGAAACAGTTTCCCGCTCCGCAGAGCTTCGTGTTCCTGCCGAAGGCGCAGGAGCGCCTGGACACCGGCGAAGATTTTTTGCTGCTGGTGTGTGCGGCCATCTTCGCTAAACGCGTTTCTTGCATCTCCCGGCCATCCGCCGGGAAAATCGTGGCGGTTATCTGGATCCTGCCCGCCAGGCATTCCGATTTCGTCGCCGTAGTAGAGCTGAGGGATCCCGCGAAGCGTAAGCACCAGCCCAAACGCGCACAGCACCTTTTCCGCAGAATTGCCCGCCTCGCCCGCGAGCCGCGGCACATCGTGATTCGCAAAAAAAGGAATCAGCCAGTCGGGGTGCGGGTAAAGCGAATCGTGGCGCAGGATGTTTGCGATGCGTCCAGCCGGCGCGCCGCGAAGTACAACGTCGCGCAGCACGAAATAAAGCGGATAGTCGAACACCGTCGAAACACCGGAATCGAGTCCATCCCACTGTTGCTTGCCGCCGGCGAAAAACGAAGTCACCGTCGGATCTGGATGAAACACTTCGCCGATGGTGGCAAGATTCGGATAGATCCTGCGCAAGCCTCGGTGCCACTCTGCCCAGAATGCGCGCGAAACGTAAGGAAAAGTGTCCAGCCGCAAGCCGTCCAGTCCCGCCGACTCAACCCACCAGATCGAATTTTGCAGTAGGTATTTCACGACCACCGGATTTTCGGTGTTCAGGTCGGGAAGAATGTTCAAAAACCAGCCGTCGGTCAGATTTCGCCGGATTTCAGGCGTGCCATGGGGGTCCGCAATGGCTTCGAATGGATCGTGATCGTTCGGACTAAGCGGCCGCTGGGCGTAAAAAGACCCAGCAATGTGAGCGGACGAACTCAGGTGGTCTTGCGTCGTGCCGTGGAACCAATCCGGCAGCGGCGGCTTCTTGACCCACGGATGCAGCGGCCCAATATGGTTCGGCACCGCATCGAAGAATAGCTTCATGCGCTCGCGGTGCAGCGCCTCTGCCAGTTGCTGATAGTCGCCTAGACTTCCCAGATGCGGATCAACGGAATAAAGATCGACGGCTCCGTAACCGTGATAGTCCTGCTCGCTGCCGTTTTTCACTACCGGCGTGAGCCACAGTGTGTTGACGCCCAGCTCCTTCAAATAAGGAATGTGTTCGCGAACGCCGCGCAGGTCGCCGCCGTGCCAAGACCGAGGCTTTAGCCGATCGTGGGAACCCTTGAATTCAGGGGGCTCATCGTTGCTGGGATCGCCATTGGCAAAGCGGTCAGGCATGATCAGATAGAGCACATCGTCCGCGCTGAGCCCGTGAAAACGCTGCGCCGTCGGCAGGCGATTGGAGAGCGGCAATTCAAACGACGCATCGCCATGGTCGGTGCTGGCGCGGCAGACCAGAGTGCCGGACCGCAACCGCGGGCCAAAACGCAGCCACACAAAAAGATAATCACCGCCGCGCGTGGCCTCCGTGCGCATCACCACCACTTCCGGAAGATTGCAGGAAACCTTGGTTGCCACGAGGCCGCGGCCGGAAACCAGCACCATCAAATCCGGCGTTAAACCAATCCACCAGTTTGGCGGCTCGACCTTTGTGACCGCCGGCTGGTTTTCTTCTGAAGCCGAACTTGCCGCAGGCTGCTGCGCGCCTGCGGATTCCACCGATACGCCAAAAAGCAATAAGAAAGGGAGAAAAGCGGCGGATCGGCGCGAGAGTGCCCTGATCATTGCGCTCTAAGAATAAGAAAAGCGCGGCGGAATTTCACCGGTCAACTTTTTTCTGCGGCGGTTCACCCTCGCTCGAATCGCAATCTGCCAAACGCTTCCGGCACATGGAAGTTGGGCTGCGGCGAGTTTGTCGGCCGCCACGCGGAATAGAAGCGCGGCTCCGCGTCGCCTTCGCACCGGAAAAAATTTACTCGCCATTCGGATGCAGCCGCAAGGCGTGCGCCTATTGCGCTCATCGGAAGCGCGAGATCGGCAAGCCACAATTTGTCAGAGTCGCGGCACGCTACCTGCGAACGCATCCCAATCTGCGGATCCCGCCTGCCTGCCGGCGAAATATCCAGATCAATCCACATCCCGTTCGGCGCGACTTCGAATTCCCAATATCGCCGCGGATTCGCCGGCTCTGGCTGCAGAAATAGCTCCGCAACATCGCGGTCCCACAGGTGATCCCGCCGTCCGTTCTGTTCACTATCTTCAAAAATTGTCAATGTCCGGTATCGGCAACGAAAGCGGACGAAAAGCGTTTCCTGCGTCCACAACAGCCGCACTTCTGTTTCACGCAGCGGGTCCGCGTTTTGTCCCTGCCAATCCCAATCGAAACGAATCGAATCAGCCTGTTCCCAGGCAGGCGGCAACGGGAAACCCCCTGCATCTAGGGCGCCGCGCAAGTCTGCCGCTACGATTACGCCATCCACCGGTTCCATCATGCTTCAAAGCATACCCTATGCAGAGCCGCTACCGACTCTTTGCGCACCACCGGTCGCGCAAACGCAAATCATCACTCGTCTGCGTGCTAGCATCACTCAATAACCCAAAAACGAAACAAACCGTGCGCCCGGAGGCGGTAATGGTTGAAGCGGTCAATCCCGAAGAGTACGTAACACAGCAGCAAAGGAAAAGAGTCGAAGACTACGAATTCGTGCGCGTCAAGATCGCGGATGCCGTCGCGCACATGACCCTGGCCCGGCCCGAGCTCAATCTGCTGAACGAAGCCATGCTCCGCGAACTGGCCGAGGGCATCGAGTATTCCGGCTCGCGCGAAGACGTCAAAATTATTCTTCTGGACTCCGCCTGCAAAGTTTTCTGCGGCGGCATCGAGCTGGGCGAATATACTTCGCAGCGCGTTTTTCAGATGCTGGATGCGTTCCACTCTGCGTTCGCGGCGATGGTGGACGTTGCCAAGCCCGTGATTTGCGTTGTGAACGGCCCGGCTATCGGCGGCGGCGCGGAGCTAGCCGCTTTCGGCGATCTCGTTATCGCTACGCCGAAAGCTCGCTTCGCCCAGCCGGAAATCACCATCGGCATGTTCCCGCCGCTAGCATCCACGATCCTGCCCTATCTCGTCGGACCGAAAACCGCGCTCGAACTGGTGCTTACCGGAGAACCCGTCACCGCGGAACGCGCGCTTGAACTCAAACTGGTGAACCGCCTCGTTCCGGAAGCGCAACTGGAAACCTTTGTAAAAGACCTCGTCACGCGCATGACCAGCCACTCCGGCCCGGTGCTCACCATGGCCAAGAAAGCGATTCTCGGTGGCATGGGCCTGTCTCTCCGCGACGGGCTCAAGCACTCCATGAATATTTTCCTGAATGAGCTCTACCGCCTGGAAGATTCCCAGGAAGGCCTGCACGCCCTGGTAGAGAAGCGCAAACCCAATTGGAAAAACCGCTAGTATGCGCACTCGTCACGAATGCCCAGTTAACGCGCATCATTGACGCCGCTGGCGCCCTCGCCGTAAACTCAATCTACAATTTGCAAGCATGGGAAGCGGGGAAGGCCGTGCGATTCGGCCGCGGTCCCGCCACTGTAATCGGCTGAAAAAGCCGTAAGCCAGGCTACCCTCCCTCGCCGCAGTTCGCGAAGCTCCTCGCGAGAGGGAGATTCGCTTCAGGCCCCACGAAACTCGCGGGGCATTTTTATTGTACGCCGTGCATGTTCGGCAGCTAGCGGGTGAAAGTCCCGTCCCAACCTGAT
>CAZQOB010000008.1:0-98698 GCA_964594885.1 uncultured Acidobacteriaceae bacterium
CCCTGGCCGGCCTTCACCGTGGTCCTGTTCCTTGGCCGCCGGCATGGCCGCATTGACAGCTGCACGCTGCTGCTTGGAGGCGTCCTCACCGCTTCTTTGCTTTCGGCGGTGATTCTCTTGCTGCTCACCGTCATGCCCAGCAGCGACGTCCGTGGCATGGCCTACTGGCTGATGGGCGGACTTTCCAACCTGCCTTCGCAGCCGCTCTCGTGGGTTCTGCGCGTAGGTTTCCTGGTTGCAACGGGAATCATTTATGCCAGTTCGTCAGATTTGAACCTCCTGCTTTCCGGTGAGAAAGAAGCCATGCATCTCGGCGTGGACGTGCGCCGCGTGCAAGTCGTCGTTTACCTCGCCGCTTCCGCGTTGACCGGTCTTGCTGTCGCTATGAGCGGCGCCATCGGCTACATCGGCCTGCTCGTTCCCCACGTTATGCGCATGATTTTCGGTTCCGATCACCGCGTCTTGATTCCGGCCTCCGCGTTCGGCGGGGCCATCGCGCTGGTCATTGCCGACACTCTGGCCCGCACCATCGCCGCTCCATCCGAACTTCCCGTCGGGGCTATCACCGCCATCGCCGGTGCTCCGCTCTTCATCTATCTCCTGCGCAGGAAACTCGCATGACCGCCGCCACTCGTTCCACTTCGCCGCGCGCCGTAGCCGGCGCCATCCGCGGGCCCGAGCCGCGCCTCAGTGTCGAGCAGGTCAGCTATGCTTACGCACCCAATCCCCAGCAAGCGCCGGTATTTACCCTCGAAGCAACCAGTTTTCAGGCCAAGTCCGGGGAAATCGTTGCCATCCTCGGCCCCAACGCCAGCGGAAAATCCACGGTGCTGCAGATTATTTCCGGCGCCTTGCCGCCGCTCTCTGGGCGCGTCCTGCTCAACGGATTTGTCACCCATGACCTCGAGCCTCGTACCCGCGGCCAGCGCATCGCGATGGTGCAACAGGAAAGCCAGCTGCTCTTTCCGTCCAAGGCTTGGGAATTTGTCATGCAGGGCCGCCATCCCTACGGCAAATCGCTGCGCTTTGAGACCGGCGACGATGTGCTCATTGCCAAAAACGCGTTGGCGCAAGTTAACGCCGAACATCTCGCCGAACGTTGGATGGATCAGATTTCTGGCGGCGAAAAGCAACGAGTGGTCCTCGCGCGCGCTCTCGCCCAGCAGCCGCTGCTCCTCTTGCTTGACGAGCCTACGCTGCACTTGGACATCGGTGCCCAGGTGGATTTGCTCGATAGTCTGCGCCGCCTCGCCGCGGAGAATCGCTATACCGTGGTCATCGTCACCCACGAGCTGAACCTCGTCGGCGAATACGCCGACCAGGTCGTGCTGCTGCAAAGAGGCAAGTGCCTGCGCGTCGGGCCGCCTGCCAGCGTTTTTCAGCGCGATCTCCTCGAACAGGTTTTCCAGACTCAATTGACCGTCGAGATGGCCTCTAACGGCCGCCCGCGCGTCAACATTCTGTCTGGTTCGTAGTGGTTAAAGATGATCATTCCGAGCGCGCATTTTGCGCGAGGAATCTGCTTTTTCCGCGCCTCGGTGCATTTGCCGGAGCATTCTGCAACCCACAGCGGGCGTCGCGCTCGCGGAATTCAGTGGCACAGCCATTCTTGCCTGTGCGCTTTTTCCCGCCGGCTATGCCCCTCCACCATCACCGCGGATTTCGTGCTCGGGAAGACGGAGCGTTTAGCGAAGATGTAGCGGCGGGTTCATCCGCCGTCTGCGGACCTTTTTGAAAAGAGCCGCCGCTACAAATTTCAAACGCCGGCCGTCGCCGCCGCGCGACTGTAAAGCGGATCACACAAGCCCCACTGCTGCTGTTCGTCAGCGGGAAGGCTGCTTGCATCATTACCGCCAAGCCAGGAGACCGGCGAATTCCGCAATCCTAGTTCGACGCAGGATTTAGGGGCTCTTGCAGCGGCCGCCCTCTCAGGCGGGCGTTCTGCCCTGAAACTGAAGTCCAACCGGGACGGCCTTCAACTCCCGCGCGTGAGGGAGCGGAGGAGAAAAATGAAAACCATCTTCGTCCGAATTTTTGCAGCCGCTATTCTTTTTATTTCACTTCCGCAATTTTCAAGCGCCCAATCCGATTCGCCGGACGCTCACCTTGAAGGAACCCTGCTGGATTCCAGTGGCGCTGGCGTTGGTGGCGTTCAAGTCATCGCGCAGCTTTCCGCCAATCCGCAAGCGCCGTTGTGGAAAGCTCGCAGCACCACTGACGGCGAGTATTCGCTCTCGCTGCCCCCCGGGAAATATCACATCATCTTTCAGCGCACTTCGTTCATGACCCGCGAATTCGAGCTGGACCTCGCCGCCGGTCCGGTCCGCACGCTCGATCTGAAACTGCAATTGCAGCCGGTTTCCTCGAGCGTTGTTGTCACCGGCGAAACTGCGCCTCTGCCCATCAAAGAGACCTCCGCGTCCGTCACCACCATTACCCGCGACGACATCGATGCCCGCGTTTCCATCACGCTTCCTGATGCGCTCCTCTCTGTTCCGAATCTCTCGATCGGCCGCACCGGCCCGGAAGGCGGCAGCACTTCCGTCTTCCTCAACGGCGGCAACTCCGCCTTCAGCAAAGTGCTCGTCGATGGCACTCCGGTCAACGAACCCGGCAACGCGGTCGATTTCTCCAACTTCACGCTCGACAACATAGACAAAGTTGAAATCGTGCGCGGCGCCGAATCTGCACTCTACGGCACCGACGCCGTCTCCGGCGTCATCCAGGTCATTTCCCATCGCGGCTCAACGCGCGTTCCCGAACTCGATCTCTTCGCCAATGGCGGCACTTTCTCAACCGGACGTGGCGGCGCTCAGCTCAGCGGCCTCCTCGGCAATTTCGATTACTCCACTTCAGCGTCGTACTTTCAAACTGCCGGCCCGCACGATCTAAATGCCTTCATCAATCGCACTCGCTCTGGAAACTTCGGCTATCGCCTCGGCGAAGACAACCACTTCCGCCTCACCCTTCGCAATACCACCAGCAACGCGCAAACTCCCGGCCAGGTGTTGCTCACCCCGCCCAGTCCCGATTCCCACATTGACTATCACTTCTTCAGCTCCAACGCGCGCTGGGACTTTGCCACCGGCAAACATTGGCATCACGAACTCATGGGCGCCGAATCCTACAATCGCCAGTTCACCGCCGATCCCATCCAAAGCTTTTACATCCAGGCGCCGAATTCGTTTTGCCCACAAGACTCGTCGAGCCCGAACGCCGTCGCCACCACGCAATTCTGCGACTTCACCGATCCTGGCAGCCGCTACCGTTACAACCGTGCCAGCCTCAACGCCCAATCTAGCTACCTGTTGCCCAATTTCTCCGCCACTGCCGGTTATCAATTCGAAGTCGAAAACGGCTCAATTCCGTTTCTCGCCGCGGGCCACGTCCGCCGCAACAATGAAGCGGGCTTCCTCGATTTCCGCTATGCGCCGCATCCTCGGGCCTCCCTCAGCTTCGGTATGCGCGCGGAAGCCAACGGCTACTTCGGCACGCGCGTCGTCCCGCGCGCCGGTGTATCGCTCGCGTTGCTTCAGGGCCGCGGCTTCTGGGGCGAAACCCGCTTCCGCCTGCTTTATGGCCAGGGCATCAAGGAGCCCCGCTTCGATCAGCTCTTCAACGATCATTTTGGCGACATCGGCAATCCGAATCTCAAACCCGAAGCGAGCAAGACCTGGACCGCCGGCATCGAGCAAAAACTGGGCGACGACCACGCCAAAGTGATGCTCGAATATTTCGCCAACCGTTTCGAAGATTTGATCAGCTTTGCGTTCTGTTTTCCGCTCGCGCCTCCGGCGATTGGCAACACCTGCGGCATCGTTGTCCCGGCTGGAACTCCGGCCAGCTTTGGCTACTTTTTCAACACTGATCGCGCTCGCGCCCGAGGCTTCAATCTAAGCAGCGAAGTTCGCGCCGCTCGCTGGCTGCGCTTCACCGGAAATTACACCTTCGACGATAGCCGCGTCATCGCCGCGCCGAACACGTTCGATCCGAGCGAGCTCCCCGGCAATCATCTGATCCGGCGGCCCGTCAACTCTGGTTCGTTCTCAGCGTTCTTCGCTTGGCGTCGAACCAGGGTCGCGCTCGCGACTTACGCCACCGGCCAGCGCACCGACAGCGACTTCCTCGGCCTCGGCCTCACCCATACGCCGGGCTACGCTCGTGTGGACTTCGCCACCACCTATCAATTCACCCGTGAACTCTCGGCCGATGTCCGCGTCGCCAATCTCGTCGACAAGTCCTACCAGGACGCCCTTGGCTATCCAGCCCTGGGCCGCGAACTGCGCATCGGCCTCCGCTACCGCCTCGGCGGCAAGACCTGACAACCTCCTCCACTAGTTGAACTCTTTCGCCGTTTCCTTCGGTTCGTGCATAATTCCGTTCTCTTCGAAGGAAGCCAGGGCTATGACTCGCAATCTGCCAACTGTGCTCCTCATCCTTCTATTCGGCGCCTCGTCGCTCTCTGCCCAAACCGCCGCTCCTGCGGCAAAGCCTCGTTCCTGCGGCCCGATTGACAATATAGGCGGCACTCCGAGCAATCCCTTTACGGCTCGTCGCGTTCATGAGCCGGACAACTCTTCCGGCCCGAGGAGTTCGACCATACTGACCGAATTGGTGGCGCGTGACTCTTCGGGTCGTACCCGCGTCGAGAAGCGCCCTATGACCAAATCGCCCGATGGCAAGAAGGAAGCCGCTCTCTACACGCGCGATGGGAACGAATGGACGGTTGCCCAAGAAGAGCTCGGAATTGTGATCCAGATTTTCGACTGCCCGAACGGAAAGGTGCTCACAATCGAGCCGGCATCGCGAATCGCCCTCAGCCGCGACCTGCCTGAAAGAGCCTTATCTTCATCGGCAGCCGACCATCCATACTCCTACTACTTCACTTCGACCCTGCGCGGAGGGCAGAGCACCTCGTTTCGAGCGGAGGACCTGGGCGTCAAAGAAATTGCAGGAATACCTGCACGCGGCGTGCGAACCACCAGCCTCGGTACGGACGACGATGAGTGGAAAGGAAAACCAATATCCATCCATGAGATCTGGGTTTCCGACGATCTGGCAGTGACGATGGTTAGCTATATAAACGACCTTAAGAGAGGCATTGCGGGTACCACAAGGTTGGTGGACATCAAACGCGAGGAACCCGACCCGAAATTGTTTCAAATTCCCGCGGAATTCAAGATCAATCCGACTCCGTCCGAAATGCCCCGTCAATCTGCGACCGGCCGACCGCAATTCCCGGGCCCAAAGCCATAACGCGCTGTGGCTGCGCGCCAACGGTGCTGATGGAGCCAGTGTTATAATTTCGTTGAACTTATGACCAGAAACGCCGAAGAAATCGCCCTATCGCCCGACGTCAGGGCGAAATATGAGGTGGTCATTGGCCTGGAAGTCCACGTCCAGCTGCTGACCCGGACCAAGATCTTCTGCGCCTGCTCCGCGCAATTTGGCGATGCGCCCAACGTCAATACTTGCCCGGTCTGCCTCGGCCTGCCCGGTACGCTTCCCGTTCTGAACAAACGCGCCGTCGAGCTCGGCATGCAAGCCGCGCTGGCCCTCAACTGTACTGTCCACGAGCATTCCCGCTTTGCCCGCAAGAACTATTTCTATCCCGACCTGCCCAAGGGCTACCAGATTTCGCAGTACGAACTTCCGCTCGCCACCAACGGTCACATTGACGTTGAAGTCGGCGGCGCAAAGAAACGCATCGGCATCACCCGCTTGCACTTGGAAGAGGACGCGGCGAAGAATCTCCACGAAGGTTTTAAGGATTCGGCCACAAAGGGCTATGTGGATTACAACCGCTGCGGCACTCCGCTGGCCGAAATCGTCAGCGAGCCCGACATGCGTCTGCCGGAAGAAGCTTACGCCTACCTCACCGCACTCAAGCAGATCATGCTGTACACCAGCGTCAGCGATTGCAACATGGAAGAAGGCTCGCTGCGCTGCGATGCGAATGTCAGCGTCCGCCTGAAAGGCGCGAAGCAATTCGGCACGAAGGTTGAGGTCAAGAACCTCAACTCCTTCCGCTACGTCCAGAAAGCCATCGAACACGAAGTCGAGCGCCACATTGCGGTACTGGAGAGCGGCGGCAAAATCGTGCAGGAAACGCGCCTCTGGCATCAGGCTGAAGGCTATACCGTCGGGATGCGCTCGAAGGAGCACGCGCACGACTACCGCTATTTCCCCGAGCCTGACTTGCTCCCAGTGCGCGTCAGTCCCGCCTGGTGTGACGCGGTGAAGGCCGCCTTGCCGGAATTGCCCGCCGCCAAGCGCGACCGGTTCGTCGCCGCGTATGCGATCACTCCTTACGACGCCGGGGTGCTCACGGACTCCGCCGATCTTGCGCACTACTTCGAAGAAACAGTAAGAGCGGGCGCGCCGGGAAAGGCTGCCGCCAACTGGATGCAGACCGAATTGCTCCGTCGCCTGAACGACAGCGGCAAGGAGATCACCGCCAGCCCGGTTTCGCCGCAAACGCTCGCCGAATTGATTCAGTTGGTGGAAGGCGGAAAAATCACCGGCGCCGTCGCGAAAAAGGTCTTCGCCAAAATGTTTGAAGATGGCCGCGGCGCTGCCCAGATCGTCGAAGCCGAAGGCCTCGGCGCGCAGGTCAGCAGCGATTCGCTCGAACAGATGGCCCGCGACGTGATCGCCAAGAATCCCGACAACGTCGCCAAGTACAAATCCGGCAACGAAGGCGTCTTTAAGTTTTTTGTCGGCCAGGTTATGAAAGGCACCCGCGGCCAGGCCAACCCGCAAGCCGTCAACGACGTCCTGAAAAAACTGCTATCTTGATGTAGCGACTACATTATGTCGCTGTCTCCGTGGATGGGACGATGCTGAAAATAGGTCAAAGCGCTCCTGGGTTTACTCTGAAGACCGATGAAGGTTCTGAAGTTTCGCTCAGCGATTTCAAAGGCCAGCGCGTCGTGCTGTTTTTCTACCCGAAGGCCAGTACTCCCGGTTGAACCACCGAAGCGTCCGAGTTTCGCGACGCAAAGAGACACTTCGACAAACTGAACGTGGCGATTCTCGGCGCCAGCGCCGACAATGAAGCGGCGCAGGCAAAATTTAAAGCCAAGCAAAAACTGAACTTTCCGCTGCTCAGCGATCCCACTCACAAAATGATCGAAGCTTACGGCGCATGGCGGCCGAAGAAGTTCATGGGCCGCATTTTTAGCGGCATAGTCCGCAGCACATTCCTGGTCGCTGCGGACGGAAATATCGAACACATCTGGGACCCCGCGCCTAGCAAAGGCCATGCCGCCGACGTTCTGGCCAAAGTCCGCACACTTTCAAATCCGTAGGCTAATGAGCCCGAGACCATCAGTGCCATTCCAGGCGAAGCCGGGAATCTGTTCTTTTGCCGAGCCGGCGTTTACAGCGTGCAGCGGAGTTGCTCGCAATCGCTTGCCGGTTCAATCAGGAGGTTGTCAATCAGACGGGTCGTGCCGATGAAAACAGCAAGCAGAACATAAGCTGGCACGCCGCCGACGCGCGCGATCGGCTCGAAGGAATCCGTGCTCACAATCTCTGCGTAATCGACACGCGCCAATTTTTCCTCTGCCAGAACGCCGCGGGCCACATTTTGCAGAGTGAGCGAGTCGCGCGTTCCTGAGGAGATGGCGTCTCGCAAGGCCGCGAGCGACCGATACAACACAGTGGCCGCGCGCCGCTCCTCCGGGTTCAGGTACGAGTTCCGCGATGAAAGCGCCAAGCCGTCCGTTTCACGCACAATCGGGCAAACCACAACTTCCAGGTTGAGATTGAGGTCGGCGGTCATTTTCTGAAGAATGCGCACTTGCTGCGCGTCTTTGCGGCCGAAGAATGCGAAGTGCGGCTGCGCAATTTCGAAAAGTTTCAGCACCACCGTCGCGACACCGCGAAAATGCCCCGGCCGCGATTGGCCTTCGAGACAGTCGCTCAGCCCTTCGACCGTGACGCCTGTGCTGAATCCGGACGGATACATTTCCTTCGCTTCTGGAGCGAACAGAACACCGACCCCGGCGGTTTCGAGTTTCTCTGCGTCGGCTTCGAATGTGCGTGGATATTTGGAAAGGTCTTCGTTCGGGCCGAACTGTGTCGGGTTCACGAAGATGGAAGCAAACACTTCCGAGCATTCGGATTTCGCCCGCCGAAGCAGCGAAATGTGGCCTTCGTGCAGGGCGCCCATAGTTGGGACCAAGCCAATGATGTGATTCTCGGCGCGCGCCTGCCGCGCGGCTTGCTTCATCCAGGAGACGGTGCGAATGATTTCCATCGCGCAAAAGTTTAGCAGGACGGTGAGGAAGACCCGGGTTCACAAGCCGAACCTGGGGCACCCGCCAATTGTGAAACCAGCTGACTCATGCGGAGGCGGCAACCGAACGTTCGCGATAAAAGTGCATCAGGTCGGTGAGAATCGGCGTAGCGCCGAGCTGTCGGAGCAAAGTGGCGACCTGGCCGCGGTGATAGGTACCGTGATTGGCGAGGTGCTGCAGCGATTGCCACAGCGGATTCTTGCTGGGACCGAACTTAAGGGTCTGGTACTCGAGAATGCGATCGAGATCGCTTTGCGTAAGGCTGCGGACGTAGGCGAGCAGTTGCTCGCCCTGAGGCTGCCAGTGCTCGCGCAGCGCGGCGACGGTCTGGATTTCGGAGTGACTGGGAAGCGAGGAATGCGTGCGGTCATGGAAACGCTCGTACCAGATCCATTCGCCGCCGCAGATGTGGACCAGCGTGTCGCGCACGGAAGAGAAGCTGGAACCAAGCGGTTTGGTGAACTGCTGGTCAGAGAGTTGGGCGGCAGCTTCGAGCGCACGGTTGTTGGCCCAGGCGTTGTAGTCGAAGAGTTGGCGTGTTAGTTCGGGGGTCACAGTTGCTCTCGTTCCCTTTCTGCGCAGAAAAAACAGATCCCTGACTTCGCTCGGGATGACAATTTGAAGTGAGACCGTCGAAGCTAGTCGGTGAGTTCGACGTCGAAATTGATTTCGCGGCGCATCGGGCGCGGCTCCGGCATGTGATAGGACTCCTTGTCGGACGGGAAAGTGCCCCGCCGGACGTCGGAGCAATATTCGCGGACGGCGCTGGAAATAATTTCGCTGAGGTTGGTGTATTGCCGGGCGAATTTCGGCAGCGGATTGAAACTGAGCCCGAGCACATCGTGGATGACCAGAATCTGGCCGTCGCAGTCGGGACCGGCGCCGATGCCGATGGTGGGGATGCGCAATTCGCGGGTGATCAGCGCGGCGAGTTCGCGCGGGATGCCTTCGAGCACGATGGCGAAGGCACCGGCAGCTTCCACAGCGCGCGCGTCACGAACCAGTTGTTCCGCGGCGTCGGGCGTTTTGCCCTGCACCTTGAAGCCGCCAAGTGCGTGCAGCGATTGTGGCGTCAGGCCGACGTGGCCCATTACGGGAATCTCGGCTTCGGTGAGGCGGACGATCAGTTCGAGGCGGCGTTCGCCGCCTTCGACTTTTACCGCTTCCGCGCCCGCTTCCTTCACGAAGCGCACTGCGTTGCGAACCGATTCGGCGATGTCGGCATGATAGCTGCCGAAAGGCATGTCGGCCACGACCAGCGCGCGGCGTGTACCTTTACGTACGGCACGGGTGTGGTGGAGCATTTCGTCCACGGTGACCGGCAGCGTTGTTTCGTGGCCGAGCATAACCATTCCCAGGGAATCGCCCACCAGCAGCACTTCGACGCCGGCTTCGTCGAGCAAGCGCGCCGTGGGATAGTCGTATGCCGTGAGACAGGTAATCTTGGTGGAATCTTGCGGTGCAAGGGTCTTGCGTTGTAGCAGCGACGGGACGGTGATTTTGTCGTCGTTCAGGCGGGATGGAACGCTCATACGAAACCTCGGTGCCGCTCCCTGGACTCGGGATGCAGCCCATGTACCAGGCCCTAGAATAGCAGACCGGTGAGCCAATGTCAGGTGAACGGCAAACGGGTATCGAAATAGAGATTCCTAGACTCCGCGGGCCGACGCTGGCTTCCCCAGTGAAGAAAAAGCGTCGGCCTGCCCCCTTTGACAGCCGATAAATCTCACGGTTCCGATTTTGCGGCTTGGGTGCGGCCTTTCCATTGGCCGCCGCGGCCCTGCCAGTAGCGCAGAGCGGAAAGGAACGTGGCCCAGGAGTAGAACAGAGCAGAGAGCGGAAGAAGTGGCGCCCACAGCGGGGATAGGCGATAGAAGTTCAAGGTTGGGATGAAGGACGCGGTCATGAGGCACCAGGCCAGGAGAGCGGGAATCCAGACGCGAGCGTTTGGTGCAAACGTGAGCGCAACTGGAACCAGGAATGTGATGGCCAGGCCCAGCAGCGTGCCGAGGAGTTGCAGCGTGGAATAGCGGAGTTGGGTGAAGGCTGTGCGGGCGCCGAGGTCGCGAATTTCGGCGAAGGCGGCGTAGGAGCGCAGGCTGTGGCTGGCGCGGGTAAGGCCCATCCAGATGTTTCCGCCGCAGCGTTTTACAGCGCGGGCCAAGGAGCAGTCGTCAATCACTTCGCTGCGGATGCTGGCCAGGCCACCGATGCGTTCGAGTGCCGGATGGCAAAGAAGGACGCAGCCTCCGGCGGCGCCGGCGGTTTTGGCACGTGAATCGGAAATCCAGCGCGGCGGATAGAGCATCAGGAAAAAATAGAGAAAGGCGGGAATCAGCAGACGCTCGGCAAAGGTGTTGGATTGCAAGAGGACCATCAGCGAGGTGAGATCGAGATGGTCGTGTTCGCCGCGAGAGACCAGTCGGCGCAGGGTGCTGGGAGCATGGACGACGTCGGCGTCGGTGAACCAGAAGAAGTCGGGCGGCGCAACGACCGTGGCTGATGACGAGCCGTGTGCTGTCGCTGCATTTGCTGCACAGCCAGGAGTGGCGGTGCCACAGGCGGCGACTCCCGCGTTAAGGGCCCAGAGCTTGCCGGTCCAGCCGGCGACGAGCGGCGGAGCGGAGATGATCTGCAGCGGAACGCGGGAGTTTGTGGCGGCCACAGTTTGCGAAGCGGCTTTGCGGGCGATTTCGGACGTGCCGTCGTCGCTATGGTCGTCAACAAGGATCACGAAAAACTCGCCAGGATAATCCTGGCGCAGCAGGGAATTGACGGCGAACGCGATAGAATCCGCTTCATTTCGTGCGGGTACGACGGCTGCCACTCGCGGCCAAACCGGCGGCGCAGGGACGGAGACACGATCGGCGTCTGAATCCCAGATATGCCAAAAACTGCCCCAGAAGAAAACCAGGATCAGCCAGATTGCGAGTGGAAGAAACGCGCCAGCCGCCAGCATTTACACCCAGTTTAACTAAGCCAGGTCTTCCTTGCGAATGGGCAGGCGGCGGACGCGCTTTTTGGTCAGCACGTAGATGGCGTTGCAGACCGCAGCGGCGACGACCGGGAGGCCGGGTTCGCCGATGCCGGTCGGCTCTTCCTTGCTCTCGACGATATGGACTTCGGTCTTCGGAGTGTCGGCAATCCGCGGCATCTGATATTGATGGAAATTAGTCTGTTCGACGGCGCCGCCCTTGATGGTGATGGCGTCGTGCAAGGCCGCAGATAGTCCGTAGATGGCTGCGCTTTCGACTTGCGCGCGAATGCCTTCGGGATTGACCGGTCGGCCGCAATCGACGGCGTAGACCAGGCGCTGAATCTTCGGCGTGCCGTCTTTCATGCTGACTTCGGCGACGGCGGCAGTGTAGGTGTTGAATGAATAGTAGCCTGCGATGCCGCGCGCAACGCCCTTGGGAAGAGGCGAGCCCCACTTGGCTTTTTCCGCAGCGAGTTGCAACACGCCCTTCAAGCGCGCGGTGTCAAGCGGTTTGCCTTCCTTGGGATCCGTGAAGTCGGGGATCTTGCGGTCAGCGCCGATGGAGCGCATGCGAAATTCGTAGGGGTCTGCGCCGGCGGCAGCGGCAAGTTCGTCCACAAAGGATTCCACGACGAAACCGCTGCTGGAATGCTCCACCGAACGCCACCAGGCGCGCGGCACGCCGGATTTTGCGGGCGTGTATTCGACGCGGTAGTTCGGCGACTGATAGGCGATAAACGCTGCGGTGCCGAATTCGGATTTTTCGGCTTCTTCGTCACCTTTAGCGTCCCACATGGAATTGATGGAAGTCGAAGTCTGGAAATGCTTCCAGGCGGCAATGTTGCCTTTGTCGTCGAGCGCGCCGGCAAAGTGATGGTACGAGGACGGACGATAGAAGCCGTGCTGCATGTCGTCCTCGCGAGTCCAGACGACCATGACTGGCTTGCCGGTCTGCTTGGCGACCTGCGCGGCTTCCATGACGAAGTCCGCCTGGTAGCGGCGGCCGAATCCGCCGCCCATGAGGGTGGTGTTTACTTTGACTTTCTCTTTAGGCAAGCCGGAAACCTTGGCGATGATTTCCTGTGCCCACTGCGGCGCCTGTGTGGGAACCCAGGCTTCGGCGGAGTCGGGGCGAATGTGGACCGTGCAGTTCATCGGTTCCATGGTGGCGTGCGCAGCGAAGGGAAATTCGTAAGTGGCTTCGATCTTTTTCGCGGCGGAAGCGATGGCGGCATTGGCGTCGCCGTCATTGCGGAACGTTTTGCCAGGTTTGGAAGCGTTATCGAGCATCTGTTGGTGCAAACTGCCGGTCGATTCGTTGGCGTTGGGGCCGTTGTCCCACTGGATTTCAAGAGCCTTGCGGCCCTGCATGGCGGCCCAAGAGTGATCGGCGACGACGGCAACACCGCCCGCCGTGAAGGCGCCAGCGGCAACGGGATCGATCGCAAAGACATCGCGCACGCCAGCGACTTGCTTAGCTTTGGCGGCGTCGAAGGATTTCAGTTTCGCGCCAAAGGTCGGGCAGCGAGCGATGACTGCGTATTGCAGGCCATCGACGCGTGAATCGATGCCGAACTTGGCCTTGCCGTTGGTTTTGGCGGCACCTTCGAAACGCGGCGTGCCTTTGCCTACGATGGTGAAGTCGTCGGAATTCTTGAGGGCAACGGTGTTCAGATTCGGAATAGGCAGCTTGGCGGCGTCTTCGGCAAGTTCGCCGTAGGTCAAGAAATTATTCCGCGAACCGTGGAGCACGCCGCCGTCTTTGGCTTTGCAGGTGTTGGGATTGACGTTCCAGCGCGTGGCGGCGGCGGCGACGAGCATTTCACGCGCGGCGGCTCCGGCGCGGCGCATGGGCAGCCAGCATCCCGCGATGCTACCGCTGCCACCGGTTCCGTGATCATAAATGTCGGCATTGGTCGGCGCCTGCTGGACGATGACGTTCTTCCAGTCCACACACAGCTCTTCGGCAAGAATCATCGGCACCGCAGTCATCACGCCCTGGCCCATCTCGGATTTTTGCAGGATCAGCGTGATTTTGTTGTCTGGCGCGACGTGAACCCAGGCGTTGAACGGGTTCGGTGCTTTCTTTTCCTGCGGCTGGGCGGGATCTTGCGCGGAGGAATTTGGAATGTGGAAGCCGATCCAGAGTCCAGCACCGGCAGTGGCTCCAGCCATCAGGAAGGAGCGGCGATCAAGAGTCAGCGTTGCCATGACACACCTCGAAATGAAGAACGAACAAACAAAAACCCAAAGGAATCTTGAAGAAGTATTGCGCAGCGGTTTTTGGCTGATAGACTCATGCTCGCTCGGAATGGAGCACACAGCCAGGAGTGGCCGTGCTACTACGCGGACTTGGCGTGGCCGGACTGGATTTCGGCGGCGCGGTGAATAGCCTTGCGAATACGCTGGTAGGTTCCGCAGCGGCAGATGTTGCCGCTCATAGATTCGTCGATGTCGGAGTCGGTGGGATTGGGCTTTTTGCTCAGCAGCGCCGCGGCGGACATGATTTGCCCGCACTGGCAGTAGCCGCATTGCGGCACGTCGACTTCGATCCAGGCCTGTTGTACCGGATGGCTGCCGGTTTCGGACAGACCTTCGATCGTGGTGACTTTCTTTCCGGCCACGGTGGAAATTGCCGTGACGCAGGATCGGGTGGCCGCGCCGTCGATGTGAACGGTGCACGCGCCGCAAAGCGCCATACCGCAACCGAACTTGGTACCGGTCATGCTCAGCGTGTCGCGCAGCACCCACAACAAAGGCATTTGCGGGTCAACGTCCACCGATTGCGATTTTCCGTTGAGTGTGAAGGTGATGGCCATGACTGCCTCCGCGGGAGACCAACGACTGGGAACCCTATCCTAACGCAAAGGCGCTTGGACGGAAAGCGCCGAAAAAACGTCTAAGGGCGGGCCAAGCTGGCTAGGAAGTCAGACGTAGGTCAGCTTTGGGCGTGAGCAACTTCGGGCGCTTTTTCCGGACCGTGGGGAGGTTCCGGCTCGACACCCCGCCAACCAACCGGGCGGCCGCTGACGGCTTCCTTCACCGAGCGGAACAACACGACGTACATTAACTGCCGGTAATAGAAGCGCTGCAACAGCACCGGGATGAGCAGCGTCCAGTCCTCTTCGCGTTCGAGCGCGAAAGCCACGACGCAAGTCAGTACGTCAATCAGCAGAAAGCCAAGGAAGAAGAGGACCGAGCGTTGCAGGTTGGCGGTGTCGAACAGCTCCTGCGGAATCCACGAGACGCGCACGTGCAGCTGCATCAGCCCCCAGATGAGCAGCGAGCCTAGGAACATCAGGTCGATTACGGGCGAAATCAGCGGAAGCGCCAACTGGAAGACAAAAATGTTGGGGAGGGCGACGCCACCGAGTGTGCCGTACTTCGGTCGAAATAGCGTGTCGCTGTGCTTCCAGAACGTTTGCAGCGTGCCAAAGGTCCAGCGGAAGCGCTGGCGGATCAGTTGGCCGGCGGTGATGGGCGCTTCGGTCCAGGCGATGGAGCGCTCTTCGTAGCTGACACGCCAGCCGAGGCGACGAATGGCAACGGTGAGGTCGGCGTCTTCGGCGACGGTTTGGGCGGTGATGCCGCCGGCAGCCTCAATGGCTTCCTTTCGCCACGCACCAAGCGCGCCGGGCACGACCGTTATGCAGTTCAGCAAGTCGAAGGCGCGCTTTTCCATGTTCTGGCTGGTGATGTATTCGAGCGCCTGCCAGCGAGTGAGCCAGCGCGAGCGGTTGCCAACCTTGACGTTGCCCGCCACCGCACCGAGCTTCGGATCGGAAAAATGGCGCATTAGGTGGCCGATAGCGTCGGGATCAATCTCGGTGTCGGCGTCGATGGTAACGACAAAATCGGTAGTCGCTTGCGAGAGAGCGTTGTTCAACGCAGCAGCCTTGCCGCGATTGACCTGATGGATGATCTGGACCCGCGGTTCGTCGCCGAAGTTGGAGTCGAGCAGCATGCGCGTCTCGTCGGTGGAGCCGTCATCGACCACAATGACCTGCATCTCCGGATAGTCCGAAGCTAGAACGGAGGTGATCGTCTGCACGATCACGCCTTCTTCATTATGCGCGGGGATAAGAACGGTGACTTCCGGCAGCGGGTCCGGACAAACGTCACGATCCGGCCGGAACTTTTCAATCAGCGCCAGGATGCCGATGATTAGAGCGCGGCTGCTGACCAGCACAATGCCCAGCATGAAGACCCATCCGATGCCCAGTGTGAACCAGTGGTACAAACCGAAAATGAAGCCGTCGGCCTTTGCTTCCAGCCACTCTTTACCGGTGAGAGGGATCATCACTTCTTCACGCGTTTTGTTCACCAGTTCCGGCACCGGCACGATCTGGTAGCCACGCGCCCGCAGGTCGTCAATAATGGCCGGCAAAGCCGCAAGGGTTTGACTGCGGTCACCGCCGCCGTCGTGAAACAACACGATGTTGCCGGTCGCGGCCTGGTGCAGAACGCTGTCAATAATCTCCTGCGCCGGGACTTGCTTGCCGTTGGGCTGGCGCCAATCATGCGGATCAACTTTCTGGCCGACGATCAAATAGCCCATGTCCTGGGCTACCGGCAGTTGCGCCACTTCTTCGGCATATTCGGGCAGGTGATCAATACCGTACGGAGGGCGGAAAAGAATGGATTTGGCACCAACGGTGCTCTCGATCAGCCGCTGGGTGATGTTCAACTCCCAGCGCATCTGCGTGGGTGAGATTTCATCGAGCGCCTTGTGGGTGTAGGTGTGGTTCCCGATCGAATGGCCTTCGGCAAACTCGCGCTTCAATAAGCCCGGATATTTCGCGGCTTCTTCACCGATGACGAAGAAAGTGGCCGGCGCCTGCTTGGTTTGCAGGACGTCGAGAATCTTTGCGGTCCACTTCGGATCAGGGCCGTCGTCAAAGGACAGAGCAATCTTCTTGGGCACGGCGCCGAGCTGGTCGATTTCGTAGGAAAGCGGATAGCTTTCAAAGGTCTCGGCGGTGATGAGGTCGCTGGCGGGATCGTAGGTAAACGACCGTGAACCACGCTTTGGTTTATCAGCGATTCTCCAGATGTCCCCGTTGCCTTCCAGGATCAGGTCCGGCCCGGGCGGGACTTCTTTCAGTTTTTCGCGCGTGGCGTCATCGGGCCGCGTGGCGTCCCAGATTTTCCAGATCGAACTATCGGACGAACCCATGCGCCAGAGCGCTGTGCCCTGGACACCCAGGCGCTCCGCTGCCCGGATCTGGTTGTAAGCGGTCACGGCGTCCAGAAACCACACTTGATGAACGCGGTCGTTGTCATCCGAATAAGAATAGTGCGGATTGAGCGAAGCGGGATCCAGCTCCACCTGGGCTTCGGATTCGTAAGCGTGCAGAAGCGCTTCCTGCACGCTTAAATCTTTGGCCGCTGGCTTGGACTTTTTGTCGGCTTCCGGCCAGTCGTAACCGTAGTTGGCGATGCCCACGATCATCTTCTGCGCGGGAATCACTTTCAGCAGTTCGCGCACGTTGTCCACGAACCAGTCCTGCGCGGCAATCGGCCCCGGGCCGGAAGTCGGCCAGTGCTGATCGTAATTCATCACTATCACCGCGTCGCACTGTTTGCCGTAGAACGCGTAGTCGAAGGTGTCGTCCTGGGCTGGCAGCGAAATCATGATCTTCAGCCCGACCGCGTGCAGGGCCGGCCCAAGTTCGGCGATAAATTCGCGCAAGTCGGGCTCCGCCTTTTGCGGGACTTCTTCCAGGTCCACCACGATACCGGCTTCGCGTGCTTCAATCGCGTATTGCACCGTGTCGCGCACCAGATTGCCGCGGGCGCTGGGATTCGCCAGCAGCTTCACCATATCTGGCACGCGCCAATTCCCGCCGTCGTAGTTGTCGAGCATTCCCATGATCGGGAAGTCCACGTTGGCCGAGCGCATCCATTGATGAAGCTGGTCTTCGCGGGTGATCGAGGCTGCTTCCTCCGGCGACACCTTGGTGGCAACGTAGCGCTCGTAATCGATCATGGTCAGGCCGCCATCGGCGCTGACCGCGTGCAGTTCGCTGGAGATCACCAGGTCCAAATCTTTGTAATGTTTTTTGAGCGAGGCCAGACTGTTGGCGTCGTAGCTGACATAGAAGGCGGCGCGCAGCGGGTCGTAGGTCGCGGGTATCGGTTTTCCGATGTTGGCGACACGGCGATGGCGTCCTTCCCGTACGGGCGCCAGCTTGCCCGGCTTCGGCTTGCTCTTGAGGGCGCGATAAGACGACTTGGCGTCAGGCAGGAGCGCCGCGGGAAGCTCCACGCTGGCGGCGATGCTGAAAAAGAAATAGACAAGCAGGAAGGTCAGCAGCACGCCGCAGACTTCCATCACCCGGCGAGTACGGCGCCAGCGCACCCGCTCCGCATCATAAAAAATGGGACTTCGTTCTTTCATCGGTTCACGGCAGTTTTGCTGTGGAAGGAAACTTCGACCGGCCCGCAGCCTGTCTGCCTGGACGTGGCCTAACTATTGTAAGATGCGGGCATCCCATGAAGCGAGTTTTCTCGCATCCGGTGTTCGCGCTGGCCGCTGGACTCGCGCTCCGGCTGTATTTTGTGTTTCAGTTTCCCAGCGTAGCCGGCGACACCAAGATGTACGAAACGCTGGCCACGAGCTGGCTGAAACATCACATCTACGGAACGGTGATCACCGGCGTGCTGACGCCGGTTGACATCCGGATGCCCGGCTACCCGGCGTATCTAGCCTTGATGCAGGCGTTGACCCACCGCAGCGCGGAGGATTCGCGCCTGTGGGTCATGATCGGGCAAGTTTTCTTCGACCTCGGCACCTGCGTTGTGATCGCCGCGCTGGCGGCGCGTCTTGCCGGGCGCGGGCAGAACAGTTCGCGCGTGTTTTTGGCCGCACTTTGGCTGGCGGCGCTTTGCCCGTTCACCGCGAACTACACAGCGGTTCCGCTGACCGAGACGTTTGCGATTTTCTTTACCGCACTAGCGCTTACTTCCTTTGCCGCATTGGTCATGCCGGAATACCCCACACGCGATTACCTTGAGTGGGCCAAACTGCCGCGGCGCTCGGACTTCATGCGCAACGCGGCATTTGCCGGGCTCTGCACGGGGCTGGCCACGTTGTTCCGGCCGGAGTCTCCGCTGCTGATCATAGCCTGCCTGCCGGTGCTCCTGCTGATCGGGTGGCACCGCGGGCAACTGGCGCGCGCCCTGCGCGGCTCGGTGCTGGCGATTGGCGCACTGCTCTTGCTGCTGCTGCCGTGGACCGTGCGCAATGCGGTGACTCTGGACGAATTTCAGCCGCTTAGCCCGCGCTATGCCAACCTGCCCGGCGAGCTGGTGCCGCTTGGTTTCAAGAATTGGGAGCGGACCTGGCTGTACCGCTTCCGCGAAGTGTTTCTGGTTTCGTGGAAGCTGAACGATGAAGAGATCAACCTGGACGACATTCCGGCGCGGGCGTTTGATTCGCCCGAAGAGCGCCAGCACGTCGCGGCGATTCTAGAGCGATACAATAACGACGAGACCTTCACCGCGGAGGAAGACGCGCAGTTTGCCGAAATTGCGCGAGCGCGGACCGCGCGGCATCCGATGCGCACGTGGGTGACCGTGCCGCTGCAACGGGCGCTGACGCTGTGGTTTACACCGCGGGTAGAGCAGCTGCCGTTTGAAGGCAACGTGTTCCCGCTATTTAAGACCTGGGACACGGATCCGGGCGACATGTCTGTCACCATCGGGCTGTTTTTTGCAAACATCGTTTACGTGCTGCTGGCGCTGTTCGGCGCGTGGAAGATGTGGCGTCTTCTGCGCGAAGCCCGCGCGGCGCTAGTGCTGCTCGGAGTTTTTGTGCTACTGCGGACGGCCTTTCTGACGACCATCGAAACGCCGGAACCGCGCTACGTGCTGGTGTGCTATCCGGTGGTAATTGCCGTAGCGGCGCAGATTTTTGCCCGGCGCAATCCTGCTCCCCATTAGCGCAAAAAAACCAACAAAACCCGCACCCCTTTGAAACCAAATGACTCGATGAAGGCGCCGGCTCCTCGTTCCGAGTAAACCTGGTTGCGCTAAACGACCGAGGCTCGGAAGAAAGGAGCCGAGCGATGGTTGATTCATAGGTTGTGATTTCTACACGCGCCATCAGCAGATTGCCGGCGCCGACGACTCTACAGACGAGTTGCTTGCCGGGCAGCGACTAGACCACGAGAGCGGAGAAGCCGAAGCCTTTTACCGCAGCTTGCAGCCACCAGTTGGCGTGGCGTTTCTTGACAGAGCCGACGCCTTCAAAGAAGGTGCGGCACCGGTCATCTCGCTCCTCGGGGTAAACAAGAGCAGCTGTGCTATTGGGCTTAGTCGTCCGGGGGTTCGGGGTGGATGGTGACGCGGGAGATTTGCGGGAATTTTTCTTTGACCCGGTCTTCCAGCGTTGCCGTGACGTCGTGGATCTGCGTAATGGGCAACTCACCGCGCATGACACAGTGGCAGGAGGCCAGAATGTGATGCTCCACCTGGCGGACCACGACGTTGTGGCCGTTGAGAAGTTCGTGAAATTCCGCTGGCAGGGTGTTGAGAAAAGCTTCGATGTTGCGCGCCAGCTCGCGCAGGTTTCCGACGCCGTCATCGGGCATGGCAATGGCCGTGCCCAGCGGCTCGATGTGGATGTTCACTTCGGTGGGCTCGGCGCGCAACTCGCGGATCTCGTTTTCCAATTCGGTAGCTTGCGCGTGGGCATCTTTCAGGCTGAGATGCGGATCGACTTCGAGGTGCAGCTCGACGAACAGGCTGCCATCGCTTTGCTGCGCCGAGAGATCGTGGATTGGCAAGCCGCGTTTTTGCGCCACGGCGCGGATGGAATCGAAAAACGGCTCGCCCTTGGGCGCGCGGGGCTCGGCGTGAAGCACCACGTCCGCCGGGACAATTTCTCCCACGCGCCGCTCGATGGCATCGCTCCAGGCGTGGACCTGTTCGAGACTAGCGGTGCGCGGGACGCTGACGGTGGCGTCCACAAAGTAGCGGTTGCCGGCGCGGCGCACGCGTACACGGTCGACATTCAGTACTCCTTCCATTCCGGCGATGGCGCTGGCAATGTGTCCCTGCAAATCGCGCGGCACAGCGTCCAGCAGCGCATCCAGGGTTCGCTTGCCGAGGCGCGAGCCGACCCACAGAATCACTCCGGCGACGGTGAGGCCGGCGAGGGCGTCGGCATAGATCAACCAGGGCAGGCTGTAGCGTTCGCCGATCCAGACCAGCACGATGCCTAAGATGACAACCACGGTGCTCCAGACGTCGGTGGAAAAGTGCAGCGCGTCCGCTTCCAGCGCTTCGCTGGAGTATTTTTGCGCGACGTGTTGGAGTTTTTTGGCGCGGGTGATGTCGATGGAAAGCGCGACAAGAAGAATGACGATCGCGGTAACGCTGGGCTGAATGTGCACGGCGCGGAAGAAGAGGCGGTCGAAGGCTTCATAGACGACGTAGAGTGCGGTGAGGAGGAGTAGGCCGGTTTCCACGAACCCGGAGAAATTTTCGAATTTGCCGTGGCCGTAGGGATGAGTAGCGTCGGCGGGCCGGTCGGAGACGCGGATAGAGAGAAACGTAATCACCGCGGCGAGCAGGTCCAGTCCGGAATGCAGCGCTTCGCTGAGCACGCCCAGACTGCCGGTGCGAATCACCAGAAACGCCTTCAGGCTGACCAGCAAAGCCGCCGAGCCGACGCTCAGCAGCGCCGCTCGCCGCTTTTCCTTTGTTTCCAGAGCTGGGAACCCGTCCATGGCCGCGAATAGACTACCTTAAGTTGCTGAAGAGGCTAAGAGAACGCAAGCCTTAGTGGGTTGCGAATCGGCCAACGAAGGAAACTTTGGGCGGCCTCCTGGTGTCTACGTAGCCGATGCGGAACCAGCTCGTTCCTTAGGAGCAGGCGAGCGGGCGACGATGAACGCAATCAGCCTGGCGACGGGCCACAGATGCGGTAATCGGCGCAGCAAAAACTGTGTCGTCGAGGGAGGGCCGAGCCTGGTACGAATTGATTAAGCAGACCGAGTCGTTGGCCAGTCTTGCAGTTCTAACCGCTGCGATTGGGCGAAAACTTCAGGGCAACTGAGTTGATGCAGTAGCGGAGGCCGGTGGGATCGGGGCCGTCGTTGAAGACATGGCCGAGGTGGGCATCGCAGCGGGCGCAGAGGACCTCGCGGCGCGTTAAGCCCAGGCCGAAGTCCTCCTTTTCACGAACATTCTCCGCCGCAATCGCCCGCCAGAAGCTGGGCCAGCCGGTGCCCGATTCGAATTTGGTTTTGGAGGCGAAGAGCGCGGTGCCGCAATCGGCGCAGCGGAAGATTCCGACCCGGTGTTCATTCAGCAGTTCGCCGGAGTAGGGAATTTCCGTAGCGGCTTTGCGGGTGACCACAAATTGCGGCGTGGTGAGGGTCTGCCGCCATTCGGCGAGGGTTTTCTGTATTTTGTAGACCTGCGTTTTGCCAAGGCGTTTGCCGGAATCGTCGAATTCGACGATGTCCACCCTTGCGTTGGGATCGAGCGGCGGTTCGGATTTGACGAAGGCCGAAGTGGCCAGGCGGTCCATTCCGGCGAAGATGGCGGTCGCGGCGGCGGCGGCTGCGCCGAAGATGAGTCCGCGACGGGTTAGGTCGGTCATGGTTGAAACATAACGCCCGGGCGACGCTGGTGATGACAATAAAAAGTAAAACTCTCGCTACTTGGCGGTCATTAACGGTGCTTCCAGCAGCGGAGGGCGCTTGGGCTCGCCGCGCGCCCCGCGCAAGTCGAGCTCTTCAAACAGCAGCGACGGCGCGACCACCGACGACGGCAAGCCGCTCTGCGCCGAGCCGAACGCGCCCAGCGCGGTGCCTGCAAATCCCGCAACTTGCGTCTGCATGTAGTTGAAGACGAACGGATCGTTGCCGGCAGTGGTGACGTTGCGCAGCACGCGGGTATTCAGCCCGATGATGCGCATACCGCGGACAATCTCTTCGTGGCCGTCGGCCGGATAAACCTTATACACCAGCAGCGGCAGGCGATCGCCGTTGCCCGCGCCGCCGCCATAGCTCGCCAGCAGTGTGCTGAAGTCATCCTGATGCAGCAGACTGATCGCCGGATTGTCCATTTCTTTCACTTCCAGGCAGTACTCTTGCTTGTTCGCTCGGCAAATATCCAGGAACTTTTTCTTCAGGTCGGCGAGCGAAACGCCTTCGGAAGAGGTGAAGAAGAGATTGCTGGGCGTAGGCCGGGCATCGTTCAAAAACGCCGACCGGCCGTGACCGTTGGATTTGTCAGAGTCATTTCCGGGCCGGCGCGACATCAGCAGTTCCTTCAGCATGCCGTTTTCGATGACCGTTACCTTCGCGGCGGGCACGCCTTCGTCGTCCACGCGATAGCCGCCGATGAGCTCCTTGCCGTGGAATTCGCGCGTGCTGGGGTCGTCGACCACGGTCACGGTCGTCGGCAAAACGCGGGCGCCGACGCGGCTGACCCAATCGCTCTTGCCGCCGATGTTGCTGAGGAACTGCTCCATCACCGGCTGAAACGCTACGGGAGGCCGCGCGCCGTTCAGCGCCGGGCTGAGCACTTGCGCCACCAGAGGAGCAGCGGCTCGCGCATCAAACAGCACCGGCCCGGTGTAGTCCTGGGCGGGCGAGGACAAACGCAGCGCCATCAGCTCGCTGCCGGTGACGTTGAGCGCCTTTCGCACTTCGTCCACGCTGGCAAGGTCCACGGGCTTTTGCGCGTAGGTCGCGTAGAAATGATTCAGCGGCATGCCGTCGGCGGCCAGCGTGCCCAGGCCCGCTTCGATCGCGGCAAACTGCCGGTTGGCGCGAATTTCGGTGCCTTCGCTGGTCAAGAGATATTCCGTCGCATAGACCAGATAATAGGTGACGCGCGATTCCTGTATTTCCGGAAACGCGCGCAGCGCCGCTGAGGTGTAGCGCGCTTCCTGGTCCCAGTTGCGGTTGCTCCAGTCCGGCGTGACCAGCGGTTCGATATTTTTCACCGTCGTAACTTTAGAGAAATCGTCAATGTCGGTTTGCCGCGCCAGGCTGTTCAGATAAGCCCGCTTGCGGGAATAAGTTTCCACTGCTTCCTTGAAGGCCTGATCCGTAGCGATCCACAAATCCTGGCGCAGCGAATCGTAGTCGCGGTCAATTCCGACGGAGCCTTGCGGGCCAATAAATCCGCGAAAGCCGTCGTCGCTGATGAAATTCGAGCTGTCTTGCTTGTAATTGCCGACGCGTGCCGACACGTTCATGAAGCGATTTTTGACGTGGGTGCTGGTCATCAACGCGCCAAATTCAGCGACCACTTCGCGCACCTCGAGATCGAGCAGGCGGTATTCGATGTAGTAAGGGCGTACCGGTTCATCCAAGGCCGGGAACTTCAGTTCCAAGCGATCCTTGGCGCGAGCCATTTCGTCGCGCATGGCCTGCAGGGTGTGGTCATTGTCGTTTTGCGCGGAAGCGAACGAAGCCAGCGCACCAGACGCCAGCAAAGCAACCGCAAGAAATCGCAGAGAGCTTCTCACTGCGCACCTCCAGAAGGATGCAGCTGCGCGGTTTTCACGTCATGCGCGGGCGGCGGCAGAATGGGCGGCGCATCCGTGTCCGTTTGCTTTTTCTGGACTTCCAGCTCGCTGGTCAGAATCGCCGGCGCCGCCGCGGCCACAGGCACTGAGCCGGACTCCGCGCCGCAATAGCCGTTAAAGACTTCCGGGGTGTCGCCGGTGGCAACGATTTTCGTCAGCGCGGCCAGCGGCGTGCCGACAATGTCCACACCGCGCACCAATTCATCCGGGCGGCCGTCGGCGTACACCTTGTAAACGACGAGTGGCTGCACCTGGAAGGCTTGCGGCTGGCCGCGTCCGGTAAACGTAAATCCGCCGGCGATGTCGTCAATCAGCAGGCCGTACGGCTTGCCCTGGGCCTTGATTAATTCAATCAATTTCGCGCGCAGCTCCTTGTTGGTAACCGCTTTGCTGCTCTTCACAATCAAGTTGCCTTGCCGGGAAACCGGACTGGCGCCGAGTTGCCGCCGGCCGTGTCCGTTGGAGTGCGGGAAATCCGCCAGCGGCGAGCGCGACATCTCAAAAGCTTTCAGCACTCCGTGATCGACCAGCGTTACCTTTTGCGCCGCCACGCCTTCGTCGTCAAACTTGTAGTAGCCCAGCAAATCCTGATTCCCCAGCTTCTTCAGTGTGGCATCGTCTTCGATGCTCAAAAAATCCGGCAGAATCTTTTCGCCGACCTTCTTGGCAAAGGTTTGTCCTTCGGAGATGTCTTTCTGACGGTGGCCTTCGGCGCGATGGCCGAACACTTCGTGGAAAAATACCGCGGTCGCGCGGCCGGTTAGCAGCGCCGGGCCGACACTTGGCTCGTTGATGGGCGCGCGCACCAGGCCCTCCATCTCCTTGCGCAACGTTGTGCTGGCCTTGGCCACATCGGCGTCGCTCGGGGCGTCCTTCGGATCCACCCAGTCAAATCCGTAGAAACGCTCTATGTTCATGCCGTCGCTGGCTTTGCCCTGAATGAAAAGTTCCAGCCGGTAACGCACTTGTCCGTATTGCAGCTGTGTTCCTTCGGTGCTGGTTTGATACCAGTTCTGCGCCAGCGCGGAGAACGTCACGATCGAATTCAGAATATCCGGTGATTCGCGAAACGCCGCAGTATATGCGCGGACTTTGCCTTCCCAGGGCTTACGGTCCAGCGAGAAGGAAACTTCCGGCCCAATCGCCTTCTGCGGCTGTTCGTGCGAAAAGTCCGGCGTGCGGCCCTCCACGGTGTCGGCTTTCACTTCCTTGCTCGATTTGATCTTGATCAGCGCTTCCGCCGCGTTGCGGTATTGATCGTCGGTCTCCAGCCAGATTGCGCGGCGAACGATCTGCTCGTCGTTATCCACCGGCACCGCCGTGCCTGGGCCACCGCTGGGCATCCGCTGCTCGCCGACCTTGTGCGTGTTGTCCAGGTCGTATTGGCCGGTGCGCACTGAAACTTGCAGCCAGCGGTTGCGGGCTTCGCTGCTGGAGAGCAAGGCGCCGTTCGAGCCGGAAACTTCCGCGCGCTGCGTGTCGGTGATGGTATAGCCGATGAAATAGGCCGGCGGAGACTGCTGGCCCAGCACTTTGAACGATCGGTCCAACTCCGCGCGCATCGCCCCCAGCAATGCCGACGGCTTGCCCGAATCCGCGCCATCGGGCGGCGCGGCTAGCGTCGCCATCGGCTGCGTGGCCGCCAGAAGTGCGGCGAATACTGCCAACGGCGCAGCGGCTAAAATTCCATTCGATTTACGCAAAGCGGACCTCACGATTCATTTTAGATAGCTAGAGCCAAATACTCAGTGTACGGCACTCTTTGGCGGGCTTACAACGTGCGGTCGTCAGGCCCAGTTGCCTTTTGGCAACTACCTTGCTTCGACGGCCTTTGCCCGCATTTCGTTGCACGCTCCCAGCCTTCACGGGAGAGGTCTGATCGCAGCGAGGGCTGGCAGCGGATTCGCAGACAAGACTCCTGTTGCAAAACTGCAAAATGAAGCGGCGCTACCGGGCCCTCCCCAAACGCGCCGGCTGTGCGCTAAACTCCCCCTCCGTGAACAAGCTCCTTATTCTTGCTGCAGCCCTCCTGCTGTTTTCGCCAGCGCCGAAAGCTCAGTCAAAAAAGCCGAGCCAAGACTGGCCCAGCTACGGCGGCAGTCCCGAAAACAACCGTTACTCGCAGTTGGATCAGATCAATCGCGACAACGTCAGCAAGTTGCAAGTCGCCTGGACGTTTGACACCGGAGAAGAGGGCGGATTGCAAACTCACCCACTGATCGTCGACGGCGTGCTCTTCGGAATTACGCCGACGCAAAAGATTTTTGCGCTCGACGCGGCCACCGGGAAGCTTCTATGGAAGTTCGACTCGGGAATCGTCGGCAAACAGCCAGACCGCGGGCTCGCTTACTGGACCGGCAAGGACGGGAAAGGCGCCCGCATCCTCGTTGGCGTCTTGAGCTATCTCTACGCGCTTGACGCCGGAACCGGCAAGCCCATCGCGGCTTTCGGCGATCACGGCCGCATCGATCTGCGTGAGCACCTCGACCGTGACCCCGCCCACGAAAACTCGATCTATCTCACCAGCCCCGGCGTGGTCTTTGAAGACCTGATCATCGTCGGCGGCCGCGAACCGGAAACGCTGCCTGCGCCGCCTGGCGACATCCGCGCGTTCGAGGTGCGCACCGGGAAACTGCGCTGGACGTTTCACACTATCCCGCGGCCCGGTGAGCCCGGCTATGAAAGCTGGCCGAAGGATGCCTGGAAAACCAGCGGTGCCGCCAACAGCTGGGCGGGTATGTCGCTCGACCCAGTGCGCGGCATCGTCTTCGTTCCAACAGGCTCTGCGGCCTCCGATTTTTATGGCGCCGATCGCGCAGGGGATGATCTGTTCGCTAACTGCCTGCTGGCTCTGGACGCGCGCACCGGCAAACGGATCTGGCATTTCCAGGGCGTGCATCACGATATCTGGGACCGCGATTTTCCCGCGCCACCGGTCTTGCTTACCGTTTCTCGCAATGGCAAGTCCGTTGACGCCGTGGCGCAAACGTCCAAGCAGGGCTTCGTCTATCTTTTTAATCGCCAAACTGGCGAACCTCTCTTTCCGCTGGAAACGCGCGACTATCCCGTCAGCAACGTCCCGGGCGAAGCCGCCGCCAAGCAACAATCGCTCCCTGCAAAACCTGCTCCGTTTTCGCGCCAGCTTCTAACCGAAGACATGCTCACGCAGCGCACTCCGGAAGTGCATCAATGGGCGCTGGATATTTTCAAAAAAGTTCGCAGCGAGGGCCAGTTCGTCCCGCTCTCCGTGGGCCAAGGTACCATCATTTTTCCGGGTTTTGACGGCGGCGCTGAATGGGGAGGTGCGGCGGTCGATCCGCGCTCCGCAACAATCTATATCAATGCCAATGAGATGGCCTGGATTGCTTCGCTCTCGGAGACGCAAAACACTTCCGATGCCAAAGCCCTCTACAGCAAACAGTGCGCCATTTGCCATGGCGACACTCTTGCCGGTTCCCCGCCCGCTATTCCAGAGCTGAAAAACGTCGGCCGCCGCCTCCCTTTCGAACAAATCATCGAAACCATCCGCGGCGGCAAGGGCCGCATGCCAGGCTTCGCCAACTTAACTGACAAAGAAGCCAGCGCCATCGCTGACTACCTGACCGGCGGTGAAAGCAAGGAGCTCGGCAGCTCCGGCCCTCCGCTACTGGCTATGAAGTATCACCTCACCGGCTATAACCGCTTTCTCGATCCCGACGGTTACCCCGCAGTCGCTCCCCCGTGGGGCACGCTCAACGCCATCAATCTCAACACGGGTGAATATCTCTGGACGATTCCGCTCGGCGAATATCCGGAGCTGGCTGCGGCGGGAATCCGCGGTACCGGCAGTGAAAACTACGGCGGGCCGGTTGTGACAGCAGGTGGACTACTCTTCATCGGTGCGTCAGACTTCGACAAGAAATTCCGCGCATACGACAGCGCCACAGGAAAATTGTTGTGGGAAACCACGCTGCCGTTTTCGGGCAACGCCACGCCAGCCACCTATTCTGTCAACGGACGCCAGTATGTAGTGATCGCTGCTGGCGGCGGCAAGGATTTGCGCTCAAAGTCCGGCGGCGTTTATGTCGCCTTTGTTCTTCCTAATCCGTAGTCGGTCCGGCTCAGCAGCCCTTTGCCGGCAGGCATCCCGGCTGCCCAACAGGAGCCCCGGGGCCACTGCTGCCGTGCCCGTGGCTCACTGCCACCCCCGCCGCAATACCGATTGCCGCGCCCACGATACCCAATGTGAAGCCTTCCACCCTCGTAAGATGCCAGCCCTCGCCGGGCATCGTTCCAGTCGGTCCATCGCCCGGATAAGTTCCATTTCCAGCCGCCACCAATGTATCGAGCGTCGCTTGCGTCGGCGCCAGCGGCCCGGAAGTGTCATTGGTCCGTACGCTGGTGGTCTGCCCGGCCTTCACCGTCACGCAAACGCCGGCTAGATTGCACACCTTGACGATTCCGTCGAACACGATCACGTCCATGGTGCCAGTGGAGCTGTCAAAAGCCACGTAGAAGTCGGTTCCTACCACTCCAGCGACTCCGGCAGGCGTCTTCACTTCGAATTTGCCGTCGGCCTTGGTGATCTTCTGCGCCTGCGTGCGCAGCTTGCCGTAGGTGACTTCCAGTTCGGTTTGCTGCGCGCCGCCGTCGTGCCGCACGACCTTGATCGAGGAGCTCGAACCTACGTTCAGTACCGAACCATCATCCAGCGCCACGCGCGCCCGCGCGCTGGCCTGGGTATTGACCACGTCTTGCCACTCCACGACGGTCTTCTCTTTCACCGCAATTGACTTGGCGCCGCGCGCAATGCTCACCGCAGGGATGAGTCGGGAAACTTCGCCGGCCCGTTGCGGCGTGTCGGGAGCGGCCGCGGCATTGACGGGCAGACAGAGCAGCGCCGAGGCAAACAGGGCCAGGATACAAGTGAAGGGGGAATGCATCTTGTTCATCGCGGACTCTCCTGGGACGTAGGAATCTTCCCCATTTAGTTACTGGAGCGTCTCGGATCCGTCAATTTGATTTCCTTTCCCGGTTTCCGCTCCGACACCCTTGCTTAACTGCTTCCTTAGCCCAGCCACTTTTGGCTGTGCGCGATACAAACCCGGTGGCCCCTGACTGCATTCGTGGCATGACTAGCAGGTTCCACTTCGTCCCTTCGGCCAGTTACCCTCTAGCGCACGCGGAACCTCGCACGGCCTTGTCCTGGACCACGCCTAGGGCCAAACTCAGCCCATGAGCAGGCTCTTCGCACTGGTAGTGGTGGCCGCCATAATCGGCGCTGCCTACTATTTCTACATGCAAAAGATGCCAGCCACCGACGCCGGCACCGCGCCCACTCAGGCCATCAGCCTGACCGGTGTGCGCATGGACCTGAACCAGATCGCTCAGGCGGAGCGCACCTATTTCGCTGGCAGCGGAAAGTGCGCCTCACTGGAAGAACTCAGCTCCTCCGGCACAATGAACCTGGCCCGCATCGAGCGTGACGGGTACTCCTACGAGGTCCAGTGTGGCGAAGCCAACCAGTTCGCGGTCATCGCTAGGCACGCTCCCGCTCCGGAGGGCTCGCCGATCCGCTACCCGATTCTGGCCATCGACCAGAACATGAAGGTCGGCGAAATCCAGTAACGCCCTTCCGTCGGCAAGTTGGCCAGCCACCCTTGGTTCGATCATTGCAACGCCCCGGGTGTTTCAACGATCGCTTCTGGATACTCCGCCAACAATTCCTGCTTCCGCGATGCCATCCCCTGCAACCGAGTATCAAAAAATCGCCGAGCAACGCGGTCGCAATCCCGAGGCCTGGCCCGCTGGCTGGAGGTAGCCCACTCGCTCAAGTCGGAGTGAGCCAGGCTTTGGCGGGTGACAAGAATGGGGCTCTACGAACTATCCGTGAATTACAAGGCCTTTCTCGGAAGCGCTACGTTTCACCATACGGCATCGCCCAGATCTACGCGGCGCTGAATGAAAACGAGCAAGCGTACACATGGCTTGAGATTGCGTATCGCGATCACGCGGTGTGGATGTCCTATCTCGCGGTCGATCCCGTGTTCGATTCGATTCGCCCGGAAGAGCGCTTTCGGGATTTGCTCCGCCGAGTCGGCCTCAGCTAAATACATAACTTTCCAAGAACTCATTCCGAAGCTTTCCCTGCGGATCAAACTTTTTCACCAGCCCTATATACTCCGGCAACTTCTTGTACCGCGACCGCAGAACCGCCGGCTTCATCGTGAACAACTTTCCCCAGTGCGGCCGAACCTCAAACGGTTCCAGCGCCTTTTCGATCTCCGGCAATACTGCCTTCACCGCGGGCCAGTCCGGTTGCCACGTGAAATGGATCGCCACCGAATCCCGCTGATAGCACGGGCTCAACCACATCTCATCCGCGGCAATGGTCCGGATCTCCGTAATCATCAGGTGCGGGCTGATCTTCTCGCGCAACTTTTCCACTGCCGCGATCGCCTCGGTGGCGTGCATGCGCGGAACAAAATATTCCGACTGCAGCTCTTTTCCCGCGCTCGGCGTAAATCCCATCTTGAAATGCGGCAGGCGTTCGTACCACGGCCCCGCCACTCCCATTTGCTCCGTGCAGTTCTCTGCGCCCAGCGCCGCGATTGGATGCAGATTTTTCTTCGCCAGCTTCGCGCCAAGCCATTCAGGACTGGCCGCAAACTGCTTTCCGCCGCCGACCTGTTCCTTGATCCACACTTCATTCACATTTTTGTTCCGCCAATCCGTAAATAGGCTCACGCTGTAGCCGCTCGCCTGAATTGCATCGAAATGTGCCAGCGCTGCTTCCAGCGGCATGTTTTCGTACACCCATTGCCGCACCTGATATGTCGGTTGCGCGGCCAGCGTGACTTTGCTGATTACTCCGAGAGCTCCCAAGCCCACAACCGCACCGGGAAAAAACGGTCGGCCGTTCTCATTCGAAAGTTCAATCACCGTGCCTTCCGCCGTCATCAACTGCAGTCCGCGCACCGCCGAGGATAGGTTCCCGTTCTTCTCGCCCGACCCGTGCGTCCCCGTACTGATCGCACCCGCCACCGAGATGTGTGGCAACGACGCCAAATTGTGGAGCGCGTGGCCCTTTGCCTCCAGCCACGGCGCCAGCTTTCCGTAGGTTATATTCGCGTCCACCGTCACAGTACCTGCCGCCTTGTCCAGCACCGGCTGATCCTGCACTTCGTTCAGCGACAAAAACCCATCCTTGCTGTCCGCAATCGTATTGAAGCAGTGCCGCGTCCCCAGTACTTTCAACTTGGCGGTCTTCTTTATGAAACTCTGCGCTTCCTCGGCCGACTTGGCGGCAAAGAGGTTCTCCGTTCCGTACTCGATGTTTCCCGCCCAGTTGCGCAATTTGTCCGGCACTCTCTTCCCCCACGCCAGCCACGGCATAAACATGGATTGTGCTCCCGCGGCACCGCTCAGCTTCAAAAACGTTCGCTTCTTCATGTTCTTTTTCCTTTTTGCCGTCCGCGAGAGAATAGCGAAGGCGCCGACAAAACGCCCCGATTGTAGCTCCAAGTTCTTCCGTATGGGCGCAGCACGCTGTGGCCCTATCTCGGCGACCGGTATCCCGGACCGGCTTCGGCACCTGGCTCGGGAAGTGGATCTCCAGTTGCTAAATCTTCGGGAACTTTTTACTAACTCTCCCGTATCTATCAGCAGAACGGCATGAAGCGGTTCCCTGGATCGATTTTAAATGGCATGACGCTCTCGTGAGCGCGGCGAAGGAGATGCAAAATGAACGACATGGGTGGCGTGATCGGATTGGCAGCGGTGGTTCTTTCACTGGGCATCCCGATGGCCTTGATGTACACCTACTACCGGGTAAAAAAGTTGCGCGTGGAAGAGCGGATGGCGGCCGTCGCCCGCGGCGTGAATGTTCCATTTGAAGAGCCGCTTCCGCCAGCGGCGCGCTCCCGCAAGGCCGCGATCCTGCTGATCACGGGAGCGATCGGCTTCATTGCCTGCTTCGGCGTCATCGCCAGCGTCGTGCATGAACCCGAGACCTGGACAGCCGCGGCTTTCGGCTTAATTCCTCTCTCGGTCGGCATCGGCTACCTCATCGACTACACTTTGGTCCGCCGCGAAGCTCATTCGTAGGCCCGAAGAACCGCTGTATTAGGCCCAGGTGGCGAACGGCCGCGGGTACATCAAAAATCACGGTCGCGGTAGATGGCGCGATCCCTTAGTCCCGGGACGGGCTCGGCCCGTGTGCTAAACTCGTTTTTCATGCATCCGGCGATTCCTCTTCTTCTCGAGCTGCAGCGATCCGACAACGAAATTGCATCTTTGCGTGCCAGCCTGGAGGCAGCACCGAAGCGCATCCGCGAGAATGATGCCCGGCTGAACGGCGCCAAAGCAGCCGGTGCTGCCGCCAAGGACGCGCTGGCGCAAACAATTACCGGGCGCCAGAAGACCGAATTCGAAGTCGCCGATTGGCGCGAGCGGATTAGGAAATTCAAGGCCCAAACCTCCGCGGTGAAAACCAACGAAGCCTACAAAGCGCTGCTTCACGAAATCGCCAACGCCGAAAGCGAAGTCGCCAAGCTGGAAGATGCGCAGCTCGAACAGATGATGGCCGTCGAAGACGCCGAGAAAAAAGTGAAGTCAGCAGAGACGGCGCTGGCCGAATCCGAAAAAGCAGTGGCCGCAGAGCGCAAGCAGATCGAAAACGCGGCGCGCGAAGTCAACCGCAAAATGCACGCCGAGATGGCCGTCAGAGAAAAGCTCGCCGCGCAGATTTCAGAAGACGTTCTCGAACGCTACGCGCGCCTCGCTAAACGGCATCACGGTGTTGCGCTCGCCGAAGCTGTGAACGAACAGTGCCGCGGCTGCGGCATGCGCATCCTGCCGCATCTTTTTCAGGAAGTGCTTCGCGCCGAGGATCAGGAAATACATACTTGCGAAACTTGCAGCCGTATCCTGTACGCCTCACGCACTCTGTCCTACTCTGCTGATTCGGGCGATTCCGGCAATCCCCGGGAGAATGGGCGCGCACACAACGGGGCATCGGCTTCGTGATGGCCCGCAAGACTCCAACTCATCGAGCTGCGGGACTGTTCGGCGAGCCGCCGGAAGCAAAACCCGCTGCGGCTCCGGCGTGGCGCGCGAACATTGACGGCGGGTCGCGCGGCAATCCCGGGCCCGCTTCGTACGGCGTGGTGATCCGCGATCCGGAAGGCGAAATCGCGGCGCGACTTAAGAAATATATCGGCCGGACCACGAACAATGTCGCCGAATACTATGGCCTGATCGCCGCGCTGGACTACGCGCAGTCCGCCAACATCCGCGCGCTGCGCATCGAGAGTGATTCCGAGCTGCTGGTCAAGCAGATGCGCGGCCAGTACAAGGTGAAGAGCGCAGATTTGCAGCCGCTCTTCGAACGCGCAAAAAAGATGTCCCAGACGTTTGCATCGTTCCGCATCGACCACGTCTACCGCGAGCAGAACCGCGAAGCCGACGCGCTGGCGAACGAGGCCATGGACGAAGTCTCCAGCGGCGGAGATCGAAACTCGAAGAGCGAAGCCCGGAATTCGGCGACCGCGGGAAGTCCCGCTTTCAAAGTACGGGCGCGGTTTCGCAGTGGAGTGCTGTATCCGCTCGAGGACCTTCGCTTGCCGGATGGCGCCGAAGTCGAAATCCTGATCAAGCCCTCCTCAAGAAACTAGTCCGCCGTTATGCTCCCGCGGCGGCGCGTTCGAGCGCGGCGATGTTGATTTTTTGCATGGTCATCATGGCGGCCATGACCCGCGCGGCTTTTTTCTTGTCAGGGTCGGAGAGCAAGTCGGTGAGCTGTTTTGGCGTAATCTGCCAGCTCAGGCCGAATTTGTCCTTCAACCAGCCACAGTCGGACTCTTTTCCACCGTCTGCGGTGAGCCGGCTCCAGAGGTAGTCGGTCTCTTCCTGCGTCTCTGTTGTGACAGCGAAAGAAATGGCTTCCGTGAATTTGAAGACCGGGCCAGCGTTCAGCCCAACGAACTGCAATCCTTCCAGTTCGAAGCTGACGATCATTACCGAACCGGCGGGAGCGGGACTGCCTGCTGGGTAGCGTTCCACGTGCAGGATCTTCGAGTTCTTGAAAATCGAGCAGTAGAACTTTGCGGCTTCTTCGGCTTGCGTATCGAACCACAGAAACGGCTTAATCTTGTGAATCATGGCGGGCTCGCTCTCGTCCAGATTCGGGCCTGGCTTTCTTTTTTACTTCAAGGCATAGGAACGATACAAGGTGTCGCGCTGGGCGGGGATGAAGCCGGCGTCGGAGATGACCCGGCGGAGCTCGGATTCGTTGGTGCGGTTGCGGACGCCGGCGGCGTACACGACGTTTTCTTCGATCAGGATGCTGCCGACGTCGTCAGCGCCGAATTGCAAGCCGACCTGGCAAACCTTGATGCCGGGAGTGAGCCAGCTCGACTGAATGTGGTCAATGTTGTCGAGATAGAGGCGGCTGACGGCAAGGGTCTTCAAATAGTCGACCGCAGTGGTTTCCTGGACTTTCTTGCCCAGCGCGGTGTTGTCCGCTGCAAAAATCCACGGGATAAACGCGGTGAAGCCGCCGGTGTCTTCCTGGATGCGGCGGATGCGGTCGAAATGATTGACACGATGGCGAAGCTCTTCGCCGCAGCCGAACATCATCGTAGCGGTGGTTCGCAGGCCGAGTTTGTGGGCAGTGCGGTGGACGAGTTCCCAATCGTCGCTGGTGCATTTCAGCCGGGCGATTTTGCCGCGAATTTCATCGTCGAGAATTTCCGCGCCCCCGCCGGGAATGGAAGCGAGGCCCGCATCCATCAGACGGCAAATGGTGTCTTCGACGCTGAGTTCGCTGACTTCGGCGATGCAGAGAATTTCCGGCGCGGAGAAACAATGCAGATGAACGGTGGGGAACTTCTGCTTGATGGAGCGGAGAAGATTTTCGTAATAGTCGATTTGCAGGTCGGGATGCAGGCCGCCCTGAAGAAGAACCCCGTTGCCGCCGAGCTCGAGCATCTCCTCGATCTTGCGGAAGATCTCTTCGAACGGGAGGATGTAGCCGTCTTTGGCGCCGATGGGCCGGTAAAAGGCGCAGAAGGAGCAGTACTCGGTGCAGAAGTTGGTGTAGTTAATGTTGCGGTCAATCTGATAGGTGGCGATGCGGGGGTCGTTCTTCTTCATGCGCAGTTGGTGGGCTTCCATCCCGATGCCGATGAGGTCGTCAGAAGAGAGTAGGTTGAGCGCTTGTTGTTTGGTCAGAGCCATGAGCTTGAGTCTAGGTTCCTATTCTAGCGGATTGGACGGGTCGATTCCCAAGCCGGAGAGTTTGCAAGATTTGAACAGGCCGAAGAAATCAGAAGCGAGGAGGCCGGCGCGGAAGGTAGAGGTCTGAGTGGATAGGTTCAAGCCTCGGCGGGAGAAGATTTCCACTGTTTGCGGCTGCGAGCGTGCCGGAGTTCTTCACGGGCCCAGGCCCTTGCTTCCGTGGTGAGGCGATAAAGATGGCGCGGCGGGCGGCCGCCCGCGGGCTCTTCCCACTTGGTTTCCAGCCAGCGAAGTCTTTCCAGACGCATGAGCATGGGATAAAGCGTGCCGGAGGAGATACCGGTCACCTGGGAAAGTGCGTAGCCGTGGCTCCAGTCGGAAGGACGGTTGAGAAGCGCGTCCAGAAGCGCCAGGGTTTGATTCGAGATACGCAGGCGAAGGCCCATGCTGTAATTCTACATATATAGAGTTATAGGTCAAGGAAGCTATCGAGTTGCACCAGGCCTTATCTGGCCGCGAGAGCGAGGAAAGTTGGCGAGGATAGCGAAGTGGCTTAGGCTGGACGGGCGATGAAGCTGATTAAAGGAAAGCTCAGGCTGGCGGCGACGGATGTGAGCAATCATCTGGCGTGCCGGCATTTGACGCAACTGGAGTTGGCCGTGGCGCGTGGACAGAGGTCTGCGCCGGATTGGGCCGCGCCTGATTTGGCGGTGATTCGAGAATTGGGTGCGCGGCATGAACAGGCGTACTTAGAATTCCTGGAAAACGAAAAGAAGTTGAAAGTGGTACGGCTGCCGCAAATGGGAAACGACGACGAGTTGGTGGCCGAGACGCTGCGCTTGATGGACGAGAGCGCGGATGTGATCGCGCAGGGCGCGCTGCGGGACGGTTTGTGGTTCGGGCGACCGGACGTTTTGCTCAAGGTCGAGCGGCCGAGCAGGAAGTGGAAGTGGTCGTACGAAGTGCAGGACACAAAGCTGGCGCGCGAGACCAAGGCGACAACGATCTTGCAGCTTTCGATGTATTCGGAATTGTTGGGGATCGCGCAGGGCGGTAAGCCTGAGTTTGCGCCGGAAACGATGTGGGTGATTACGCCGGGCGGCGGATTCAAGGGCGAGAAGTATCGAGTGGCAGACTATGCGGCGTACTACAGGTACGTGAAGCGGGAGGTGTTGAAAAGCAGTGGCGAGTGGCGAGTGCCGAGCGGCGAGAAAAGGCCAATTGCGCAGCTGGGATTTCGCTTTGAGGATGATGCAAGGTTAGAGACATACCCGGAGCCCGTGGAGCACTGCAACGTGTGCCGATGGTTCAAAGAGTGCGATGAGCGGAGGCATATGGACGATCATTTGTCGCTCGTGGCGGGGATCCGCCGTCAACAGCGAAAGGATCTGGAAGAGTGGAAAGTCGACTCCATGGCCAAGCTCGCGGTGCTGCCGATTCCGCTGCAGCAGCGGCCGAAGCGCGGGTCGCGCGAGGGATTTCAACAAGTACGAGAGCAAGCGCGGGTGCAAGTGAAAGGCCGGACCGCGAACCAGCTGGTGCATGAGGCCATTTTGCCTGTGGCCGAAGGAATGGGATTTTGCCGACTGCCGGAGCCGAACCGGCAGGACATGTTTGTGGACCTGGAGGGCGATCCGTTTGCGGGCCAGAAAGGACAGCAATACCTGTTCGGATTTGTAGCGCGAGATTCCGGCGGGGCCCTGGCCTACGAGAAGCGATGGTCGTTGAACCCAGATGAGGAAAAAGAAGGGCTTGAGTGGCTGCTGGACGAGATTGTGCGGCGATGGACTGAAGAGCCGGGGATGCACGTCTATCACTATGGCGCGAACGAGCCGGGAGCGTTCAAGCGCCTGATGGGTCAGTACGCGACGCGGGAAGACGAGATGGACCGCCTGCTGCGCGGAGGAATTTTTGTGGACCTGCACCGCGTTGTGAAGCAAGGGCTGCGCGCGAGCGTGGAAGAGTACTCGCTGAAAAAGATGGAAGCGTTTTATGGATTTGAGCGTAAGACCTCGCTGGACGTGTCGCGAACGGCGATGCGGTACATCGAGCATCGTCTGGAACTGGGTTGGAAAGACGAGAAGCTGAAGGACGAGCATCGCGAAGCGATGGAGGGGTACAACCGTGAGGATTGCGAGTCCACGGCTGCGCTGCGGGATTGGCTGGAGGCGGAGCGAAAGAAACTGATCGCCAAAGGAGAGAAGATTGCAAGACCCGTAGCGGGCGATCCCGAGCCGCCGGAAGAAGTCGGAGACCGGCAGAAGCGGGTGGCCGAACTTTGCGAAAGACTGACAGCGGATTTGCCCGTGGACCGAGCTGAGCGTTCCGAGGCGCAGCAGGCGCGCTGGTTGTTGGCGCAATTGCTGGACTGGCATCGGCGCGAAGACAAGGCGACCTGGTGGGAAGGTTTCCGCCTGGCGGAGCTGGATGCGGACGAGTTGCTGGAAGAACGATCGGGGCTTGGCGGGCTGAGCCACCTGAAAACCGTTCAGATCGAGCGCAATCTCCCTACAGAACGTTACCGATTTGAGAAGCAGGAGACTGAAGTACGCGAGGAGAAGGAGCTTTACTACCAAGGCGAAAAATTCGGGACGGTCGTGGCGGTGGACTTCGCTGCGCGCACCTTGGACGTCAAGAAAACCAAAAAGTCGGCAGCGCTCCATCCGCTGGGCGTTTATCTATGGGATGCGCCGTTAAATGTAACAAATCAGGCCGATGCACTGTTTCGGATCGGCGACTGGGTTGCGGCAAATGGAATCGAAAAGGCCGGTGATTTCCGGGCGGCGCGAGATTTAATGCTGCGAAGACCGCCACGCCTGACGGACCTAGAAACAGTTCACCCGTTGCCTGGAGAACTGCCCGAAGACACGGCCTGCCGAATTGGAAGTGCGCTCCACGAGGCGACGTTTGCCATCCAAGGGCCGCCGGGGGCGGGGAAAACATTCACGGGCGCACGAATGATCTGCGACCTGGTCCGCAGAGGACAAAAGATAGGCGTGGCGGCGCTGGGCCACAAAGTGATTCGCAAGTTGTTGCAAGAAGTGGTGAAGGCAGCGGCGGAGAAGGAAATTCACGGCGTGCGGTGCATGCAGCGCTGGAACGAAGGTGAACCGGAACCAGGGATCGCCGTCGCCAAGAAGAACGAAGAGATTGTGAATTCGCTCGAAAGACGCACCGCAAACGTAGCGGGCGGAACGTCATTCCTGTGGTCGCGGCCGGAGATGGCCGGCGCCGTCGATGTGCTTTTTATTGACGAGGCGGGGCAGATGGCGCTGGCGGACGTGATTTCGGTGGCCCACGCGGCAAGGAGCCTCGTGTTGATTGGCGATCCGCAACAGCTGGAGCGGCCGCTGAAAGGGAGTCACCCTGAGGGCGCGGAAAAATCGGCGTTGGAACACTTGCTTGGCGAACGCAAAACGATCTTGCCGGAGGTCGGACTGCTGCTGCCGGAAACTTGGCGCCTGCATCCGAATATTTGCCGGTTTACCTCAGAACTGTTTTACGAAGGGCGCCTCGGATCGCGTGAAGCGTTGCAGGGCTACGTGATTCGCGGTCACGCTTGGGTGATCGAGGCGGGTCTGTGGCATGTGCCGGTGGAACATGAGGGAAACCGGAACTCCTCGGCGGAGGAGGTGGAGACGATCGCCAAAATCGTGAGCGGGCTGCTGCGGCCTGAAGTGCGATTCTTTCGCGGGACGGAGAGCCGGCAGTTGCAAGGGGAAGACATCTTGATTGTGGCGCCGTACAACGCGCAAGTAAGCGACTTGTTGGCGCGGTTGCCGGGAATGCGCATCGGAACAGTAGACAAGTTTCAGGGACAGGAAGCGCCGGTGGTGATCTATTCGCTGACGACGTCGTCGCCTGAAGACGCGCCGCGCGGGATGGAATTTCTGTATAGCCTGAACCGGTTGAATGTGGCGACATCGCGAGCGATATCCGCGGTGATCGTCGTCGGCAGTCCTAAGTTGTTCGAACCGGAGTGCCGCAGCCCGCGGCAGATGCAACTGGCGAACGCGTTGTGCGCTTACCGGGAGATGGCACAGACCGTAGATCCGAAGGGCCTGTGACGATTTCAATTTTGCGGGATATGGGGCGCTGAGGCCTATCGCAGGGCAAGGGCGCCAAGCCGCCGCAATGCAAAACAATCGTGGACGAACGTGGAGCCTGACAGATGCCGGAGCTGCCGGACATCACCGTTTATATCGAGGCGCTGGAGAAGAGAATTTTTCGGCGACGACTGGAGAAGGTACGTATTCTGTCGCCATTTTTGCTACGCACCGTAACGCCGCCCGTGGCGACCGCGGAAGGCAAAACGGTTCTTGGACTGCGCCGGATGGGGAAGCGGATCTGTATTGGCCTGGAAGGCGAGATTTGGCTGGTGTTGCATTTGATGATTGCGGGGCGGCTACACTGGTTTGACGCAAGCGTCGGCAAGGTGAAGCTGGGCGGGCGGCAGAATCTGGCGGGGCTGGAGTTTTCGACCGGAACGCTCGTGTGGACCGAGGCGGGAACCCGGAAGCGGGCGTCATTGCATTTGGCCGCCGGCGACGACGGACTGCGAGAGCTGGATCCTGGCGGACTGGAAGTGTTGGACAGCGACTCCGGCGAGTTTGCTCGAGTGCTGCTTTCGGAGAATCACACACTGAAGCGGGCCCTGACCGACCCCACTCTGTTTAGCGGAATTGGCAATGCCTATTCGGACGAAATTCTGTGGGAGGCGAAGCTATCGCCGCTAGCGTTGACGCAAAAAATCAATTCGTCCGAGATCGAACGGATGTTCGAAGCCACACGGAAGTCGTTGCGCGACTGGACCGAGCGCCTGCGAGCAGAGACAGGCGAAGGATTTCCAGAGAAAGTGACCGCGTTCCGGACAGAGATGGCGGTGCACGGGAAATTTGGCCAGCCATGTCCGCGTTGCGGTGGAAGAGTGCAGCGGATTCGCTACGCGGAGAATGAAACGAATTATTGTCCGTCATGTCAGACCAAGGGGAAGCTGCTGGCGGACCGGGCGATTTCACGACTGTTGCGCGAGGATTGGCCGCGAACGCCGGAAGAGATGGAAATGCGGATCAAGAAAAGAGCGAGACCATGAAGCGAGGAAATAAAGAAAAACCAGGAACTGAGGCTGCGAGCGGAAGTGGTTGAACCAAGAACCTACGTCGCGGCGGTTTTTTCCGAGTTGGCCATCGCGATTGCTTTGCATTGCGGAATCAGACCGAGGCGGGCTGCATGGTCGAAATAGAGTTCAAGGCCTTTTAGGTTTGCGTCGTCCAACGAGTAATCAATGTTGGTACGAAGGTACAGCGAGAGTTCCTTTTCCGGCAGATCGAGTTCGCGCGACGCTTCGCCGCAGATTTCAGAAAGATGGCCAAGGCCGTAAGCAAGGGAAGCAGCAAAGTCCGCAACCAGTCCGGGTGTGGCGATTTCGGGGCGGGCAGCCCAGACGGCGAGCACCGCTGGTCGCTCGGTGAGCTGCCACCATTCGTGCACCACATCATAAATATGGAGCGAAGGAATGTGGGCCAGGCCGAGCTGCGCTCCGGAACAGATGAGCGCGCCATCGCGCCCGGGAGTCACGTGCTGCTCCGCAGCGATAGCCAGGCGAAGCGCCGGATCGCCGATGAGCAGAGCGGCGTCGTGGGTTTGCAGCATCGCGGGCAGGTCGGGATCCGCTTCGTTGAACTCGGGTGAGATGAGCCAGCGCGCATCGCAGAGAATGCGGGTTAAGGCTTGCGTGCTGCGCGAGCTGCGATCGAGTGCGATGCGGCGCGCTTGCCGGATCGGCGTTTTCGAAACAATCAGCAGGCTTCGCACCCGCTCTTTCGATGCGATGGACAGGTCGGGCAGAAGGACCAGGTCCGGGATTCGCTGGTATTCGATGGCGGGAATGATCGCCACGTCGGCGGCTCGAGTGCGTAACGCGTCGGCGCATTGCGAAGGCAGGGTGAAGGACAGATCGTACTTGCCCTGCAGCGGACCGCGCGTAAAGCCGCGGACCAGCGGTGCGGTGTTGAGGTACTGCACGACAGAGATGCGAAGTTTGTTCACGGGCTGAGACTCGCGCGGAAAGCGCAGTATAGCAGAGAGGAAAACTGCCCGTGGAGCTGCTTGATGGTGTAAAAGGTTTGTTCGCACCGGAGGATTTGAAAATGATGAAACGAATGCGCGGCGCGATAGGGACGGTCGCGACGATAGTGTGGATGATCTGCGCACCGACTGCTCTGGCTCAGAGCGGAGGCATCGCCGACAAGACCAAAGACGCCCAGAAGTTGGCCGGCTATTTCAATCTGTACTGGGACGCCAAGGCCGGGAGGTTATGGCTGGAAATCGATAAGTGGAGCACCGAGTTTCTGTACCAGAGCGGATTGCCTGCGGGAGTGGGCTCGAACGACATCGGGCTCGATCGCGGGCAGTTGGGTGCGACCCGCATCGTGCGGTTTGAACGTAGCGGGCCGAAGGTCCTTCTGATCGAAGAAAACTTGCGGTTCCGCGCCGTGAGCAATGATGCGGACGAGCGGCGCGCAGTACACGATTCGTTTGCAGAATCGGTGTTGTGGGGCTTCACCGTGGCTGCCGAAGACAACGGGCATGTACTAGTAGATGCTACGGACTTCTTTCTGCGCGATGCGCACGCCGTCCCAAACGCACTACGGCGCGCGAAGCAAGGTCCCTACAAACCGGAGGTTTCGCGCAGCGCGATCTATCTGCCCAACACCAAGAATTTTCCCTTGAACACGGAAGTAGAAGCGACGTTGACGTTTGTCGGCGATGAACCCGGAAAATGGGTTCGTGACGTGACTCCCGACCCCACCGCCATCACCGTGCGCGAGCATCACTCCTTCGTCCAGCTGCCCCCGCGCGGCTACAAGCCGCGTGAGTACGATCCGCGGTCAAGCGTTTTCGGGATCTCGTACATGGACTACGCGACACCCGTGAGTGAACCGATAGTGAAACGGCTGGCGGCACGGCACCGTTTGCAGAAAAAAGATCCCAGCGCAGTGGTGAGCGAGCCGGTCGAGCCGATTGTTTATTACCTGGACCGGGGCGCGCCTGAGCCGATTCGCTCGGCGCTGCTGGAGGGCGCGCGCTGGTGGAATCAGGCGTTTGAAGCGGCTGGGTACAAGAATGCATTCCGTGTGGAGATGTTGCCGGAGGGCGCGGACCTGATGGACCTGCGCTACAACGTCATCCAGTGGGTGCATCGCGCGACGCGCGGCTGGTCGTACGGCGCGGGTGTGATCGACCCGCGGACAGGAGAAATCATCAAGGGGCATGTGACGCTCGGCTCATTGCGGGTCCGCCAGGACTATTTGATCGCGGAAGGATTGCTGGCGCCGTACGAAACCGGCAAACCGGTCCCACCCAAAATGCAGGAACTGGCGCTAGCACGGCTGCGGCAACTCGCGGCGCATGAAGTAGGGCACACGCTGGGGTTGATGCACAACTATTCAGCGAGCACGGCGAATCGTTCGTCGGTGATGGACTATCCGCCGCCTCTGCTGAAAGTCGTAGCCGATGGCTCGCTTGACTTTCGCGACGCCTATGCGGCCGGAATCGGGGAGTGGGACAAAGTGTCCATCGCGTGGGGTTATCAGGATTTTCCCAGTGGAACGGACGAACCCGCCACGCTGAACAAGATTCTGATGGATGCTTACGGACGAGGCTTGCGTTTCTTGACGGATCAGGACGCGCGGCCGCCGGGCAGTTCGAGTAGTCTGGCTCATCTTTGGGATTCGGGCGCGAACGCGGTGGATGAGCTCAATCGGCTCATGACCGTGCGTGCAGCGGCATTGAAAAATTTCGGCGAGAAAAACATTCGCGAAGGCGCGCCGCTGGCGACCATCGAGGATTCGCTCGTGCCGGTGTACCTGCTGCACCGTTATCAGGTCGAAGCAGCGAGCAAGCTCGTAGGAGGAATGGATTACACATTCGCGCTGCGCGGAGATGGCCAGGTGCCGACCAAGATTGTGGCGCCCTCGGAGCAGCGGCGGGCGTTGGCAGCGGTGCTGGCGACTCTGAAGCCTTCGGCGCTGATGCTTCCGGAGCCGCTGCTGGAAAAAATTCCGCCGCGCCCGCCCGAATACGAACGTGGCCGCGAGCACTTCAAGATTCATACCAGTCCGGCCTTCGATGCTTTGGCTCCGGCGGAGGCGGCCGCACAGCATACCATGCAGTTTCTCCTCAATCCGGAGCGGGCGGCGCGTCTGGTGGAATTCCACGCGCGCGACTCTTCCAATCCGGGACTGCCGGAAGTCCTCGACGCTGTTGTGACCGCAACCTGGAAAGCGCCTCATGGCACTGGATACGCCGCCGAAGTCGCCCGGGCTGTAGATGACGTCGTGCTTTACGACCTGATCGCCTTGGCTATGAATCCGCAAGCTGCCACCCAAGTACGGGCGATCGCGTCCCGCGAGACCGATCAGCTGAAGGCCTGGCTCAATGCGAACAAGTTCTCGGGCGACCCATCGCAGCAAGGGCATCTGGCCTATGCGGCGTCTGAAATCGAGCAGTTTCAGAAAGATCCGGGCAAGTTGCAGTTGCCGCCGCCTGCCGAACCGCCAGATGGCCCGCCCATTGGAGATGAGGAGGATTTCTTTGGCGCTGTCTGGCCCGATTGAATGGGCTAGAGAAAATCCTGCCCTTGGCCTGACCAACTGCCATTTGCATCGTCTATAAGGCTGGAGGTGAGGTTATGGTTTCTCGCACGCTGCTTTCAGCCATCGGCATTGCGGTCTGGACTGCGGTCTTGGTGACCGCCGCCCCTGGGGCGATCACGCGCCACCGCGTACACGCCGGCGAAGAGCACGCCATCAGCATTTCGACCCACCACAACGGCGGTCCCATCGCGAGCTGTTCCGACCTAAACATAGAGTTCGACGGGCATCGCGCCGTGATCGGGAGCGAAGAGCGCACGATCAGCAAAGCCGAAGCGCCCAATCTGCGGGTCAACGCGGAATCCAACGGCGGGCTGCAGGTGGAAGGCTGGGACAAAGATTCTTATGCGGTGACGCTGTGCAAAGCGGCCGAAGAGGGAAGGGACACACAAAGCCTGCTAGCACAGATTAGGCTGACGTTTTCTAACGGCGAACTTGGGGTCAGTGGGCCTCGCTCGCACGATCGCTGGACCGCGCATCTGCTTCTCAAAGCGCCGCGCGCGGCGGCCATGGAACTGCACGTCAACAACGGGCCGATGGGTTTGTATCACGTGGACGGCACTTTGAAGGTGCGAGCGGTCAACGGGCCGATCGCGGTGCGCGGCTGCACCGGTGACCTCGATCTTTCGGCGGAGAATGGTCCGGTGTCACTGCAAGAAAACGGCGGCAAGCAAAATGTCCGCACCCAGAATGGCCCCATCGAGATCGAACTGAATGGAACGAACTGGAACGGCGCAGGACTGGAAGCTCACGCCACGAACGGGCCGGTAACCCTGCGCGTGCCTTCCGGCTACCAATCGGGTGTAGTCCTGGAGTCCAATGGCCACGGGCCGTTTAGTTGCCATGCCAGCGTCTGCAACGAAGGCCGCAAGTCCTGGGACGACGAAAACAAGCGCGTGGAGTTCGGCACCGGGCCCACGGTCGTTCGCGTGTCCACCGTGAACGGACCGGTCTCGGTCCGCTAACCAAGGAGTCAAAGAGCCGGGGCGCTAGTCTTTTGATTGCCGTTCCCACGGCGGCGGCACTTTGACCGAAGCCATTCCGGCCGCAGTTGCTGCTTGAATCCCCAGGTCGGTGTCTTCAAACACCAGGCACGAGTCGGGCGCAACGCCAAGCCGCGAAGCTGCCGTTAGAAAGGCTTCGGGATGCGGTTTGCTGTTCTTATATTCCCCGGCGCAAACCAGCACGTTGAAACGATCGAGAAGATTCAGCGTCGTTAGCGAAGCGGTCACCGAATCGCGCGCGCTTCCGGATACCACCCCGAACGGAATCTGGCCGTACTTGGCGTCAATGTGTTCCACTACCTCCGGAATCGCCCTGAGCTGTGGCAGCAACTCGAAGTAAAGTCTCTCCTTGCGGTGTGCCACCTGCTCGACCGGCATGTGCAATCCGCGCACTCTGTTGAGCGTGTCCACAATCTCCACAAGGGGCATGCCTCCCCACGCGTAGAAGAGTTGTTCGCTGAATTCGCAGCCCCAAGCACCGAGCGCCTTTTTCCACGCGACGTAGTGCAGTGGCATGGAGTCGGCGATCGTCCCGTCGCAATCGAATAAGTAAGCGGCAAAATCTCCTGCCGGCAATTTCAGTTTCATCGTTTCTGCCAATTCCTCCTCTCCAGTGTAAGGCCTGGCCGAGAAAGCCGGCGAAAGTCGCACCGGATGGACGCGCCGTACTATTGCCGATAAAATTTCATCCATGTTTCTGGAAGAGCAGACGGCGGTAACAGTTTCGGCGGCAGATGCGGAGCGGCTGGCGGAGGAACTGTATGGTCTGACGGTGGCTGCGGCGACGCTGCCGGGCGAATACGATTGCAACTTCCGCTTGCGTGGGAGCGACAACCGGGAGTCGGTGCTGAAAGTCATGCATCCGGCGCGCGAAGCTGCGTTCATCGAGATGCAGTGCGCCGCGCTGGATCATCTGGCTTCGCGAGCGCCTAAGTTGCCACTCCAGCGCGTGCAACGCACGAGCAAAGGCGAGGCGTGCGCGCGCATCAGCGATGCTGCTGGGCAGACACGCATCGTCTGGATGCTCGGTTTTCTGCCCGGCGACACTCTGGTCCACTGCAAGCCGCATTCGCCGGAACTGCTTCAGGACTTGGGCAAATTCTTGGGTGAACTGGATGCGGGACTGGCCGACTTCGATCACCCCGCGACGCACCGGGAGCTGAAATGGGATTCGGCGCGAGCCGCATGGATCGAACAGCATCTGGATCAGATTGGCGATCCCCAGCGCCGCGCGTTGGTCGAATATTTCTTGTCGCTCTATCAGCGGCAAATCGATCCGATGCGCGACAAACTGCGGCTCGGTGTGATCTTTGGCGATGCTAACGATCACAACGTTTTGGTCAGTACTCCGTGGCCGCAGCCGCGGCGAATCGCCGGTGTTATCGATTTTGGAGACATGCACCACGGCTGGATTGTGAGCGAATCGGCCATCGCCGCGGCGTACGCGATTCTGGGCAAGAGCGAGCCCTTGCCAGTCATCTGCGCAATTGCGCGCGGATTTCATCGCGCGTTTGCACTGAGCGAAATGGAAATTGCCGCGCTGTTCCCGCTGATTGGCATGCGGCTGGCGGTGAGCGTCGTCAATTCGGCGATCCGCAAAACGCAGAAGCCGGACGATCCGTACGTGGTCATCAGCGAAGCGCCCGCGTGGCAAGCGCTGGAACGACTGGCGAAGATTCATCCGCGTTTCGCGCAGTATTCGGTCCGCGAGGCGTGCGGTTTGGCGCCCGTTCCCGGCAGCACCAGAATCTTGCAGCACCTTGCCGCCGAAGGCCGCGCAGGCTCGAATGTGCTGGATGCGGACTTACGCACGACGCCGCTGGTTGCCCTGGACTTGAGTGTCGGTAGCGCGCTGCTCGGCGCTGATCCCGCTAAAGCCGAAACCCGATCGCTGACCAAGACGATCTTTGGCCAATTGGAAGCGGCGCACGTTTCGATCGGCGTAGGGAGATACAACGAAGCGCGGTTGGTTTACGCTTCGCCCCTTTTTGGCGGCGGAGCCAAGCCAACCGATGAGCGCCGCACCATCCATCTTGGCCTCGACCTGTTTGTCGAGCCTGGTACTGTGGTTCACGCGCCAATCGGCGGCACGGTCCATCTGCTTGCGGAAAATACCGAGGAGTTGGACTACGGGCCACTTGTAATTCTGCGGCATACGATTCCCGCCGATGGCCAAACCAGCGAACGAGAATTCTTCACGCTCTACGGACACTTGACCCGGGAAACGCTAGCTTCTCTCACTCCGGGCCAGGCCATCTCGCGCGGGGAGCTGTTCGCCAGAGTCGGCGCCGTGCACGAAAACGGCGGCTGGCCGCCCCACTTGCATCTGCAGATCATTCTGGATCTGCTGGATCGCGGCGCGCAGTACCCAGGCGTGGCGCGAGCTTCGGAACACGCGATTTGGACAAGCCTCTCGCCGGATCCGAATTTGCTGCTCGGAATTCCCGCCGAAAAGATTCCGGACCGCGAAGCCTCGGCGGCAGACGCGGCCGAGCGGCGCAAGGAGCGGATCGGGCCGAGCCTGAGCGTTTCGTACAGGAAGCCCATCAAGATGGTGCGGGGCTGGCGGCAATATTTGTACGACGAGACCGGCCGCGCGTACCTCGACGTTTACAACAATGTGCCGCTGGTCGGGCATTCCCATCCGCGCGTGGTCAGCGCCGCGCAAGAGCAGTTGGCGCTGCTCAATACCAACACGCGGTATCTGCACGAAAATATTTTGCGGTATGCGGAACGGCTGACGGCGTTGCTGCCGAAACCGCTGGAAGTCTGCTGCATAGTCAATTCCGGCAGCGAGGCCAACGAGCTGGCGCTGCGCATGGCGCGGACCTGCACCGCCAGCGAAGACGTCATCGTGCTGGAAGCCGCCTATCACGGCCATACCAGCACGCTGATTGATATCAGCCCATACAAGTTTGACGGCCCGGGCGGTGGCGGCAAGAAGCCGTGGGTGCACGTCGCGCCGCTGGCAGACGATTATCGCGGACCGTACCGGCGCGGCGAGCCGGGCATCGGAGCAAAATACGCCGCGCCTATCGGCAAGATCTGCCGCGAGCTGCAGGCTCTGGGGAAGCGGCCGACCTATCTTGCCGAAACGTTGCCGAGCGTCGGCGGACAGATTGTTTTTCCCGATGGATACCTCGCAGAAACCTACCGGCATGTACGAAGTGCCGGCGGAGTGTGCATTGCGGACGAAGTGCAGGTCGGTTTTGGCCGCTTGGGAACCCATTTCTGGGGATTCGAAACGCAAAACGTTGTGCCGGACATCGTGGTGTTCGGCAAGCCCATCGGGAATGCTTTTCCTTTGGCGGCAGTCGTGACCAAGCGTGATATCGCCGACCGATTCAACAACGGAATGGAGTTCTTCAGCACGTTTGGCGGCAATCCGGTGGCCTGTGCGGTGGGACTAGCGGTATTGGACGTCGTAAAGGACCAAGGTCTGCAGGAGAATGCGCTGCGAGTAGGCAGCCGCTGGATTGAAAAACTGCGCGACAGGCAGCAGAAGTTTCCGTTGATTGGCGATGTACGCGGCTCTGGACTGTTCCTCGGATTGGACTTAGTCGTATCGCGCGAATCGCGCGTACCCGCTCCGCAACACGCCAATTACGTGGTGAATCGCCTGCGCGACAAAGGAATTCTGGCCGGTACCGACGGGCCCTTCCACAACGTGATCAAGCTCCGGCCACCGCTCATCTTCACGGATTCTGATGCTGACCTTTTCTGTTCGACGCTGGAAGAAATCCTGGAAGAAGACCCGGCCCAGCCTTAGGAGTCGCGGTTTAGCCCGACCGACCGGCCGCGACGCTTGGATTAATCGGTTCTGCGTTGAATGATAAGAGAGCAGGAACCCGTCGGCCGAAGGTGTTGCATGCGCCGCGCTTACGTCGCCGTCCTATTGCTCATTTCTTTCGCTGCGGTTGTTCCACTTTGTGCGCAGCTGGCGAACAGCGCCGATCTTTCCGTGGTCGTGCTAGACGAAAATGGCGCTCCGCTCGCCGGGGCCCAAGTCAAGCTGGAAGACGCCGCCGGACACACGCAAACCGCCCTAAGCGACCCCGCGGGACATTTCACATTTCGCAGCCTGGTCCCCGGAGACTATCACGCAGAAGCCCGCAAGGAAGGCTTTTTCGTGCTCGCTGGACAGTCGTTCGTGCTGCACCCGGGAAACAACACGCTCTCCTTGATCCTGAACCACGAGCAGGAGATTCACGATCAGGTGCAGGTGACTGCGCCGGTCCACGCGATTGATGCCCAGGACGCAGTGCAACATTCGGAACTCAGCGCACAGGAGATTCGCGACATTCCCGCAGCCAGTCCGCATGTTCTGCAGCAAAGCCTGGTCGCGCTCCCGGAAGTTGTGCGGGACAACAGCGGCGGCTTGCACATCGCCGGTGCGCGGGCTGCAGACACCCAGTATTTGTTGGATGGATTTGAGATTGGCGATCCGGCCAGCGGCGGGCTGACCTCGCGTTTCAATGTGGACGCAACACGGCTGGCCGAAGTGCAGACCGGGCGGATTGGCGCGGCGTATGCGCACTCCGGTGCGAGCATATTGAGCCTAGAAACTCCCGACGGAGACGATCGCTGGCGCTTCGGCACAACCAATCCGGCTCCCGGAATCAACATTCAGGAAGGCGCGCACCTGGGGGATTGGTATCCGCGATTCCTTTTTTCCGGTCCGATCGAGCGCGGACGCTTCTGGTTTTCCGACGCCCTCAGCCTTCAACACACCTTTGGCGTTGTCAAGCCTCAGCCCTCTGGCGCGAACACGTTCGAGAGCTGGGCGGGGGACGATCTTCTGCGGCTGCAATATAACCTAGCGCCGCATCATATCCTGCACGGCATTTTTCTCTACAACCGCGCGTACGCCGGCAACGTCGGCCTTGACGCGCTCGATCCGCAATCCACCACGGCTACGGCGGAACAGCGCCGTGCGTTCGTTTCGTTGAAGGATCAGCTGTGGTTTCACGAGACGCTCTTCGAATTTGGCGTTGCTACGGACAGAGGACTGCTGGATTACAAGCCGCAAGGGACACAAACTTTCTTGCTCCTCATCGGCGGGACCAGCGGCAACTATTTTCAGCGCGTCGACCGCCGCGGGCGACGCTTGCAAGCGGTGGCCAGCGTAACTGCTGGTTTGCGCCACTGGCACGGAACGCATCAGCTTGCCATGGGCGCGAACGGGGCTAGAGTGGTGTTCCATCAGACTGCCGAGCGCGGCGAAATCGAAGCACTGCGGGCGACGAACCCCACCGATGGAAGCGCTTGTGTCAGTCCTTCCAATGGTTGCCTGGTGCGCCAGTCCGTCTTTGCGGGCACGGCAACTCCACAAATTTCGAACACCCAAGGCGGCGCGTTCGCGCAAGACACCTGGCAGATCTCTCGGCACTTTGTTCTTCAGGCCGGCCTGCGCACGGACTGGGACCGCTTCACACAGAGCGCCCTCGCCCTACCGCGACTTTCGGCCAACGTGTTGCCCTTTGATGACGACAGCGCAAAGCTTTCATTTGGCTGGGGAGTCTACGACGCGCCGCTTAACCTTGCCTCGATCAGCCAGGCGAACGACCAGCGGCAGGTGGACACGTTTTACGACTCTGCCGGCAACGTGGTTGCGCCCGGACCAATTGTGAGCCAGTTCGCGCTTCCCGAGGGTCACCTGCGCCAGCCGCGGTTCGCGATTTCGAGCGTGGGCTGGCAGCAAAGGCTCGGAAGTCGCACGCTGATGGGGCTGGAGCTGCTGGCGCGCAACGGATCGCACGGCTTTGCGTATGTGGACCAGCAGCCGGCGCAGCTTGGCGGAATTTTTCTGCTGCAGGACCGACGCAAGGACCGCTACCGCGCGGCGACGCTGTCGCTGCGCCATTCGTTTTCCGAAAGCACCGCAGTCTACGGCGCGTTCACACGGTCGCGCGCCGATTCGAACCAGGTGCTTAACCCTGCGCTCGGTTCGATCTTTTTTGCGCCGCAGGAAGCGGGTCCGCTGGCCTGGGACGCGCCCAACCGGCTGCTCATCTGGGGCTGGACGCCGACGCACATCTGGAGAACCCAGTTGAGCTACTTTTTCGAGTATCGCAGCGGCTATCCCTTCAGCGCCGTGAATTTGCAGCAGCTGCTCGAAGGCAGCGTGAATTCGCTGCGTTTCCCGCCGTACGCCAGCCTGAATGTCGGGCTGGAACGAAAATTTGCGCTCCGTGGATACCTGTGGGCGGCCCGCATAACGGCGGTCGATATTCTGGGCCGGCAAAATCCGGACAACGTGGTGAACAACGTGGACGCCCCCAACTTCCGATCCTTTTCGGGCGGCCAAGGGCGAGCCTTCACCTTGCGCGTGAGGTTTGCTGGAAGAAAATGAAAATCAATCAATGGTGTTTCAGATAGACTGTGATTCGAAATGCAGTGTTTTTTTGGCTATGAGGAGTTCCGACGCTGGCCTCCCCAACGGCGGCCGAGATGAACCGATGGACTTGCCCGGGACCAGCCGGGATCTGCTCCGTGGAAAAGTACGATTCCACGAAACCGACGGAACCGGATTCCACTGCGTGCAGCGCTGCCGACGTATAATCCGCGCATGGGAAACCCAGGAACTACTCCCTTGCCTTTCGGGATGGATCACCTCTCGCTCCGCTTGGACAAGCAGGATCTATACGTCTCTCTCCACTTCGTCATGATCTTCGTTCGCGATCAGGAGAGAAGTTTGCGGTTCTATCTGGACCAGCTCCGTTTCCGGCTAATTGTGGATCAACGCGTTGCCGGCAACCGCTGGATCGAGGTCGCTCCACCCGACGGCAGCGCCAACATCGCACTTGCACAAGCCTTGCCGGATTCGGTCGCGACGCTCGTTGGCCGCGACACCGGCATCTACTTCGTCACCGAAGATGTCGAAGCCAATTACAACGAGTGGAGCAGCCGCGGCGTGAGTTTCGATTCTCCGCCGAACAAACCACGGTGGGGCGGGATCTTTGCGCGATTCAAGGACATCGACGGAAACTCGTTCGGGCTGGCCGGCTTCGATGAGCTGACCCTCGGAGTCGAAATGCGGCGCCGTGCCATCGCGAAAAAGCTGGAGGACGAACGCCAGGCGGAGCGCGAGCTGGAGATCGCCCGCCAAGTCCAGGTTCGGCTCTTCCCGCAGAGGATGCCGGAAGCTCGCACCCTCGACTACGCCGGCGCTTGCCTGCAGGCGCGCCACGTCGGCGGCGACTACTACGATTTCCTGGATCTCGGCCAGCGGCGTCTGGCCCTGGTCATCGGCGACATCGCCGGAAAGGGAATCGCTGCCGCGCTGTTGATGGCAAACCTGCAAGCCAACCTGCGCAGCCAGTGCGCCACGGCCGCCGATCAGCCGGGCAAGTTCCTACAGTCGGTCAATCAGTTGTTTTACGCGAATACCACCGAGAGCGACTACGCAACCTTTTTCTTTTCCGACTACGACGACCATTCGCGCCGCGTGCGCTATGCCAATTGCGGCCACCTCCCGGCCCTGCTCCTCCGGGGCGATGGCTCGCTCGAGCGGCTCGAGCCGACCGCCACGGTTCTCGGGCTCTTCGAAAAATGGGACTACACGGTCGAAGAACGCCAGTTATTCCCGGGCGATTCTCTCGTTCTCTACACCGACGGGGCAACAGAATCCTTCAACGATTCCGATGAACAATTTGGCGAGCAGCGGCTGATCGAGGCCTTGCAGCGCCATCGCAGACTCCCTCCGCGGGACCTGATTAGCTCTGTTCTCGACAGCATTCGCAGTTTCAATCCTCGCGAGCAGCAGGACGATATCACTCTGATCATCGCCCAGGTTCGCTAGAGTCTGTGGGCGAGGCCAGGGCGAGCCTGCCGCCAAGAATCTGGAAAGCGCTCACACTTCTAGCCTCAGTACCGGCGCGCTGACCTCAGGTGAGACTTTTTCCGGTTCCGGGCGTATAGCCTAGGCAGACACGTCCGAAATGGAAATCGTAACCGCCAACAAGCATGCCCAATCCTGGCGCGAGAGCAGATGGCTGGTCCTGGTCGAATTCGTTTTGGTAGTCGCCGTCTACGTTGCCCGCCAGCATCACATCCTGAAGGTTAGCGCAACGCCGTACCTCTTCATCGTCGCGTGGATTTCGTTGCGTCTTCGCAAAGTTCAATGGAAACAGATCGGCTTCGCGCCATACCGCAGCTGGGCCATAACTCTTCTGCTTGGACTCCTCTGTGGCGCCAGCCTGGAGCTGTTCGATTTGGTCGGCAAACAACCGCTTCTCACCCGCCTACTGGGAAAGCCACCGGACTTATCTGGTTTTCCGGCTGTGAGAGGAAACCTCAAATTCACGCTCGTCATTATTCTTCTGATCTGGATTCTTGCGGCCTTTGGAGAAGAGCTCGTCTACCGTGGCTACCTGATGAATCGCGTGGCAGATCTCGGTCGCGGCACCGGCACTGCCTGGACCGTGAGTCTATTTCTGGTTAGCGCTCTTTTCGGGGTGTCTCATTACCAGCAGGGCCTCACCGGGATCATCGAAGAGGGTTCTGACGGGCTGATTTTGGGGTTGATGTATCTTGCCTCTCGCCGCAACCTCGCCGTTCCGATTGTCGCGCACGGAGTCTGCGATACCATCGACGTCGTTCTACTTTTCTTGGGCAAGTATCCCGGCCTGTAGGCTGCCCCCGACTTTCTGGAGTGTTCGGCGTGCCTCGAAAGCCGCCAGCTTTGCGCCGAATCTGGTGAGCAAACAGGGCTCAAGCTGGCGACCTCATGCCGAGGAGGTGATCGAAAAATTGCCGACGCCGGTTCGCGCTGCGCTCAAGAAACTCGAGCAGCCGGAGGCAGAGCAGCGCAATCTTCTGGTGGCTCCGTCGCTTACCGGCAGCCGCCAAAAGGGCTCAGTTCCGCTGAGTCGCGGCCCGTTGACAACCTCGTCGAGCGCACCGGCTTGAACTGCTCCGACGTTCTCGCTACGCTTTTTACCTGGAGAGGAAAGGTTTCGTGCGGCAGCCGCCAGGCAAGCAGTTCAGCGAGATATTATTGTGGAGGGCTCGTTGGACAGCTAGCTCGATGCTGGAGCATCGCGACGCCATCGTCTGGCCAGTAAGCCATTGATTCTAAATCGCTTAAAAACGTTAGTGAAACATTCGGGCCAGTTCGTGCATCTTTGTTCTTAGTTAGCGAGAAGGGCACACGCCTCGCCGCAAGCTCTCCCGGGAAAGAGAAGCAGGGTTAAAACAAGCAATATGGCTCGTTCGCTGGTCATTGTCGAATCGCCGGCCAAGGCGAAGACCATCAACAAGTATCTGGGCAAAGACTACATCGTCAAAGCCTCGATCGGTCACGTCTTGGACCTGCCGAAAAAGGTGATTGGTATCCGCCTGCCCGATGAACCGGAAGAGGGCGAAGTCCCAAAGAAGAAAACGCGTTCAAAAAAAGGCAAGAAGAACAAGGTCAAACCGGTGCGCAAGCCGGTGACCCTGGACGATGAAAAGATCTTCGAGCCGACGCTGCAGATCATCCACGGCAAAGGCAAAGTGCTGAACGATCTGCGCAGAGCGGCCAACACTGCCGGAGCGGTGTATCTTGCGGGCGACCCGGACCGCGAAGGCGAAGCGATCTCCGCCCACCTGGCCATGGCGCTCGCCAAGCCCAACAAATTTGTCGAACAGGAAGCCAGCGCGCCTCGCCGGAAAAAGAAAAACAACAAGCCGGAGGCGGAAGGCGGCAAAGAAGAGCCGGCTCCCAAAAAAGAGATCCCGCCGACCGACCCGAAGAAAATCTTCCGGGTGACGTTTAATGAGATTACGCCGAAAGCGATTCGCGCGGCGTTTAATCATCCACGCCAAGTGGACAGCAACCTGGTTGACGCCCAGCAGGCGCGACGGGTACTTGACCGCATCGTGGGCTACAAGATTTCGCCGTTACTGTGGGACAAAGTGCGCCGCGGCCTGTCCGCAGGTCGTGTGCAGACGGTAGCTCTGCGCCTGATCGTCGAGCGCGAACAGGAGATCCGCGCATTCCTGCCGCAGGAGTATTGGTCCATCCATGCCATGCTCGATGCCGGCCAGCCGCCGATTTTTGAAGCCAAGCTTGCCAAATACAAAGGCGAAGATATCGCCATCAACAATCAGGAAAGCGCGGACAAAGTTCTGGCCGCAGTGCGTAAGGCCAAGTGGCAAGTCGCTTCGGTGACACAAAAAGAGAAGAGGCGCAATCCGCCGCCACCGTTTACGACTTCCAAGCTGCAGCAGGCCGCCTATAACCGCTTACGCTACACGGCCAAGCGCACCATGGGTGTTGCGCAGCGCCTCTATGAAGGCGTCGAACTTGGCCCCGAGGGCTTAACCGCGCTGATCACCTACATGCGCACGGACTCCGTGCACGTTTCGCAAGACGCGCTGACCCAAGTCCGCGAACTGATTCCGGAGAAATTCGGCGCCAGCCATCTGCCGGAAAAGCCGAACTTCTACAAATCCAAAAAAGACGCTCAGGAGGCGCACGAAGCCATTCGGCCGACTGACGTTTGGCGCGCGCCCGAAGACGTCCGCAAGTACTTGGACGACGACCTTTTCAAGCTCTATCAGCTGATCTGGCAGAGGTTTGTGGCGTCGCAGATGCTGCCGGCAATCCTGGACCAGACCACGATTGAGATTTCCGCGGGCGATTACACTTTTCGAGCGACCGGCTCCGTTCAGAAATTTGACGGCTACCTTCGCGTTTATCAAATGCCTGTGGCCAACGCCGACCGCGAAGACGACGAAAAGAGCGACGAAGGCGAAGGCCATGCGCTGCCGCAAGTCGCCGAGGGACAGGCGTTGCGCCTGGAATCCATTCGCCCGGAGCAGCACTTCACCGAACCGCCGCCGCGCTACACCGAGGCCACACTGGTAAAAGAACTGGAAGAGGACGGCATCGGCCGGCCTTCCACCTACGCTTCAATCATTTCCACGATCGTCGAACGCGAATACGTGAAGAAAGAACAGGGCCGCTTCACGCCCACCATGCTCGGAGAACGGGTTAGCGTGCTGCTGGTGAAAAGTTTCGACGACATCTTCGACTTGAAATTCACGGCACGACTCGAAGACGAGCTCGACGAAATCGAAGACGGCAAGCTGCACTGGCGCGAAGCGGTGAAAGAGTTCTGGGAGAAGTTCATCGTTGACCTGGACCGCGCGGAAGACGAAATGGTCTCCTACAAACGCGGCATCTCCACCGGCAAGACTTGCGAGAAGTGCGGCCAGGGCGAGCTGCTGGAGCGCATCAGCCGGCATGGATTTTTTCTGGGCTGCTCGCGCTACCCGGATTGCGATTTTATCCAGGACCTTTCGCCCGAGCTCGGCGAAGAGGCCGACGCCGAAAACAAAACCGAATATTGCGAAAACTGCGGCAAAGAGATGGCCATCAAGCGCGGCCGCTTCGGCGTGTTTCTCGCTTGCACCGGCTATCCCGACTGCAAGACCACGCGGCGGTTGGTGGAAGGCACGCGCATCGCGCGCCAGCCGGATGAGCCGCTCGATGAAAAGTGCCCGACCTGCGGCAACGGCCTGGTCAAGAAGCATGGCCGCTTCGGCGAGTTCATCGGCTGTTCGACTTATCCCAAGTGCAAGTACACGCGCCCAATCACCATGGGCATCAAATGCCCAAAGTGTCACCAAGGCGAGTTCGTCCGCCGCGGCAGCGCAGGCCGCGGCGGGCGCCCGCGCATCTTTTACGGATGCTCGAGGTACCCGGACTGCGACTTCACCACGCCGTATATGCCGATCGCCGAGCCCTGTCCGAAATGCGGCGCCGAATTCACCGTCGAGAAGAAAACTAAAATCGGCACCGTGCGCGCCTGCATCAAGGAAGGCTGCGACTGGGAAAAGTTGCTTGATGAACCGAAACCCGCGGAGGTAGGCGAGCCCGCCGGCGTCAAAGCCTAACCCTGAATGGGGTGCCGTCGGCGGCGCGTTCCATACTCGCGACATCGCCGAAACCACTTCTGCTGGCGCGATTCCAACCGCCTATAATTTTGAATCCAGCGGAAATCGGGATCTATGAAGCAAGCCATCGAAAAATATCTGCAATATTTGCGGTCGGTGAAAAATTCCTCTCCGCACACCTTGCTCAACTACGGCAAGGACCTGGAACAGTTCGAAGCGTACTTGTCTCCGCCCGGCGAAAAGCCTCCGCCGTTGGCGCAGATCACCCACCAGATCATCCGCGAATTTGTGGGCCATCTGCACTCGCAGGGGCTGAAGAAAAGTTCTATCGCCCGCAAGCTGGCTGCGTTGCGCTCATTTTTCAAGCACTGCGTGCGTCAAGGAACGTTGAAGGAAAATCCGGCGCGCCTGGTGCCGACTCCCAAACTCCCCAAGCGCGTGCCTTCGGTGCTCTCCGCCGAAGAAATGAACGGCTTCCTGAACGAGCTGGCGCAACCCCGCGCAGGGTCCAAGCGCACGCGGGGTGCCATGATGGACACGGAGGAAAATGACCAGCCTTTCGAACCGGCATTGCGCGACGAAGAAGGCCTGCTGCTCAAGCGCGATCGCGCTCTCCTCGAACTTCTCTACGCCGCGGGCCTGCGCGTCAGCGAACTTACCGGCCTGAATCTCGCGGATATGGACCGCCACGAAAAAATGCTGCGCGTTCGCGGCAAAGGCAATAAGGAGCGGATCGTTCCCTATGGTGGCAAAGCGCAAGATGCTTTAGAGGCTTACTGGCCGGTGCGCGATCAACTTTTACTGCAGGCGCGGCCGGGCCACGGTCATCGCGGGCCGGCGCACAGCGAGGCTATTTTTCTTAACTATGCTGGCCGCCGCCTCACGCAGCGTTCCGTCGGGCGCATCGTGAAAAAATACGTGCGTCTGGCGAACATGAATTGGGACCTGCACCCGCACTCGCTGCGTCATGCTTTTGCCACCCACCTGCTTGCCGACGGCGCCGATCTGCGCGCTATCCAGGAACTTCTCGGCCACCGGTCGCTTTCCACGACCCAGAAATATACCCACGCTTCCATCCGCCAGCTCATGGACATCTACGACAAAGCCCATCCGCACGCTTGATCCTGTAGTGGCCGGTCTTCAGACCGATTCCTTTTCTACGACCTTGGGGCGCCGGCATCCCGGCCGGCTCTTCCTGTGCTCAGGATTTGGCGAAACTCACCTGCTCCCGTAATCTAATTTGGTGGACCATCATTCGCGTTCTTTTCGTCTTGGGGCCCTCTGTGCCTTCCCCCTCTTGGTGCTCGGTGTTATTCCGTCGCTCTGCAAAGCGCAGGACAACTACGAAATTCAGGTCTATGGCTACGACACCGTTCTTCCCGGCCACACCATGGTCGAACTCCACTCCAATTTCACCTTCGAAGGCTCCAAAACTTCTCAGGACGGAATGCTGCCGACTAATCACCAACTGCACGAAACGATTGAAATCACCCACGGCTTCACCGACTGGTTCGAAACCGGCTTTTACATCTTCACCGCGGAGAAAAACGGGCTGGGCATCGATTGGGTTGGCGATCACATCCGCCCCCGCGTTCGCATCCCGCCCAAATGGAACTGGCCAGTCGGCCTCAGCCTCTCCAACGAACTCGGCTACCAGCGCCGCCCGTTTTCCGTGGACACCTGGACTTGGGAAATGCGCCCGATCATTGATAAGCAGATCGGCCCGTGGTATCTGTCGTTCAACCCGACCTTTGACAAGTCCATCCACGGCCTCTCGCAAAGCCAGGGCTTGGTCTTTTCGCCCAACGTCAAGATCAGCTACGACGTCACCAAAAAAGTCACCGCCGGCTTCGAGTATTACGGCTCCGTCGGCCCGGCCACGAATTTCGATCCAATTGCCCAGCAGCAGCACCAGTTCTTCCCGGCCATTGATCTCAACCTTTCCCCGAAATGGGAGGTCAACTTCGGCGCGGGTGTTGGCGTTACCCGTTCTACCGACCACCTCATCGCCAAATTGATTCTCGGCTACCGTTTCGATTTTTGATCCGCCCCTTCGATTGTCCGTATCTCGCGGAGTGCCCCAGGTTCGGTTTGTGAACCTGGGCGGTCTTTTGCTTTTGCACTCTGCAACTCTTAAACTTCAGTTCGCTGAGGTGTTGATGCCCCGTTTCCAACTGCTCTTGCTTTCCGCAATTCTCTGCCTCGCCGCGATCGCGACTGCTCTCGCCCAATCTCCCGCCCCCTCCGACGCCTGGCGCGCCCTCTCCAACGACTTTGTTGATCGCTACTTGGCCTTCAATCCCTCGTCGGCCACACTCGCCGGCGTCCACTCCCACGACGGCGAACTTGAAGACTTCTCCCCGGCCGCTCTGGCCAAACAAGTCGCTTTCTATCGCCAGTTCGAAAAGCGCGTCCTGGCTTTCGATCCCAAAGGCCTCAGTCCACTCGATTCCGACGACCGCGAAATTCTCCGCAACGCGATCCGCGGCAATCTGCTCTCGCTCCAGGTCATCCGCACTTTCCAGAAAGACCCCGATACCTACCCCAGCGGCGCGGCCAACAGCGTTTACCTCATCATGAGCCGCCGCTTCGCCTCCCCGGACGAACGCCTCCTCTCGGTCATCGCCCGCGAAAAGCAGTTCCCTCGTTTCTTTGCCGATGGCCGTGCCAATCTCAAAAATGTACCGCGCATCTATGCGGAAATCGCTCTCGAACAGCTTCCGGGCACCATCGAGCTTTTTGAGAAGGACCTGCCGGCCGCCTTCGCCGACGCCACCGATTCCGCCACCAAGGCGGCGTTCGCCCGATCAAATGCCGCCGCACTCAAGCTTCTGCGCGAATACCAGTACTGGCTGAAGTCCGATGTCTTGCCGCATGCCAGCGGCGATTTCCGCATCGGCGCTGAAGCCTTTTCTAACAAGCTCGCCTACGAAGAGATGGTCACCACGCCCCTCGACCGCCTGCTCGAAATCGGTCTTGCCGACCTGCACAAGAATCAGGCCGAATTCCGCAGCGTCGCCACGGAAATCGACCCCAACCGAACGCCGGACGAAATCCGGGTAGAGTTGCAGTCCATGCATCCTGCTCCCGGCGAACTGATGCAGCGTTTTCGCGACACCTTCGACGGCCTGATCAGCTTCATCAACTCCCACCACATCGTGACGCTGCCTTCCGACCGCCGCCCCACCATGCTTGAAACGCCGCCTTTTCAGCGCGCTACCACCAGCGCCGCCATGGATACGCCGGGCCCGTTTGAGAAAAACGCCAACGAATCTTATTTCTATGTGACGCTGCCCCAGCCCGGCGATTCGCCGGAAGACGTCGAGGGCCAGATGGGCGCCTTTAATATCGGCACCATCACCAGTACTTCCATCCACGAAGCGTTTCCCGGGCACTTCACGCAGTACCTCTACGAAAAGCTTGCACCTTCCCAGCTGCGAAAGGTTCTCGCCTCGGACACGAATGTCGAAGGCTGGGCGCACTACACGGAACAAATGATGCTCGATGAAGGCTACGCGCAGCCGGGCACAGGCGCGAAAGACCTGCGCGAATCGCGCCTGATTCGTCTCGGCCAGTTGCAGGACGCGCTGCTCCGCGACGCTCGCTTCGTCGTCGGCATTCAGATGCACCGCGGCCAATTCACGCTCGCTCAGGCGCGCGAGTTTTTCGTCAAGGAAGGTTTTCAGACGCCGAAAACCGCCGACACCGAAACCAAACGCGGTACTATCGACCCCACCTACCTTTACTACACATTGGGCAAACTCCAGATCATGAAGCTCCGCGAAGACTTGCGAAAAAAGCAGGGCGCCGGCTTCTCCCTGCAAAAATTCCACGACGACTTCCTCAAACTGGGCTACCCGCCAATCGCCATCGTCCGCCACACGCTCCTCGGCGACAACTCGCCTACCCTCTAGGTACGAGTTCCAAAACGGGAAACGGCGCCGAGCGGCAGATCTACCTCTACTGTGTATATGCCTACCGAAAAGTGCCTCCGCTAACTTCTTTGTTGCTTATACCTTTTACCCTTTTACATATTTCCGGCTCTTTCTTTTCAATCACTTACGCGCTTATGGGTGGGGGATAGCAGCGATCGCGAAACGAAAGATTTTAGAGCGCGATTTCGAAGGCCACCCAGCAAACCTTTCGTTGACCAGGCTTCCGCTCGACCCGTATAATTAACGTTTGTCTTTAGCTCTTGGAGGAGCGATGTACGCCGTTATCAAGTCCGGGGGGAAACAGTACCGTGTCGCGCCCGGCGACACCATTCGCGTGGAGCGCGTCTCTGGCGACGTAGGCGAAGAGGTCAAGTTCGGCTCCGTGTTGAGCGTCCACACCGATAAGAAGGTTTTGGTTGGCGACGAAGCCGCAAAGGCCAGCGTCACCGGCAAGATCGTGGAACAGGGCCGGGCCAAAAAGCTCACCGTCCTGAAGTACAAGAAGACCAACCAGTACAAGATTCAGCGCGGCCATCGCCAGAACTACACGGCGGTCCAGGTCAGCGACATCACACTGTAGTGCCGGTCTTTAGAACCGGTTCTATTCGGTTTTGTGGCAGCGGCCTTATACCGCTGCTCTTCGATCTTCGATTTGGAAGGAACTAGCAATGGCACACAAAAAAGGTGGCGGCTCTTCAACCAACGGCCGCGATTCGCACGGCCAGCGGCTCGGCGTAAAACGCTTCGGAGGCCAACTGGTCAACGCCGGAACGATTCTGGTCCGTCAGCGCGGTACCAAGCACCAGGCCGGTGAAAACGTCGGTCAGGGCAAGGACGACACGCTGTTCGCGCTGGTCACCGGTCACGTCAAGTTCGAAGACCGTGGCCGCCGCGGCCGCTTCATCAGCATCACTCCGGCGTAGCGCCGGGCTTTAGCCCGGCAATCCAAGCCGTGCGGAGGGTGCCCCAGGTTCGGGTTATGAACTTGGGTCTTCGCTTTTTATCGCTATTCACTTCGCAGCATTTCCGCGCGCTGTTTTCCTGATAGGATTTCCCCGTGTTTGTTGATGAAGCCAAAATCTTCGTGAAAGCCGGCGACGGCGGCAACGGCTGCGTGGCCTTCCGCCGCGAAAAATACGTTCCGCGCGGCGGACCCTCTGGCGGGGACGGCGGCAACGGTGGCTCGATCTACCTCGAAGCCAATCCCAACGATAACACCCTGCTGCGCTACCGCTACAACCGCGAATTTCGGGCCGACCGCGGCCGCCATGGGGAAGGCTCCAACTGCACCGGGCATTCCGGCGACGACATGATTTTGCAGGTTCCCGTGGGCACGATAGCTTACGACGAAGAAACACACGAAACGATCGCCGATCTCGCGACACCCGGTCAGCGGGTCCTGGTGGCGCATGGGGGACGCGGCGGGCGCGGCAATCAGAATTTTGCCAAGCCCTGGCACCAGGCTCCCCGCGAGCACGAAGACGGTTTTCCCGGCGAAGAGCGCCATCTGCGCCTCGAACTGAAGTTGCTCGCCGATGTTGGTCTGGTCGGTTTTCCCAACGCCGGAAAATCCACGCTGATTTCCGTGATCTCCGCTGCGCGCCCGAAAATTGCCAATTATCCGTTCACCACGCTCGAACCGAATCTTGGTGTAGTCAGCGCCGACGGATTGCCCCGCGCTGCTGGCGGCGATGCGAAAAGTGAAAGCCGCGCGATGGGCCGCACGTTCGTTGTCGCCGATCTGCCTGGATTGATTAAAGGCGCGCACGAAGGCGCGGGCCTCGGCATCCGTTTTCTCAAACATGTCGAGCGCACGCGGCTGCTGGTTCATCTCATCGACACCAGCGATTTCACCGACGCTGACCCCATTCATTCCTTTGCAGTGATTCACGGCGAGCTCGCAGCCTTCAGCCGCGAACTCGGCGAAAAGCCGATGATCGTGGTGGCCAGCAAACTCGACGCAATTTCAGACCGCTCACGCCTGGAAGAGCTGCAAACCTTCTGCGCCAAGCAAAACTTGCCTTTCTACGCCATTTCAGCCGCCACTGGCGAAAGCGTCCGCGACCTGGTCCTCGCCATCGCCGACACGCTAGACAGGATCCCCAGGCCGACCGGAATTGAACATGACGCCACTGAAGCTGCAGCTTCCAACGGGGCCAGTTCGTAGGCTTCTGGGCGGGAACGGATAGTTTCTGGAAAGACTTATTGCAGGTCCGCGTACTCTTCTCGTGCTTGCTTCGTAGCAGAAATGCCGGGATCGGCGTCCTTGAGTAGAGCGAAAAACTCCTGATACTCGGATTTGGCCTTGGCCATATCTCCTTGCATTGTGTAGGCTCGCCCGAGTTGCAGATGTGCCAATGAGCCGATGGGGTCGGCGGCCACAATTCCGCGATGATCGATGATCTTCTGGAATTCTTCGGCGGCCTTTTGCCCTTGGTGCCTATTTAGATAGGCCGTGCCACGCACGTAAGCCGGGTACAGCCCTCCGAAAAATGCAAAAAAATCAAGGCCGGGAACCGCAAAATCGTGAGCGGCTGCGACCTGCAATGGTTCGACAGCTTTTTGTGCGCCGTTGTGCTTCAGCGCGAGCAGCACCCGCAGCGTTGGCAGATAATCAAATCGGACCGACGTATCTTCCGGGAATCGCTTGTCCAAATCTTCCACCAGCGCTCGCGCCCGCGCGGAATCCCCAGAGAGAGACAATGCAAAGGCGGCTGCATACTCGACATCGCGGCCGCTCGAAAACTCGAGTGCTTGCACGGAACATTTCGTGGCGGCAGCCAAACTGCGCCTGCGCTGTTCACCAACCATCCACAGTGGGTTCAAAGGCAGGCGCGAGAGGGCCAAACAAACGAAGATCACGATCGAAACCGATTCGTTGCTCATTCTTAGGGGATGCCGCTCGCAGCACGCGTGGTGCCCCCGTTGCGCGAGCCAAGCCGAAATGATCCGTCTCGAACTGACCGCGGTTGTTTCGAACTTGGCGCCTCAAGAGCTACAGGAGTGGCTGGAGTCCGAGAAGCTGCACCGGTCAGCGGCGGCCGATGGGTCGCTGTGGATCTGCCTGAACTCACTGTTGCGATGGGCCGAGAATACGCGCATCGAGCACTCTAAGGAGGGAATATGAAGTCAGGATTGGTATCTTGCGTCCGGAAAGCACAGAACGTTCAGCGGACTTTCGCTTACGCCCTTGCAGTTCTGGTCGCGTGTTTTGTGTCAGCATCAAGCAGTACCGCCGCGAACGGGCCGTTTGCCCATGTGGTGACCATCAATGGGCAATTTGGGGCCGTAGACCTGTCCACGGGAGCATTCCAACAAATCGGGGCTCCCGCGCCGGAGCCGCTGGCAATGCTGGCGGCCCTTTCCGCAGGGCACCGCGCACTCTGCACACTCCGAAACCACAGCCAGTTCATAACTATCGACTCGCTGCTCACAACCCATCTTTTTCATGCGAAAATAACGCCAGCACTTCTCAGGAGCCTCGTTGACCACAGCGCAAGCGCAGCGCCACACCGCCGCAAAATACCATCCCCGCCGCATTGCGCTTTTTGGCGGTTCGTTCGATCCGATTCATAACGGACATCTGGCCGTGGCCCGCGCCGCGGACCGGCGGTTCAATTTTGACGAAATTCATTTCGTACCTGCCAGCCGGCCGCCGCACAAGCTGAAGCAGCATCTCGCGCCGTTTCCGCATCGCTACGCGATGGTCTCACTGGCCTGCGTCGAGCATCCACATTTTGTGCCGTCGCTTTCCGAAGCCGGTGACGATTTTTCGGGAACCCAGCTCCACTACTCTGTGGATACGGTGCGCTATTTCCGTCACAACTATCACGGCCACGGCGACCGCATCTTCTTCATCATTGGCGCCGACGCGTTTCTCGATATTCCAATGTGGAAAGAGTACGAGTCGCTGCTGGCCTCGTGCGATTTCATCATCGCCAACCGGCCGGGAATCCGCGCCGAAGCGCTGAAGCTGGTGATTCCGCCGGACCTGATGGCAGGCCCCAATGCCAGAAAAGAAGTGGAACCGCCCTCACAGCTGATCGCCCAGCTGCGTCACACCAGCGTCTATCTGCTGGAAAATGTTTCCAGCGACATTTCGGCCACCGACATTCGCCGCCGCGCGCACAAAGGCCAGTCCATCCACGGACTTGTTTCGGCGCGCGTGGAGGAATACATTCTTAAACAGGACCTTTACAGGTGAACGTGAACCAGCTTCCGAAACAGATTCCCAAGGTGATCCGCCTCGTCGTCGAGGCCATGCAGAACAAAAAAGCTTCCGCCATTACGGTGCTGGATTTGAGCGGTATCGGTTCGTTTACCGAATACTTCGTGCTTTGCACCGGATTCAGCACGCCGCAGGTGCAGGCCATCTGCACGGAGATCGAAGAGCAGCTTTATAAGCAGCTGAAGCGCGAGGCCCAGCATCGCGAAGGCCGTCGGTCCACGGACTGGGCGCTACTCGATTTCGGCGGCTTTGTGGTGCACGTGTTCAGTGAGCAGGGGCGGCGCTACTACGATCTGGAGCGGCTGTGGCGCAATGTGCCGCGCTATGACATTCCCGACGATGAACCTCCTTCTGTGCTGAGCGGCCATACTGGGGCCCATCTCCGCGCTTCCGGCGACCGCTCCTGAGTGTTCCTGCCATGCCCCAAGCAAAGGCTAATGACCGGGCGCCCGGCACGGCCAACATCACGATTCAGCGAAATTCAGCTGAAGATGTGCAGACGCGGCAGATCGTAGTGTCACTTGATGGAGAGCGCAAAGGCGAGCTGTTGTTTGGCGATTCCGTGACACTGGCCGTCGCACCGGGACGCCACAGGCTGCGCGTGGACAATACCTGGAATCATAAGGACCTTGAGCTTGACATCATCGAGGGCAGCGACCTTCGTTTCGTCACCAAAAGCACGGCGGGACAATTTTCCCGATTTCTGCTGATTGCTTTTGGAGCGGGTCCTATCTATGTTTCGATCGAGCCGGCTTCTGCATCCGCGCAATCCTGAGCGGCACGCCGCTTTCGGTATAGTTAGCGCAATCTCTCCGAATCGCGATCATTCGACTCTCGTCTGGCCCGCTACAATTCTGTTATGTCCGAGCGATTTCCATGGATTGCCGCCGATCCAGGGTCACAAAAGCTGCTGGCGCTTGCGGAAAAGGTCGCGCCGGTTCCTACCACGCTGCTGATCACCGGCGAATCCGGTTCGGGCAAGGATCACTTCGCGCGGCTGGTGCATGAACTGAGTCCGCGGCGCGACGCGCCATTTCTAAAAATTGACTGCACTTCGTTGCCGCCGCACCTGATCGAGAGTGAACTCTTCGGCCACGAACGCGGCGCGTTTACCGGCGCCGTGGAGCGCAAAATTGGGCGGCTTGAACTTGGCGGCAAGGGCACTATCGTTCTCGACGAGATCGCGGCCTTTTCGCCGGAAGGACAGGGCAAGCTGCTGCGGGTCTTGCAGGAACGCACGTTCGAACGGCTGGGCGGAACGGAATCTTTGCAGATTGAATCGCGGCTGATTGCCCTGACCAGCGCCGACCTGCGGGCTGCGGTCAGCGCCGGGCAGTTCCGCGAAGATCTATTCTTCCGTCTAAGCGTGCTGCCGATTGCGATTCCCCCGCTGCGGGAGCGCCGGGCTGACATTCTTGCGGCCGCGGAACATTTCCTGGTTGCCCTGGCGCAGATTCACAAGCGTCCTGCGATGCAGCTTTCAGAAGGATTGCGGAGCATTCTGGCGGCTTACAGCTGGCCAGGCAATTTGAGAGAGCTGCGCAACGCCATCGAGCGCGCCATCGTCTTTGCCAAGTCCAACGAGTTACTGCCGGAAGACTTGCCGGATAACATTCGAACAGCGGCCGGTGGAGCTGCAGCCACGGCGGGCCTGCGTTCGCTGGAGAGCCTGGAACGCGAAGCGATCACCCAGACGCTGGAAGCCACGCGCTATCACATCTCTAAGTCCGCTGACATCCTGGGTATCAGCCGCAAGACGCTGCTGGAGAAGCGCAAAAAGTACGGCCTGCAATGAAGGGACTAGGTATCAGGGAACAGGGATCAGGCAAAAACGATGCGAATTCGCTTAGTTATGCTAGGGAAGACTCGGCGGCCGGAACTGCGTGCGGTGATTGCTGACTACGTGAAGCGCATTAGCCACTCGATGGCGATTGAAGTAAAGGAAGTGCGTGACGGTGAAGCTGCCATCAAGCAGCTCGATGCGGACCGCGCCGCGACTGCACTGCTGCTGGACGCGGGCGGCAGGTCCCAAGACTCGGAAGCGCTGGCGCGTTGGCTGGGCGAACAGCGCGACCGCGGAACACGCGAGATTGTGTTCGTGTGCGGAGATGCCGGCGGTTTTCCTGAAGCGCTTCGCAAGCGCGTCCCGCAAAAGCTTTCTCTCAGTCCGATGACCTATTCGCACGAACTGGCCCGCGTCATGCTTGCCGAGCAGCTGTATCGCGCGTTGGCCTTTCTTTCTGGTAGTCCCTATCCGAAATAGGCCGCTTAGTGTAGAAACAAAGGATGGCTCTGCGCATTTTGCCGGATGAGGACAGGCCGTCGGTGGCCATCGAGATTCCGTTGGAGAAGCCGCTTCCGGACTACGATCTCGACGAAGTCGAGCAGTCGACACCTCGTGATGTGGACGGCGTACTCGTATCGCAAGGTTTCCGCGATCTGGTGGACGACGCCCGCGGCGTGTTGCTGGAAATCATGTGCCGGCGCCCAGCGGACTTTACCCACGAATCTTCCGAAATCACCGACATTGACCTCACGCCGGCCGCATTTCATCCCCTGGAAATCGCGCAACTGACCGGCGCAATCTGCACCGGAAACGAAGAGATTTACAGGCCAGGCTTGTGGATTGTGCTGCGAGACCCTAACGCACTCGCCAATCACGGGCTGTCTGCTGCAAGGCTCGCGCAGGTCAAACAGTACGCCGGAGAACTGGTGAAACGGCTGGAGCTGGCCTGACCTTCGCAGCGAGTTTGCTAACCTGTTTGCTCCAGACAACTGTAGGAGAGACATGCCACAAGAGAAAGGGCTACTGATCGTCTATACCGGGCCGGGCAAGGGCAAGACCACCTGCGCGCTGGGAGCTGCGTTTCGCGCGGTTGGGCAAGGCCTACGCGTGTTGATGGTGCAATTCATTAAGGGCTCATGGCACTATGGCGAGCTCGATGCCGCGAAGATGCTGGGTGACGATAAATTTGAGATTCGCCCGATGGGACGCGGTTTTGTGAAAATCGGCGGCGCGGAGACGGATCCGGAAGACATCAAGCTGGCCGAGGAATGCTGGAAAACCGGCAGTGACGCGATCTACTCCGGAAAATACGATCTGGTGATCTTGGACGAAATCAACTACGTCATCAGCTACAAGATGCTTGATCCCCAAGGGATCGTTCTGGCGTTGCGCGACCGTCCAGAGCACGTTCATGTGATTTGCACCGGCCGCAGCGCTCACCCAAGCCTGGTGGAGTTGGCCGATTTGGTGACCGAGATGAAGGAAGTGAAACACCCGTACTCGAAAGGCATTCTCGCGCAGCGTGGTATAGACTATTGAGCTGCGACTGAGGTATCGGCCCGCTCCTGAATGAGGTGCAAGCAGTGGCGGCAGAGAAAAAAGAACGCAAAATGGCCTGGTTCAAGCGCGAAAAACAAGCGATTGCTGAGGTGACGCCCCCAGAGGAGCGCCGCGTGCGTACGGAAGGGCTGTGGACCAAGTGCGAGAATTGCCGCACCATCACCTTTCGCAAGGACCTCGAGGAAAATCTTTTCGTCTGCCCGAAATGCCAGTTTCACTTCAAGATGGGAGCCAAGCCGCGACTGGAGATGCTGTTTGACGGGCGCTGGACCGAGCATGACGCGGGCATGACTTCCACCGACCCGCTGAAGTTTGTGGACACCAAACCGTACTCTGCGCGCATTAAGGAAGCCCGGAAGAAACTTGGGATGAACGACGCCGTGATTACCGCGGAAGGCCAGCTAAATGGCCGGCCGGTAGTGATTTGCGCGATGGAATTTGGGTTTATCGGCGGCTCGATGGGCGCGGTGGTGGGAGAAAAAGTGACGCGTGGCGTCGAACTGGCCATGGATACGCGCCAGCCGCTGATCGTGGTTTCCTGCTCCGGCGGCGCACGCATGATGGAAGGAACGATCAGCCTGATGCAGTTGGCAAAGGTCTCCGCGGCGCTGGCGCGGCTGGACGATGCGAAGTTGCCTTACATTTCGGTGCTGACCGATCCGACGACCGGCGGTGTGACGGCGAGTTTCGCCATGTTGGGGGATTTGAACATTGCCGAGCCCGGCGCGCTGATCGGTTTTGCCGGCCCGCGCGTAATTGAACAGACCATCCGGCAAAAACTGCCGGAAGGCTTTCAACGCTCGGAATTCCTGCTCGAGCATGGCTTTCTTGACGCGGTCGTACCTCGCAAGGAACTGAAATCCTTCATCGCCTCCTCGCTCGATCTGCTGATGAACTGAAATGGACTTCCAACAATCGGTTCGCTATCTGCTCTCGCTGGGGCGGGAGCTGGCCGTGCCGACCCAGGCCGCGGCTGCGAAGTTCGACCTGGACAATATTTCAGTTCTTGCCGCGGCGCTCGGCAGCCCCGAGAAGCAATATCCATCAATCCACATTGCGGGAACGAATGGAAAGGGTTCGACAGCGGCGTTTCTCGAATCGATCTTGCGCCAGGCGGGCTATCGTACCGGGCTTTACACTTCGCCCCATCTGGAGCGGATCAACGAACGCATTCGCGTGAACGGCATCGAGATTTCGGACCAGTCCTTCGCCGCGGTTTTTTCGCGGATCCACAGCAAAATTGAAGAACTGCTCGCCAGTGGCAAGCTGCGCGCGCATCCCACTTTTTTTGAGTGTGTCACGGCAATCGCGTTCGATTATTTTGCGCGGGCGGATGTGCAGTTCGCTGTATTTGAGACCGGCCTGGGAGGGCGGCTCGACGCCACCAACGTTCTTACGCCGCGGGTCTCGGTCCTTACGCGAATTGACTTCGACCACGAGAATTTCCTTGGCCATTCCCTGCGCGAAATTGCCGGGGAAAAAGCGGGCATCATAAAGCCTGGCGTTCCAGTGATCATTGCCGGCCAGCAGCCGGACGCGCGAACCGTTTTGCTGACGAAAGCGGTAGCGCTCGATTCGCCGGTGACGGAAACCTCCGGGGCTTATTTAGTGCTGTCAGAGCGAATCGAAGCGGGATGCGCGCACGCGGAAATTAGGGAAGTGGCGACGGGAAGGCGATTCGCCGTTGCGCCCCGTCTGGCGGGCCGGTTTCAGCTGCAAAATGCGCTCAACGCCGTTGCCGCTGCCCGACTGCTGGCGGGACAGGGGTTCGAGATTGCCGACGTCGCCATCGAGCAAGGAATAGGCGGCGCGGTTTGGCCCGGGCGAATCGAAAAGGTAGGTTCTCGCCCAGACGTGTACCTCGATGGCGCGCATAATCCGTCCGCAGCTCGCGAGCTCGCTGTGTTTCTTCGCGAAAATTATTTGGGCCAGAGGGTAACGATCGTCTTTGCCGCGCTGCGCGACAAAGCTGTTGACGAAATTGCTGGAATCCTTTTCCCTTATGCTGCGCGCGTAATCTTTACCGAGCCCCGAACACCGCGGGCCATTTCCGCCGCTCAACTTGCGGAAATCGCGGGCCATCACGCTAGGGATTCGTTGATTATTGCCGATGCAGACGAGGCTCTGGAAGCTGCCCTGGCAAGATCAGCCGCCGATGACGCTGTTTTCATCACCGGTTCGCTTTACCTTGTGGGCCAGTTGCGCAGCGCGTTGCTCTCGCGCCGACAGCGATCCGGTGATTAGTTTCTGTTGTCAACTATTCAGAGCCAGCCGCATCCAAGCAGAATCCCTTAAGGAGTGTCCCATGACCGAACCCGCCGCCGGCAAAGGAAGCCTGTTGCAATACATGAAGGAGCACAAGGCGCCGATTGGCGAACTGATTGGATTTTCAGTAACCGAAGCAGGCGACGGCCGGGCCGTGGTTAATTTGAAATCCGGGCCGCAGCATTTCAATCCTATGGGCACACTGCACGGCGGCGTGTTGTGTGATATCGCCGACACGGCCATGGGATTCGCCTTCGCGAGCACGCTGGAGCCCGGAGAGTCGTTCACCACAGTCGAGCTTAAGATCAATTATCTTCGTCCTGTGCGCGAAGCTCAATTGTGCGCGGAAGGCCGCGTAGTGCAGCGGGGGCGATCGGTTGGGTACGTTGAGAGCGATGTGTTCGACCAAGCGGGCAAGCTGGTTGCCAGATCCAGTTCGACATGTCTGGTGCTGCGTGGGGAGCAAGCCATCGGACGGTAGTTCACGGTATTTCCATTATTTTTCAAATGCCTGTGAGGCGCGATAGACTAGGCAGCCTCATGGCTGACGAGTCCGCCAAGACAAACGACCATCCGCTGGTTGGCATCATCATGGGCTCCACTTCGGACTGGGAGACTATGCAGCATGCCGCGACCCTGCTTGCGGACCTCGGTGTACCGTATGAAACACGCGTAGTCTCCGCGCATCGCACGCCAGATTTGTTGTTCGCCTATGCCTCGGAAGCGGAAAACCGCGGCATCGAAGTCATCATCGCTGGCGCCGGAGGGGCTGCGCACCTTCCCGGCATGACGGCGTCGAAGACGGTGCTGCCCGTTTTTGGCGTGCCTGTTGAGTCGAAAGCTCTCAAAGGGCTGGACTCGCTGCTGTCCATTGCCCAGATGCCGGCAGGGATTGCGGTGGGCACGCTAGCCATTGGAAAAGCGGGCGCGATCAACGCCGGGCTGTTGGCTGCGGCGGCGCTCGGCAACAAGTATCCCGAAATCCGCGAATCACTCCGCAAATTCCGCGCGGCACAAACCCAGAAGGTGCTGGCGGTACCCGACCCGGCGAAGTTCGTGGCGCCGCGCGCCGTCAGCCGTGCTCCAGTTCGAAAAAAAGGGAAGAGCAAGTGACCATCGGTATTCTGGGCGGCGGCCAGTTAGGCTACATGCTGGCGTTGGCCGGCTATCCGCTCGATTTTCATTTTCGCTTTCTGGATCCTTCGCCGCAGGCGCCGGTCGGACGCATCGCGCCGCGTGTCACTGCGGAGTATACCGATTTCGAAGCGCTGGAAAAATTCGCGCACGGACTGGCACTGGCCACCTACGAATTCGAAAATGTGCCGGTGGAGGCCGCGCTTTTCCTGCAGAAGCAGGTTCCGGTCTATCCGCCACCCCAGGCGCTGGAAGCGGCGCAAGACCGCCTGAGCGAAAAGGCTCTCTTTCGGAAGCTTGGCATTGCGACGACGGATTTCAGCGCGGTGAAGTCGGCCGCTGAACTCAATGCCGCAGTCACGAAACTGGGCCTTCCGGCGGTTCTAAAAACCCGCCGGATGGGCTACGACGGCAAAGGACAGTGGGTGCTGTCGACGCTTGAAGACGTTGAGCGAGCCGGAAAGGAAATGCCCGCAGCACCGCTGATTCTGGAAAAGTTCGTCAATTTTTCGCGGGAACTTTCGATTCTGGCTGTGCGCGGCCGTACCGGCGAAACGGCTTTTTACCCTCTGGTAGAGAATCATCATCGCGGTGGGATTTTACGATTGTCGGTCGCACCGGCCCCGCATCTGACGCCGAGCCTTCAGCGCGAAGCGCAAGAGGCTGCCCGGCGCGTGCTGGAGGACCTCAACTACGTCGGCGTGCTGGCCATCGAATTGTTCGAGAGCGACGGGAGACTGCTAGCAAACGAAATGGCGCCGCGGGTTCATAACTCCGGCCATTGGAGCATTGAAGGAGCCGTGACCAGCCAGTTCGAGAATCACCTGCGCGCGGTGGCAGGTCTTCCGCTCGGGGATACGCGCGCACTTGGGCAGTCGGCCATGCTGAATCTGATCGGGGAAATACCCGACTCCACCGAATTGCTGACCGTCCCGGATGCCCATCTCCACCTTTACGGCAAGTCGTCCCGGCCGGGCCGCAAAGTCGGGCACCTTACGCTGCGGGCCGACTCTGCCAGCCGGCTCGCGGAGCTGGTAGCACGGCTGCCGGCTTTCTTTCGTCGCCAAGAGTTTTGCCTGGCCGAATTAGAAGGCAAGGTCCGCTAAGTAATTGTAATTTCGGTAGTTAGAGCGATTTCCACCGGGCGTTTCGACGACGGTTGCCGCCCTTCGGGTTCGAATGCTAGGATTTTCCGTTCGTAATCCTGCTGGTAAGGTACCCCCTGTAATGCCAAGCAAACCGCGCGTCGGCATCCCGTGGCGCACCAGCGAAGAAGAGCGCCAAGGCAACGTGGAGAAGCTGAACCACTATTTCGATGCCGTGCGCCGCGCGGGTGGCGAACCCGTTCACGTCTCATTGGTTTTGCCCGCATCGGATTTGAAACAGCAGGCCCTAGATTTGGACGGATTTGTGCTTCCAGGTAGCCCCGCGGACGTGGATCCGGCTCGCTACAACAAGCCTCGCCATCTGAAAACCCAGACCCTGGACCCGAATCGCGACCGGACCGACAGCGCTTTACTCGATCATGCGCTGGCGGCGCACAAGCCCGTACTTGCGATCTGTTACGGCTGCCAGATTCTGAATGTCAATCGGGGCGGAACGCTGGTACAGGACATTCCCGCCGAGAAGCCCGGCAGCGATGCGCATGGCAAGACCGATCTCGCGGCGGGCGCGACCAACAAGGACTTAGAGCACGACGCAACACTGGCCGTTGGCAGCTACCTGGAAAAGCTTGCCGGGGCGGCACGCGTTCACATCAACAGCAGCCATCACCAGTCGATTGACAGGCCGGGCAGAAACTTGCGAGTCACCGCCTGCGGCGCGGACGGAATTGTCGAAGGCGTCGAATTGCAATCTCCCGACGATTGGGTGATTGGAGTTCAGTGGCACCCGGAGCGCATGCCGGCGGACGAGTTTGCACAAAAGCTGTTCGTGGATTTTGTGCAAGCGGCGCGGAAAGTAAAGCTGGAAACGTCGGCCAAGCATTAATGCCAGTGGCACAGGCATTGTTGTCCGTGCCTCTTGCGGAGCACACCGCTTTTGTTAACGCTCGGCCAGGAATAGCTGAGCCACCGGGCTTTCGTTAATTCATTGGGGGAATCATGATCTCATTGGCGGGAAAAGCGGCACTGATTACCGGAGGCTCGCGCGGAATCGGAGCAGCCGCGGTGAAACTGTTCGCGCAGGCCGGCGCGGATGTGGTTTTCACTTATAACAAGGCCAAAGACGCAGCGGCGCAGATCGAAAGCGAAGCGCGCAAGCACGGTACACGGGTTGAAGCCTTTAAGGCCGATGTAAGCAAGCACGCCGAGAACAAAAAGCTGGTGGACTTCACGACCGAGCGCCTGGGCCGAATTGACATTCTCGTCGCCAATGCCGGCGTATGGAATGTGGAAGACCTACCCATTGAAAAAATGAGCGAAAAGCAGTGGGACGAGATGGTCCGCATCAACCTGAAGAGCGTTTATTCGATCATCCATTTCACCGTGCCGCAGATGATTAAGCAAAAGTCCGGGAAGATTATTCCGATAAGCTCGACCGCGGGCCAGCGCGGCGAATCGTTTCACACCCACTACGGCGCCAGCAAAGGCGCCATCATCAGCCTGACCAAGGGCCTTGCCACCGAACTGGCGCGCCACGGCATCACCGTGAACTCCGTGGCTCCCGGCTGGGTCGCAACCGACATGTCCAATCCGGTGCTGGACACCAAAGCGGGCCAGAAGATGGCAGCGGCGGTTATTCCACTGGGCCGCGCGGCGACTGCCGAGGAAGTCGCAGGCCCAATTTTGTTTGCCGCCTCGGACTTAGCCAACTTCATGACCGGAGAAATCATCAATGTAAACGGGGGTTCGGTGCTTTGCGGCTGAAGCTTCTTCCGGTCTACTTGCTTGCGCTGCTGGGAACCTTTCCAGCGGCCGTTCGCGCGCAAAATCCGGACACATTGATGCCGGAAGCCAGCGCGAGCAAAGCCAAGCAGATCCTGGCGCAAATGATTGACGCTATGGGCGGCGCGAGCTACTTGAACGCGCGCGAATTGGAATGTTCCGGCCGCATGTCGCCCATCGGGCGAGGCGACGATTTCACGCCGTCCATCCCATTCAAGGTCTATTGGCGCTATCCCGACAAGTCGCGCACCGACATCGGCAGTAAGGGAAACGTCATTGATCTTTATGCCGGTAACGACGGCTGGACGCTCGACCACGACGGCGTCAGCGAAGAGCCTCCCGAAAAAGTGGACAACTTCCGCGCCCAGCTCCCGAACAGCCCGCACTACATTTTCCGCTACCGGCTCAAAGAGGAAGGCATGTCCTACCGCTGGGCCGGGCTGGACCTGATCGATCTGAAACCCGTGGACTGGGTTGAGATCACCGATTCGCGGCAGCGCGTGTACCGCATCGCCATCGCGAGGGACACCCATCTGATGATGCGCTTCAAACTGGATACGCCGGCGGAAGCGAACGAATTGCCCGACGAAGACGTGACGTTCTATGCGAACTATCACCCTTTCGACGGAATCCAGACTGCCATGCAGATCTGGCGCACCCACAACGACCGCCGGATCTCCCAGGTCTTTTACGAATCCTGCCGCTACAATCCCAGTCTTCCGGCGGACTTTTTCACTAAAGCCGCACTCGAGCAGCGCTTCCGTGAAGTAGGCAGCCGTGCCGACAAGAAGAACGCCAAAGACCGAACCCGCGACTAGATTTGCAGCGTTTCTGCAGACCAATCTCCATCCCTGGCTCTACTGGCGACGTGAGTCACAGCAACCGTTGACGCCCGACACTGACCTCTCCGCACAACGGAGCGCAACGTCAGGCCAGGATTCCACCGGGCTGCCATAAGAGTTCCAGGCAGCGAAGGCCCGGACACAGCTCATGGAACCGGAGGTGAGTGATGGCAACGGCTCAGCAATGCGCAATGAAGATGACTCCGGCCCAGGCCCCGACGAAAAAGCCCCTCTTCAAGAATATCCTCCTTGCGACCGATTTCTCTTCAGCCTCGAAGGAAGCTCTGAAATACGCAGCGTCGCTGGCCCGGCGATATGGCTCATCGATCTACCTAACCCATGTGATCGGTGCTGACGGCTACCCACTGGTTTCGCCTGAGTACGCCGCGGACTCCATGCGCAAGATGCATGAAGAAGCCGAAAAGGGCTTCCGCGAATTGTTGAAAACCGGCGAACTGATCGAACTGCCGTACAAGGTTCTGATTCAGGAAGGAAACCTTTGGCCGTCGATTCAAGAAGTGGTCAAGGAACACGCGATCGATCTGGTGGTAGTTGGCACGCATGGCGCTGGCACAGTCCAGAAGCTGCTGATCGGCTCTGGCGCTGAAGAGATCTTCCGCAAAGCACACGTTCCGGTGCTGACCGTCGGTCCTGCTATGGCCAGGGAACCTGAGTATGAAATGGAGTTTCCCAACATTCCGTTCGCAACCGATTTCGGCATCAGCGCCGAACGTGAAGCCGAAATTGCGTACGCTCTCGCGCAGGAGCACTGCTCCCGCCTGCGGGTCGTAAATGTAATTCCCCATCCCGAGGTCTACGGAATGGACGTGCTGCAAGAAAAGACCGAGGCCTGTGAAAGGCAGATGCGCGAACTGATGGCGAACCGTCCGGAGATCCGCTGCAAGGTGGACTTTCATGTAGCCAGCGGCGACCCAGTCGAGCGGATTCTGCACATCGCGGAATGCAGCAAGGCCGATTTGATCGTGATGGGTGCAAAAGCCCGGGAAAGCTTCGCTGGGAATATCCCGAACACCAAGGCCTATCGCATCGCCTCGCAGGCCCACTGCCCAGTATTGACCGTGCGTTCCTAGCTGGCAGGAGCGGCTAAACCCGCCGAATCATTTGGCCAATAGTGTTTTCCAGCGCTTCCACGCTTCTTCGCGCGCCGTCTTGTTGGCGGGATTCGGGTCTTCGGGATTTTCCCCGGCACGCATAAAGCCGTGGCCCGCACCATCATAGGTCACTGGGTCGTATGTTTTGCCGGCGGCTTTCATGGCCTCAGTCGTCTCCGGAATCGTCGCGTTGATCCGGGCATCGTTGCCCCCGTAGAAGCCGCACACCGGCGCTTTGATGCGAACCAACGCATCTTTTGCCGGCGGCCCGCCGTAGAAAACGAACGCGCCGGAAAGGTCCTGGCGATTTGTAGCGAAGCGGAATGTCTGGCTTCCGCCCCAGCAGAAGCCCGCTACAAACAGTTTGCCGTTTGCCGCGGGCAGCTTTAGCGCGTAGTCCGCGGCGGCGTTCAAATCCGCGGTCACCTGATCGGGCGGCAGCTTACTCACCGCTTCCGTGACCCCGCCGCTGGCAAAATCCTTAGTGCGCCCGCCGCTGGGCGCCATGCCGCTCAACAGATCAGGAGCGACTGCGACGTAGCCCGCCGCCGCAACTTCGTCCGCCAACTCCTGCGCCCAGTCGCTCAACCCGAAAATCTCATGAATTACGATCACCACCGGCCGCTTATCCTTGCTTTCGGGATAAACCACGAGCGCCTCCACGCTGCGGCCGTCATGCTTTACCGTAACCCACTCGCTGTGCCGTGGCGACTTCGCGATGCGTTCCCGCGCCCAGGGTTGCGACCACTCTTGAGCAACCGCGCTTTGTGCGGCGAGCGACATGCCGGCTGCCGCCAACAAAACAACGACCAGAAATCGCTTCATGGTCCACCTCATCAGAATCGGTAACAAGATCTGCGCTGCGATGGTATTTGCGGGAGCGGGCCGGAGCAAGCGGTTTTCGCCCGCGCATCGAATGCTCAGGCGTACCGCGATTTCCGGGAAGCTGGTAGGCTAACTCCGCATCCGAGTCCAGAGCCATGGAACTGACCCCGCGCCAGCACAAGGCACTCTGTTCGATCTGCGACACGTTTCTGCCCGCGGCGCCCGGCTGGCCTTCCGCCGTCGAGCGCGGGGTTCCCGAGGCTCTGGCCGCTGCGCTCGACTACAATCCCCGGGCGGTGTACCGCTGGGAATTTTTGAACCTGCTGGACGTGTGGGATCTTTCGCTGCACTCTTTTTGTGAACTTGGAAAGTGGGCAGAGTTTTCTGCGCTTTCTGCCGAGGACCGGCAGCGGATCTTGCTCTCATGGGCTGACAGCTGGGTCACGATGCGTCGCGCCGCATTTCAAGCTCTGCGCAAAGCGGTCAGTTTTCTGTACGTCATGTTGCCGGAAGCAGCCGGCCGGGCCTACTCGGTATGGGACAAGCTGGGGTACCCCGGCCCGCTTGGCGTTCAACGTCCGTCGGCTCCACGGACGCTCTCGGTTATCGTTCCGGATCAGGAGACTACGCTTTCCTGCGAAGTCTGCGTGGTCGGCTCCGGTGCTGGTGGCGGTGTCGCCGCCGCAGTGCTCGCTGCTGCTGGCAAAGACGTGGTTGTTCTCGAAGCTGGCTCCTACCTTGACGACGTGGACTTTGACGGTTCGGAGTGGACCGGCTTTCAGCGGCTTTACTCCGAGTGTGGATTCGCATCCACGCGCGATCACAGTGTGGGCTTTCTTGCCGGCGAGTGCCTCGGCGGCGGCACCGTGGTGAACTACACCACTTCTTTCCGCACGCCGGACGACATTCGCAGCGAATGGGCAGACGAAGGCGCGGAGTGGATTCGTGGCGCCGAATTCACTGCCAGCCTGGACGCGGTCTTCGCCCGATTGTGCGTGAATCAAAACCACAATCGCGTCTCGCATCGCGAGCAAGTCCTGGAACGGGGGCTGAAACGCCTCGGCTGGCATGTGGATGTCATGCCGCGCAACGTCATCGGCTGCGACCAGGGAAAGATTTGCGGCTACTGCGGCTACGGTTGCGCTATCGGCGCCAAGCAATCCGCCACCAAAACATGGCTGGCCGACGCCCAGCAGCACGGCGCGCGATTGGTGGTAGAAACACGCGCGGAAAAAGCCCGCGTCGAGCACGGCAGCGCCACCGGCGTTGAGGCTTGGACCAAAAAAGGCCACAGGGTGCTGGTGAAGTGCAAGCAGGTCGTGGTGGCTTGCGGAGCCATTCATACCGCTGCGCTGCTCCTGCGCTCCGGATTGGAAAATCCAAGCATCGGCCGGCATCTGCATCTCCACCCGGTGTCGAATATTTGCGGTGTTTTCGATGAGGAGATACGCCCGTGGGAAGGCACGATGCAAGCCATCTACTCGGACGAGCATCGCTTTCTGACCGGCAGCTATGGAGTGAAGTACGAAACCACCGCGCTGCAACCGGTGATTGCCATGGCGGTAATGCCCTGGCGCGAGCCGGAAGACTTCCGCTCGCGCATGTCGCAACTGAAAAACACTTCCGCCATTGGCGTGCTTTTGCGTGATCGCGGCTCCGGTCGCGTCAAGATCGACCGCGAAGGCCATCCCGTTTGCAGCTATGAGCTTTCTGACTTCGACCGCCGCCACATGCAACGCGGCTTTCGTGGCGCCGCGGAGATTCTGGAGGCCGCCGGCGCCCGGCGCATCTACTCGCCACACTCGAAACTGTGCTCGTATGAGCCGGGAAAACGCGGTTCACTTCAAGGCTTTGTGAAAGACATGGACGCCGCCGGCTGGCGCAACGCCCGGCTTGCGTTATTCTCTTTTCACATCATGGGCACCGCGCGGCTTGGCGAATCGGCGGAAGTCTCCGCCACCAATCCGGAAGGCCAGACCTGGGAGGTCCGAAACCTGTACGTGATGGACGGCTCATCGTTCCCCAGCGCCTCGGGCGTCAATCCCATGATCTCCATCGAAGCCATTGCCCATCGCAACGCTTCGGTGCTGGCAACGACAACTTGACACTCGGTTTGAGTGCTCGATTCATCGGGTTCTGGATGCAGTTCTTTACGCGCTCACTGCGGCTTTCGGTATCATAAAACGGGCGTTCAGCAAGGGGGCGACGATATGGCACAGGTTACGGGACTGGGCGGTGCGTTTGTTCGAGCCAACGATCCCAAGGCGCTTTACGCGTGGTATGAAAAACATCTGGGTATCAGCTCAGAGCCGCACGGATGCTTTACTTTTCCGCACGAGACCCAGCGGGCCCAGATCGCCGTCGCATTTTTTGCAAAATCGTCCGACTACTTCCCAGTGTCTCAGCCGGCGATGTTGAATTTTCAAGTGGAGGACCTCGACGCGCTCCTGGAGAAGCTGATCGCCGCTGGCGTGCCCGTTGATCCGAAACGGGAGGATTACGACTACGGCCGCTTCGGCTGGTTCACCGACCCTGAAGGCAACCGCGTCGAGTTGTGGCAGCCATCGCCCTGAAGATTGCAGGCACGGCTATCTGTCGGAAGAAATGTTTGGCTATGGCTTGGCGCGCTTCGCTTTTGAGCGTGGCGAGCGAAAACCGGAGGGGGCCAAGCACCTCGCTTCGAATATCGCTGGCCACTTCAGGCGTTCGCAAAACCGGCTAAACGCGAACGGCAGGCCGCTTTTTGGGCCTATCGAATAGCCGTTTTGGCGAGCCGATACCCACAGCGTATAATGGTCGAATGGCAATTCGCCAAAATTCTGCACAGAAGCACGGCACGTTGCATGGCACTACGGTTTTGTGCGTCCGCAAAGAGGCTAAAGTCGTTCTGATTGCCGACGGCCAGGTCACCATGGGCGATCACGTCATGAAGCACACCGCCCGCAAGACCCGCCGGCTCTATCAGGACAAAGTCATTGCCGGATTTGCCGGTTCCACAGCCGACGCCATCTCCTTGTTCGAACGCTTCGAGAGCAAGCTCCAGGAGTTTTCCGGCAACCTGCAAAAAGCCTCGGTCGAATTGGCCAAGGACTGGCGCAAGGACCGCGCGCTTCGCCATCTGGAAGCCTTGCTCATTGTTGCGGACAATAAAACTACATTTATTCTGTCCGGCAACGGCGACGTCATTGAACCTGACGACGGCATCGTCGCTATCGGGTCCGGCGGCTCCTACGCTCTTGCCGCCGCACGCGCTCTGATGAAACACTCCAAGTTGAGCGCCAAGGACCTGGCTATGGAGGCCATGCGCATCGCCAGCGAAATTTGCATCTATACCAATGCGAATTTTACGGTTGAGGAGTTGGGGTAGAGAGATCGTAGTCCTAAGCTTTTAGTGAATTCAGATTTCGATTTGGAGGTGCGGTGGTTGGCTGCGCTTGGTGCGGCCGGGCCGTTTTGGATTTCATGCCAAAACTTAGGACCTACCACGGGAAGCTTTCCTATGGCCAGCAAGTCTGACAAAGATCTGATCCTGATGAACGGCGGCGTCAACGGCGCGGTGGCGGAGGGCGAGGAGCTTCTGCCCGCGCTGGACGATATGACTCCGCGCGAAATCGTCCTGGAGCTCGACAAATACATCGTCGGGCAGGCCGCGGCAAAACGCGCGGTAGCTGTGGCGTTGCGCAATCGCGTCCGCCGCCAGAAATTGGCTCCCGAAATAGCCGATGACATTCTGCCCAAGAATATTCTGATGATCGGCCCCACCGGTGTCGGAAAAACCGAAATCGCTCGCCGCCTCGCGCGCCTCGCTGGTTGCCCGTTCGTCAAGGTGGAAGCCTCCAAGTACACCGAAGTCGGCTACGTTGGCCGCGACGTCGAATCCATGGTGCGCGACCTGGTCGAAATGTCCATTGATATGGTGCGCGAAGAAAAACTCGACGAAGTTGCTGAACGCGCCGAGCAGGCCGCCGAAGAGCGGGTCCTTGATGTGTTGCTCCCGCCCGCGCCCCCGCCAGCTTCCGGAACGCCTGAAAGCGAGGCCGCAGCCCAACGCGAAGCCAACCAGCGCACCCGCGAAAAACTGCGCGCCCAGCTGCGCGAAGGCAAACTCGACCAGCGCATGGTGGACATCGACGTCCGCGAACGCATGATGCCGTCGTTTGAGGTCATCTCCAACCAAGGCGTCGAGGAGATGGACATCAACTTTAAAGAGATGATGAGCGGCATGTTCGGCCAGCAAAAGAAAAAGCGCAAAATGACCGTGGCCGAAGCCTTCGAATACCTGATCCAGGAAGAAGAAGGCAAGCTCCTGGACATGGATCAGGTCACGCGCATCGCCGTCGAGCGCGCCGAGCAGATGGGCATCATCTTCATCGATGAAATCGACAAAGTCGCGGGGCGCGAGTCCGGCCACGGTCCCGACGTCAGCCGCGAAGGCGTGCAGCGCGACATTCTGCCCATCATCGAAGGCACTACGGTCAACACGCGCTACGGGATGATTCGCACTGACCACATCCTCTTCGTCGCCGCCGGAGCCTTCCACGTTTCCAAGCCGTCCGACTTGATCCCCGAGCTGCAGGGCCGCTTGCCGATTCGCGTCGAGTTGCAATCACTCAAGGAAGAAGATTTCGTTCGCATCCTCACGGAGCCCAAGAACGCGCTCACCAAGCAGTACATCGCGCTGCTGGAAACCGAAGGCATCAAGCTCGCGATCACCGACGACGCGGTTGAAGCTATCGCCAAGTTTGCCACCACGGTAAACGAGCAGACGGAAAACATCGGCGCCCGCCGCTTGCACACTATCATGGAGAAAGTTTTGGATGAGCTCTCGTTCGAAGCGCCGGATCTTAAGAAAAAAACGGTTAAGGTCGATGCCGCTTACGTTACCAGGCAGCTTGCGGATATCGTCAAGAATCAGGATCTGAGCCGCTATATCTTGTAGTCTTTCGTTGTAAGCTTCCGTTGTAATCTGGCGTTTCGACTCTCGCAATGTCTCTTACTCTTCTTAGTTTTCGCAGCACGGAGCCGCCAACTCGGTGATTCGCTTCTCATCCCGTCCAACTCAAATCAGTTTTCTCTTCGTGAGCTTGCTATGGCTTGTTGGCTGCGGCGCGCCCGGAGATCCTCAGCCGCCTTCGCCGCCCGTTCCCGCGGCGGTCACCGACCTCGCCGCCCGTCAACAGGGAACCGGCGTCCAACTTACCTTTACGCTGCCCGCCCGCACGGTGAATGGCGATCGCCTCGGGGAGCCGCCGGCCATTGAGATTTTCCGCGGCAAGGTCAAGCTTAACGGTTCGCCGGACAACAAGTCTTTCAAGCTCGTGTACACAATTCCCGGCGCGCTCGCGGACGTTTATACCTCGCAGGGAAAAATCCAGTTCACCGATCCGCTCCCAGCAGAGGAAATTTGGACCAATCCGGGGGCGGTGTACGCTTACCGCATCCGCACTCGCGCCGCAAAACAAAAAGACTCCGCCGACTCCAACCTGGTGGCCGCGAAGGTTTATCCGGTAACCGAGAAAATCGCGTCGCTCGAGGCGCGCGTTACGCAAAATGCCATCGAACTCTCCTGGCCCGGGCCACCGAATATCGCTGCAGCCGGTCCAAACGAATCGCTGGCGGGCTATCACGTCTATCGCGGCGAACTGGACCAGTCCGCGCCGCTTTCGCCGCCCTCCGATCTCTCGCAAATAAAATGGAAATCACCGCCGTTGCTGCTCGCCCCCACGCCAACCAATTCTTACCGCGATAGCCTGTTTGACTTCGGCAAGTCTTATCTCTATTTCGTGCGAAGCGTGGTCATTGCCGACGGCACGCCCATCGAGTCCGACGACTCTGCCGTCGCGATTGTGACGCCAAAAGACACGTTCCCACCGGCCGCCCCGCAGAACGTTGTCGTCGCCGAAATCCCCGCCGAAAACGGCGCGACCGTTGCCGACCTTTCGTGGTCCATCAACACCGAGAACGACGTCGCGGGCTATCGCGTCTATCGTTCGGAAACATCCGGCGAGCGCGGCCGCTTGCTGACCACGGAGCTGCTGCAATCGCCCGCCTATCGCGATACAACCGTGCGACCGGGCAAGCAATATTTCTATGTGATCACCGCCGTCGATCGCACCGGTAACGAAAGCCAGGCTTCAGACCCTGTTCTGCTTGATCTGTCCAGTGCAAATCCCTAGCCAGACGATGAACTGCTACACTTTTCAGCCATGAAATTCTGCCGTTACGTCCCTGTCTCTTCTGCATCGATCGCCACTTCGTCCCAATACGGTATCCTCGAAGGCGGTTCGGTCCACGAAGTCTCAAAAGCCCCGTGGCTCGAGTGGCAGCAGACCGGCACATCCGTCCCGCTAACGTCTGTCCGCCTGCTCGCTCCAGTCGAGCCGCGTAAAACCGTGTGCGTCGGCCGCAACTACGCCGCACACGCCGCTGAACTCGGCAACGAAGTTCCCAAAGAGCCGCTCATTTTTCTCAAGCCTTCGACTTCTATCGTCGGGCCCGATGATCCGATCATCCTTCCAAAATACTCTCAGCGCGTCGAACACGAAGGCGAACTGGGCCTGGTGATTGGCCGCAAGTGCGCGCACCTTTCCGACACCGATGACGCCCTCAGCTATGTACTCGGCTACACCTGCGTCAACGATGTCACGGCACGCGATCTGCAGAAGTCCGACGTCCAATTTACCCGCGCCAAGGGTTTTGACACTTTTTGCCCGGTGGGCCCGCACATTGAGTCCGAGCTCAGCCCTGCTGATCTCGCGGTCGAAACGCTCGTTAATGGCACAACGCGTCAGTCCGGTCGCACCTCGCTGATGCTTTTTCCGCCTGCTTTCATAGTCCGCTGGATCTCCCGCATGATGACTCTCGAGCCCGGCGATCTTATCGCCACCGGCACGCCCGCCGGTGTGGGCCCTATTGTCCACGGCGACCAAGTCGAAGTCAGGGTCCAGGGCATTGGCGTGTTGCGCAATCCGGTCGAATCTTTCCCGTCGTAGATTCATTTCGGCCCCGCCGATTGGTTAGAATAGCCCTTCGATGATCCAGGCAGGCTCCCAGCCGCGTGCCGCAGCGCGCCGGATCATTAACTGAAGCGCATTGCTACTGAGGGTTGGAACGTTGAATCACTTGCTCGCGGATTGGAAAACACTCGCCACAATTGCCGGCGCGGCCATCGCCGGAATCGGATTGATTATCTATGCCTTCTTCCGCCCGGCGGTTGATCCCGAAGATGCCGAGCGCAAACGCCGCCTTCATCTCAACCAGATTGGCCGCATTGCTGAAGGCCAAGTGGTTGAACTCAACGAACACACGGCTGAGCCGCCTCCCGCCCGCGCCGGGCTTTTTGGCAGCAAGCCACAGCCGCCGGCCACGAATCGTACCCGCCATCTGGTCACCTACAGCTACGCCATCTCCGGCGTCACCTATCACACCGCGCAGGACATTACCGGCCTGGAAAGCCAGGTGCGCCTCGAACGCCTCGTTGCTGGCCAGCCCGCGAGCATCAAGTACGATCCCGCCAATCCCGTTGACTCCATCTTGGTCGCCGACGACTGGTCCGGCTTGCGCTGAGGCGTAGCCCGGCCGTTTGCGCTAAGCTAAGTTACAGTTTTGTGGTTGGTCTCTTTCATGAAACGCCTCTTCGCCGCCGTCCTCACCACTGTCCTCATCATCGCCATGACCCTCGCGGCTATGTTTCTCTTGGTTTACGCCACGCTCAAAGTCACCGCGATCCAATCCACTGTGCCACGCGCCGTGGCCATGGGCGCGGAAATGGTACTCGGCATCGTGCTTCTCCTTGGTACGGTGTGGCTTGCCACTCATCTCGCCGTCCGGATTTTTCATGCACCGGAACCACCGCCCACAGGAGGCCGGCTTGCCTGAAACCAAACCCGCAAAAGCACCAAACGCTCAGGCTAGCCGCGTCGAAGAGCTCCGCCGCCTCAATGAAGAGGCCGAAGCCGGCGGCGGTCCCGAGCGCCGCGAGCGCGAGCACCAGGCCGGCAAGCTCACTGCGCGCGAACGCATCCACCTGCTCCTCGATGAAGGCACGTTCGAGGAGCTCGATAAATTTGTCCGTCATCACTGCAGCGATTTCGGCATGGAGTCGCAGCGCCCCGCGGGCGACGGTTTCGTCACCGGTTTTGGCCGTGCAGACGGCCGCCTGGTTTACGTCTTCGCCCAGGACTTCACCGTCTTTGGCGGTTCGCTCTCCGAATCCAACGCGCAAAAAATCTGCAAAATCATGGACCTAGCCATGCGCAACGGCGCCCCGATCATCGGACTCAACGATTCGGGTGGCGCGCGCATTCAAGAAGGTGTCAAATCACTCGCGGGCTACGCCGATATTTTCTTGCGGAACACGCTCGCCAGCGGCGTCGTTCCGCAAATCAGCGCCATCATGGGCCCCTGTGCTGGAGGCGCGGTCTATTCGCCCGCCATCACCGATTTCATTTTCATGACCCGCGAAACTTCCTACATGTTCGTGACCGGCCCGGACGTCATCAAAACCGTCACCCACGAGGAAGTCACTAAGCAGGAGCTCGGCGGCGCCATGACCCACAACGAAAAAAGTGGCGTCGCGCATTTTATCTCCCGTGATGACGCCGACACCTGCGCCATGATTCGCGAGCTGCTCAGCTTCGTGCCGTCGAATAATCTGGAAGACCCCCCGCGCCGCAGTACCAATGATCCGGTCACGCGCAAGGACACCGCGCTCAACACGCTGGTCCCCGAAAATCCGCAGCAACCCTACGACATCAAGGACGCCATCCACTCCGTGGTGGATGACAACTACTTCTTCGAAGTCCACGAACACTTCGCCAAGAATCTCGTCGTCGGGTTCGCGCGCATGGACGGCCACCCAGTAGGCATCGTCGCCAATCAGCCCACGTTTCTTGCCGGCGTGCTGGATATCAACGCCTCGGTCAAAGGCGCGCGCTTCGTGCGCTTCTGTGATGCCTTCAACATACCGCTCATCACGTTTGAAGACGTTCCCGGATTTCTTCCGGGCACCCAGCAGGAGTTCGGCGGCATCATCCGCCATGGCGCAAAACTCCTCTTCGCGTTCGCCGAAGCCACTGTGCCGAAAATCACGGTTATTACGCGCAAAGCCTACGGCGGCGCCTACTGCGTCATGTCCTCCAAACACATCCGCACCGATGCCAACTTCGCCTGGCCCATGGCGGAGATTGCCGTGATGGGCCCTGAAGGTGCTGTCAACATCGTCTACAAACGTGAACTGGATAAGGCTTCCGACGCCGAGCGCGAAAAACTGCGCCAGGACAAAATCGCCGAATTCCGCGACCGCTTCGCTAATCCGTTTATCGCAGCGGAACGCGGCTACATCGATGCCGTCATCGAACCCGCCGAAACCCGGCTGCGCATCATCACGGCCCTGCGCTCGCTCGAAAACAAACGCGACGTCAATCCCCGCAAGAAACACGGCAACATCCCGCTGTAGCCGCTAAAGTCTTCTCTTCGCTTTTACTTCAGCAAATACTCCTTCAAAAACTCCACCGTCGCGTAAAACTGATAATCCTGGTTCACCTTTTTTCTATACCCGTGCCCTTCGTCTTTGCCGACTAGGAACCACACCGGTGTTCCCGCCTTCTTCAGCGCGTCGGCAATCTGTTGCGACTCACCGACCGGAACCCGTGGATCGTTTTTCCCAGCTACCACCATCATCGGCTTCTTGATCATGTCGATGTGATTCATCGGCGCGATTTTCTCCAGAAACTCCCGCATCGTGGGGTCGCGCTCATCGCCGTACTCCACGCGCCGCAAATCCCGCCGATAAGCTTCGGTATGCTCCAGGAACGTCACCAGATTCGACATCCCGACAATGTCCACCGAGCACTTAATGCGGTCGCTATAAAACGTCGAAACTGCCAAGGTCATGTGTCCGCCGTAACTTCCTCCGGTCACACAAATTCGGCTCGCGTCCAAAGCGCTTTGCGTTCCAATCCAGTCAAACAGTGCGTTGATGTCTTTGTACGTATCCTCGCGCTTAAAGCCGTTGTCCAGAAGCGTGAAGGTCTTTCCGTAACCGGTCGACCCGCGTACGTTTGGATAAATCAGCGCAATTCCCAGCTCATTCAGGTAGTAGTTTCCCCGCCCCAGAAACACCGGCAGCGATTGCCCCTCGGGCCCGCCGTGAATCACCACCAGCACCGGCCGCTTGCCCGGAAATTTTGCCGCTGGCGGCCGGTACAAAAATCCGGAAATCTCCTTGCCGTCAAAACTCTTCCACTTCACCAGTTCCGCTTCCGGAAACGCTTCGGTCTTCACCGCCGTTTCGCTGTTTGTCCACCGCTCTACTTTGCTAGTTGTTGCATCAATCGAATATGCGTCCCCCGGCCCTCGTGCATTGGTCAGGGTAAATCCCAGGTCCTTGCTGTCCCGCTGCCAGTGGATCGCGCCAATCACACCAGTTGGAATCTCTGGCACACTCGAATCCTTGTCGAAATCTCCGCTGCGCAGGTGCAGCACGCTCAGCCCCGCCTCATTCGTCACAAACGCGATCCGCCTGCCGTCATGCGACAGATCGAACGATTCCACGTCCCATGGAATGCCGCTGGTCAAGTAGTTTTCCTGTTTCGTTGACAAATCCAGGTACGCGAGCCGGTGAAACTCCGAGTCCTTGTCCGTTGTGACAAAGATTCCTTTGCCATCTTTGCCGAACCGCGCCTCGGAATAGGAAATCTTTTCGTGCGCCTTCCGTGGAGTTAGCTCTGCCTTCGCTCCCGTTTTAGTATCCACCGACCACAAATACGACTCATTGATCGACAACTCTTCCATCAGCAAGATCTTGTTGTCGCCCGGCGACCAGTCCAGCGGCTGCCATCCTCCACCTTCCAGCTTGGTAAGCAGATGATCGCTTTTCGGATCCGCCGGATTCATCACCCACAAATCCGTATCTTTTCCCGTACGCCGCGTGGACATGTAGGCGAGCTCATCGCCCTTCGACGACCACGGCCCCATCAGGTTCCGCGCCTTCCCGTCGGTCAGCAGCGTCACGTCGCCGGTCTTCAGGTCGTATCGATACAGCTGGTACCACTCGCCTCCGCCGATATCTTTCATGAACACGATGTAGTCGCCGCCGTTCGGATGGAACTTGCCGTTCGTCACCGCATCCGGGAAAAACGTAATCTGTTTCCGCGCACCGCCCGGCGCATCCAGCAAATGCAACTGCGGCGTGTCCGCAAACCGCGTCGCGATCAGCATCTCCCGCTTCGTAGGATTCCAGTCCGCAAGGCTTGCGCTTCGGTACGATCCATAACGCCCTGCCGCATCTGCTACGGCTGGCGCGATTTTCGAGACGCCTTCCGCCACTATGCTTTCCGGCGGCGTGATCGTTGCCTCTTGTCCACGGACCAACTCCGTGCCGACCACCACCGTGCCTGTCATTAGCAGGATTGCGACTCTCAATGGATGGCTTTTCATGGTTCCCTCAGACCTTTTGCTGCTATTCTCAAGCGGCCCATCATCCCACACAGAGCAGACAAACCGGTTCCTTTTTCGCTTACCTAATTTCGTTCATTGACTCATTCTTGTCAGCTCTCCTACATTAGCTGCGAAGCTCGTTATGCCCGCGATTCACAAGCTCGCCGCTGCCGCTGTGCTCCAGGCATTGGTTTTGTGCAACGGCGCTCCCACTTCCGCGCAGCACGATCACCCCATCCCGGAAAAATTGGGCAAAGTGAATTTCCCTGTCTCCTGTTCGCGCGCAGTGCAAGCTTCTTTCAATCATGCGGCTGCCCTGCTGCACTCCTTTGCCTACACCGCCGCACAAAAAGAATTCGCTGCCATAGCCGAACGCGACCCGCAGTGCGCCATGGCTTACTGGGGTATCGCCGCCTCCTATTACCACCAACTGTGGGAGCCAATTATTTCGCCGTCCGACCTGGAAAGCGGCGCGCCTGAAATTCAAAAGGCCGAAACGCTTTCGGCGAACGCCAGCGACCGCGAACAAGCGTTCATCCACGCACTCGCCATCTTCTACAACACCGCGTCGCGGTCCTCGGTCCGCAACGCCGCTCTCGCCTACACCAATGCCATGCGCGATGTCGCCTCGCAGAACGAAGACGACCTAGAATCACAGATCTTCTACGCACTCGCGTTCCTTTCCATCGCCTCACCCGCCGACACCGCCCACACCAATCAAAAATGGGCTGCGCAAATCCTCGAACCGCTCTTCCACGAACATCCTGACCATCCGGGAATCGCCCACTACCTCATCCATGCCTACGACCATCCGGACCTTGCGCAACAAGGTTTGGCAGTCGCGCGCACTTACTCCAAAATTGCGCCTTCCGCGCCCCACGCGCTGCACATGCCTGCGCACATTTTCACGTTGCTTGGAATGTGGCCGGATTCCATCAAGTCCAATCTGGCCGCGCGGGCTGCCGCGCACCAGTTGGCTGACATCGGCGAAGAACTCCACGCCATGGACTATCTCATGTACGCTTACTTGCAAGCCGGCCGCTTCGACGACGCCGCGAAGCTGCTGGCCGATTTGCAAGGCATGCAGAGCCGGCCCATCAACGACACCTGTGGCCGCGGCCAGCAGACCGCCGACTGCTACAAGGTTGCCTACGCCTCCACTATCATCCCTGTTCGCTTCGCAGTGGAACGCCGTCAGTGGAACGACGCTCTCAACCTTTCTGCCGATCCGCAGGCGCCACCGCAGTTCCGCGCGATCGCCGAATGGGCCAACATCATGGGCGCGGCGCGCTACGGCAAGATTCCGGAAGCGGAACAGCATCTTCACAATCTTCAAGAACTGCTGGCCGAAGTCCGCCAGTCAGGCGACAACTATTGGACCAGCCAGGTGCAAATCCAGGTGTCTGAAGCCGAAGGCTGGCTTGCCAACGCTCAAGGCGATCGACAAAAAGCGCTCGCGCCCTTGCGCGTGGCCGCCGAGTTGGAAGACCGCCTCGCCAAACGCCCCATCACTCCCGGTCCGGCGATCCCTGCCCGCGAACAGCTCGGCGATCTTCTCCTCGAAATCAACCAGCCGGCAGAAGCCCTGCGCGAATACCAACTCGTTCGCAAGCACTCTCCCGGCCGCCGCAACGCTCTCATCAGCGCAGCCAAAGCCGCCCAACTCTCCGGCGACTCCGCCAAATCCCTACAGTTCCAGCAACAGCTCAAATCCCTCCACTGAACGTCCAAACGAATTTGTCATCTCTTTCGTCCGCTTACTTCAGCAAATACTCTTTCAAAAACTCCACCGTCACATAAAACTCGAAATCCCGATTCGCCTTTTTCTGAAATCCATGCCCTTCGTCTTTCGCCATCATGTACCAGACCGGTGTTCCTTGTTTCTTCAATGCTCCTGCAATCTGGTCACTTTCGCTGACCGGCACTCGCGGATCGTTCTTTCCTGCCACCACCATCATCGGCTTTTTGATCTTCTCGATGTTGTTCATCGGCGCGATTCTTTCCAGAAACTCGCGCATCTTCGGGTCCCGCTCGTCCCCATACTCCACACGGCGCAAATCTCGCCGGTAAGCCTCCGTGTTTTCCAGAAACGTGACCAGGTTTGAAGGCCCTACGATGTCGACCGAGAAGCGGATCCTTTCGCTATAAAAAGTGGAAATTGCCAGCGTCATGTGCCCGCCGTAACTCCCGCCCATTACACAGACTCGGTTCCCGTCCAGGTCCGGCTGTGCGGCGATCCAGTCGAACAGCGCATTGATATCCTTGTAAGTTCCTTCGCGCAGAAATCCGTTGTCGAGCTTCGTGAATGCCTTGCCATATCCCGTCGAACCGCGCACATTCGGCAACAGAATGGCAATACCCTGCTCTTTCAATAAGTAGTTGTCGGAATACACGAATCCCGGTCGGGATTGTCCCTCCGGCCCGCCGTGAATCTCGATCAATACCGGCCGTTTCCCTAGGAATCTTGGCGGTGGCCGGTACAAGAATCCCGAAATCGTACGCCCGTCAAACGCCTTCCACCGCACCAGCTCCGCATCGCGGAGCCCGGACGGATTCACCGCTGTCTCGCTCGTCGTCCATCGCTCCACTTTTCCAGCCGGCACGTCCAGTGAGTAGCAGTCACCGGGAGCGCTTCCCGTCTCCAATCCAAACCCGAGATCGCGATTGTTGTGGTGCCAGATCAAACCGCCCATCAGCCCAACCGGCAGCTTTGGAACTGCACGTTCTTTTCCCGTGGCGGGATCCAGGATATGCAGCTTGCTGAGCCCGTCCTCATTACTGAGAAAGGCGATCCATTTGCCATCCCACGATTGTTGAAACTCATCGATGTCCCACGACAAGTCCGGGGTAATGACCCTCATTTTCTTTGTTGCCAAGTCGATGTAAGCCAGCCTCTGAAACTCGGAATCCTTGTCCGTTGTGACGTAAACGCCCTTTCCGTCCTTGCTGAAATGGGCGTTGGCGTACGCCACTTGTTCCTGAGCCTTGCGCGATGTCAACTCCGTCTTTTCGCCCGTAACTGCGTCCACGATCCACAAATAGGATTCGTTGATCGAAACCCCTTCCAGTAACAGAATCTTCTTGTCGTCGGGAGACCAATCCTGCGGTTCCCACCCTCCGCCGCTCAGTTCGACCACCATGTGATCGGTCTCTGGGTCGGCCGGATTCATTGCCCACAAGTCCGTGTCCTGCTTATTGCGCCGCGTGGAAACGTAAGCGATCAAGTCGCCACCCGATGACCAGTGCGCTGAAGTGTTTCGCGATTTTCCGTCGGTCAGCAGAGTGTTCTCGCCACTTTCCAGGTCGTAGCGGAAGAATTGAAACCACTCTCCACCACCTACGTCTTTCTGAAACAGCAGATAGTCGCCACCCTTGGGGTGATAGGAAGCGCCGTATACCGGCTCCGCAAAGAACGTCAACTGTTGCCGCGCGCCTCCAGGCATCTTCACCACATGCGCTTGGTAGGTGTTTCCAAACCGCGTCCCAATGATCATTTCACGCCGTGTCGGGTGCCAGTCGGTTTGAAAGGCGTCGCGATTTTCTGTATAGCGTCCAATCGTCTCGGCCAACGTTGCGGGAATAGCAGGCACGCGGTCCAGCACCATGTTTTCCGGCGGCGCAATTGTCGCCTCCTGTCCTCGGCCCCCGGGCGCGGCAGCGCAACACACCAACAACCACAATAAGCTTCTCTTCATCGCAACCTCTCATCAGCCCTTGAAATCAGAGGCAATACTGACTCGTGCCAAGCTGTATTTCTTACTCCTCCAGTATTGGGCACGCAAGGGAATTGCTCGGCCTTCGCGCCCGCACCTGCGTGCTACACTTTCGCTGCATTCCGTACCGCCCATGTTCAACAAAATCCTCATCGCCAATCGCGGCGAAATTGCCGTGCGCGTTTTCCGTGCCTGCCGCGAACTTGGCATTCGTGCTGCCTGTGTCTTCAGCGCTGCCGACCGCAACTCGCTCCACGTCCGCCTTGCCGACGAAGCCTATCCCATCGGCCCAGCGCCCTCGCGGGAAAGCTACCTGTGCATTGACAAAATCATTGGCGCCGCCCGGCACGCTGGCTGCGATGCCATCCATCCTGGTTATGGCTTTCTCGCGGAGAATCCGGAGCTCGCTCGAGCTTGCGCCGACGCCAAGATCACTTTCATCGGACCCGATGCCGACGCCATGGAAGCACTCGGCGCAAAGACTGCCGGGCGCCAGCTGGCACGCCGCGCCGAAGTTCCCACCGTTCCCGGCACCAACGATCCGATCGAAGATCCCCAACATGCGCAGGAACTCGCGCGCAGCATGGGCTACCCGGTGCTGCTCAAGGCCGTCGCCGGTGGCGGCGGAAAAGGCATGCGCCTCGTGCACAGCGACGCCGAATTCTCATCGGCCCTTCGCGATGCTTCGTCCGAGGCGCTTAATGCGTTTGCCAACGCCAGTGTGTATCTCGAAAAATATTTGGAAAAACCTCGCCACATCGAAATTCAAATCCTAGCCGACCATCACGGCCGGGTGGTTTCTCTCGGCGAACGCGAGTGTTCGGTCCAGCGCCGCCATCAAAAAGTTATCGAAGAAGCTCCTTCGCCCATCATGACTCCGGAGCTGCGCAAGCGCATGGGTGACGCAGCCGTCCGCCTCGCGCGCGCCGGAGGCTACACCAACGCGGGCACCGTCGAATTTCTTGTGGACACGCACTTCAACTTCTACTTCCTCGAAGTGAACACCCGGCTGCAAGTCGAGCATCCCGTAACCGAGCAGGTCACCGGCCTCGATCTCGTCAAATTGCAGATCGCCATCGCGGCCGGCCATCGATTGCCATTCGCCTGGGAAACCATCACGCCCCGCGGCAACGCCATGGAAGTCCGCCTTTACGCCGAAGATCCCGGAAACAATTTCTTGCCGTCGCCGGGGAAAATTCTCTCGCTGCACCAACCCAATGGTCCCGGCATCCGGGTGGATGAAGGTGTGTATGAAGGCTGGACCGTTCCGATGGACTACGATCCTCTGCTGAGCAAACTCATCGCGTGGGGCAACAGCCGCGAGGAAACCATTGCCCGTTTGCGCCGCGCACTCGAGGAATACGCCATTACCGGAATCAAAACCAACGCTGCATTGTTCCGCCGGATCCTGTCCGAACCCGACTTTCTCAAAGCGGAAATCCACACCAAGTGGCTCGACGAACTCTTGTGTCGCCCAACTCCTGCAATGAATCCGGAGTATGGCGAAGACGCAGCAGCGATCACAGCTGGGCTCTACCAGGCGACCAATAACAGTGCGGGCTCAGGGACTGCAAGCGCAGCGCAAACTGAATCCGCGTGGAAGCGTGAAGCACGCCGCCAGCAGCAGGAGCGCCTGTGAAATACGAAGTGCGCCTCGGCGGCAAAACGCGCATGGTCGAACTCGCGCGCAACAGCGACGAGTGGAAGGTGACGCTGGATGGAAAAGAGTTGGACGCCAGCGTCGCGGAAGTGGCTCCGAACACATTCAGCGTCCTTCTTAAAGGCCAATCGTATCAGGTTCGCGTGGCGCCGCGCGCGGATGGATCTCTCACGCTGAACACGGGCCTCGCGGAATATCGCGCGGAGGTGAACGATCCCCGCGTCTGGCGTGGCCGCAGACATGGTCCGCTGGAAGTCGCAGGCCGTCAGCAGATCACCGCTCCGATGCCCGGCAAAGTCGTGCGCGTGCTGGTAAACGAAGGCGACGCAGTCGAAGCGGGGCGAGGCCTGCTGGTCGTCGAGGCCATGAAGATGCAGAACGAAATCCGTTCACCCAAGTCCGGTAAAGTAGAAAGGCTGCTGGCAAAAGAGGGCCAAGCCATCAACGCCGGCGAAGTCCTCGCCTGGGTCGAGTGACCTCTCGCAAATTTGTCATTCCGAACGAAGTGAGGAAGCTGCTTTTGTTTTGACCGAATCGGCAGAAACTAGTTTTGCGGAAGGGAAGTGGAAGGCGCGCCGATGGATTTGACGGGCATGTTGGACTTTGCGGCGCTGGGCAGCTTGCCGTTCGCTTCGAGAACCTGCCGCGCCAAGTAGTTGGTGATCTTGGCTTCATCGCGCGCGACCGCCAGATACGCGGCGCGCAGCAGCTGTTCCTTGCGGTTGCGCAGCGTGTCGCGAATCGATTGCTGCACCTGCGGATCGGAGAGTCCGCGCAGTCCAGGCGCTTCGCGGGTTACCAATTTTAAAATGCGAATGCTGTCTTTCAGCACGATTGGCGGGCTCACCTGGCCGGGCTTCATTCCCAACACAATCTTTTTCAGGGCGGGGTCCGACTGATTCAGCGCCGATTCCGGTACGTAGCCTAGATCGCCGCCGGTCATCGCCGAGTTCATGTCCTCGGAATAGTCCATCGCCAGCTGCGCGAAGTCGGCGCCGCTATTCAGGCGGTCCACCAGCATTTTCGCTTTGCGTTGCGCTTCGACTTCGTTGGTGGCGTCGTCGTTTTTGCGGTTGCGGATCTGCGGCTCCTTTCGCGGAGTGACGACGATCTGCGCGATGCGATATTGTGGCTCGGCCACGTTAAACTGCGGGCGGTTCGCGTTGTAAAAATCCTGGATGTCCTGATCGGTGATGGTCACTTTGGAAACGACTTCGCGGTTGATCAGCTTTTGGATGGAAATTTCGCGCCGCACCGTGTTTTTCAAATCGTCCACAGTGACGCCGCGCTCTTTTAGCTGGCGCTGAAACTCGTCTTCGGTGTACGGGCTCTTGAACTCGGTGAACTTGTCTTCGACTTCGCCGTCGCTGGCTTCCAGGTTCAGCTTCTTGGCGCGCTCCATCAGGATTTCGTTGTTGATGAGCTCGTCGATGACGTTCAGCTTTAGGGAAAGAGCTTCTTCCTGCGAAGGCTCCTGGCCTTCGGGATTGACGCGAGTGCGGTAATACTTTTCCACTTCGTCGCGCTTGATCTCCTTGCCATTCACCACCGCCCACACGTCAGGAGCGGGCGCGGCGGACTTGTTGCAGCCGATGACCCAGCCGCCGGTCGCGAGCAGCGCCGCGGCAAGCAGCGAAGCCGCCGCTCCTTGCAGGTATGCGGACATGCGCTTGCGGGGGAGAATCGGGCGCGCGTTTTGCAAGTTGGGTGTCCCGCTCAGGCGACTTTTTTGATTTTGCCGGCGCGGATACAGGCGGTGCAGACTTTCACCCGCTTGTGCGTGCTGCCGACCAGGGCGCGGACCGACTTCAGATTGGGATTCCAGCGGCGCCGCCGGGTATTGTTGGCGTGGCTCACCACGTTACCGTAGCTGGGGCCTTTGCCGCAGAGTTCACACTTCATTGCCATGACGCTTACACTTCCATTCGATTGAGATTGCAGACCATTCAGTATAACAGACTCGAAAAGGCTGCGGTGGCCTGATGCCCTTTGTTGGACAGAAAGGGGCCGCTGCTGTCACATTCAGGCGTTGCACCGCTGGAGAGCACCCGGGTCGGCTGGAGGCCGGTGCGGCAACAAAACGCTCCCCTCGATAGGCAGCCGGCGGCTCGGCAGACTAGCGACGGAGGGATTGGAAAAGACCGTAGAGGGCCATGGCTACGCCGGCCAGAAAGACCAGCGGGATGAGGATGTTGAGCAGGAGTTGGGAGATGAAGTACGGGATGGGAACGGGAATCTTGAGCGGACTGCTGCCGCTGGCGAAGTAGTACAGGACGCCCGCGAGCAGGGCCCAGAGCAGGCCGCGGCGGATGTTTCCGCGAGGATTGGATGGCGAAGGAGTGCGCGCCGGGACGGGCCCTAGGCCGGGAGTGGCTGCCCGCGGCACGTCTTCGCGGCAGTAGGGGCAGCGGTCCAACAGGACGCTGATTGGCTTACCACAGTAGGGACAGACGCGGTCGGGCATGCGTGTCTCGCTCTGATTGCTAGGGAAGTTATCTCATGAATGAGCGCTCTGGACGTGAACGATGGCGAGTCTGGGAGCGAAGTCGTTACGGGTTGGGGGTTAGAGACCAGAGAAAAGAGATCCCTCGATTTTGCTCGGGATGGCAAGTTGGGCGACCGGGCTGGAGATTACGGGAGATGAGGAGGAACAAGCCGGTCTAAAGACCGGCCACTACATAAGCGAAAGCGCTCACTCGTCGTGGGAGTGCTGCATGTTGTGGGCCGACGGCGAGGGCCGGGGTGCCGAAGGCCGTTGAGGGCGGCCGGATCGTTGGGGACGAAGTAACCGACAACAATGCCCATGGCGCCGTGGTGAAGGAGTTTGCCGGTGGGATTGTTGTAGGTGGAAGTGACGGTGAGGTTTTGTCCGGCGGCGAGTTGGTAGCCGCCAGTTTGGAAGAAAGTGACGACGGGAACACTGAGCAGGTGCCCCTTGTCGTCGGACTTAGCGTTGAGCGTGGCGATCGGCTTTTCAGCGCCGGGAGTTTCCAGCATGAGCTGCTGGCCGTAGTCGTGCATGTGGCCGCCGACGCCCAGCAACACACCCGCGTATTTCACCGGCACGGTGCCGGTTTTCTTGCTGGGCCCGGGCTGGAGACTGTAGCTGGAGTTGCCGCAGACGCCGACGTCAATCCAGGTGGGATAAACATTCTTTACTGGAGCCGGGGTAGCGTCGTCGAGATAGGGAATCGCAACTTCCAGGAAAACCTTGTCGTACGAAGTCGCCGTCGGATTGTGATTCATGGTTTCAATGCGGATGCGGTCGCCTTTTTCCACGCGATAGCCGAAACCGGGAATCGCGGCCCAGTCGGTAAGTTCGCCGCCCGCGCCGAAGATGTGCTCTTCCTTGCTGGGGCAGAGGAAATCGGAGCGGTTTTCGTTCCAGAAGGCGACGTGATGGAGAACCGTGCCGGGAACGGAGTTGCCGGAAGCGTCCACGAGCTTCGGATGATATGCAAGCAGCCAGCCGGACAGAGGAATGGTCCAGACGAGATCGGCGGGCTGCGGCATCTTCATGTGCGGGGTGTTGGCGGGTAGAGTCATCGGGCCGACCCGCAGCGTGATGGTGTGGGAGGCGGCGTCGGTTTTGACGTCAAGCATCACACCTTGTGCGATCGCGTGATGCATACCTCCTTGCATGAACCCGCCATGCGCGGAGCCGTGCTGCATGTGAGATCTGTCGGGCTCTTGCGCGGGCGCTTGTTGCACCAGCGATGGCCAGACGAAAAGCAGCAGAACGAGAAGCGTGCGACGCACGAAGCACCTCAGGAAGCCCCAAAACCGGGGCTAAAACAATTCTACATAGCCAGTGTCGCGTTTGCCTGTACGGTCGGCCAGTTTTGCGTACAGTTAGCAGCTTGGCCACGCGCCGGCAGCGATTACACAAGTATTACAAAGCAGACCAGAGCGCTCGTGATAGTTTCGTACGTGCAGTAAGACTTGTAAAACGATTTTCTAAATCCACCGAGGGCCATCAGCCGAATGAGTATCTTCGAAAGCGACAGAACATTTCGTACACCGATCAACTGGACCACGACCTACTTCATGGTCATGTTTCACATCGGAGCAATCGGGGCGCTGTTCTTTATTACCTGGAAGGCGCTGTTATTGGCGTTGCTGATGTGGTGGGTTGCCGGAAGCCTGGGCATTGGAATGGGCTATCACCGGTTGCTGACGCACCGTGGCTATAAGACCCCGAAGTGGGTGGAATATGTTCTAACCACGTGCGGTTCGCTGGCGCTGGAAGGCGGGCCAATCGCATGGGTGGCGACGCATCGCATCCATCACCAGAATACGGACATGGAAGGCGATCCGCACACGCCGCGGGACGGCGGCTTCTGGGCGCATATGGGCTGGATCATCACCGGGCAGGCGATGCACAGCAATACCAAGGACCTGCTGCCCTACGTTCCGGATCTGCGCAAAGACCGGTTTCACATGTGGATTAGCAAGTGGCACTGGGTTCCGCTGGCAATTCTGGGCGTGATTTTCTATTTACTGGGCGGTATGCCGTTTGTGCTGTGGGCAATTTTCTTCCGTGTGGTGCACGGAATGCACGCGACGTGGCTGGTGAATTCGGCGACGCACATGTGGGGCTCACGGCGTTTCGCCACCAAGGACGATTCGCGCAACAGTTTCTGGGTAGCGATGCTGACGTTTGGTGAGGGCTGGCACAACAATCATCACGCTTACGCGCAAGCGGCGCGGCACGGAATCGCGT
>CAZQOB010000009.1:0-96759 GCA_964594885.1 uncultured Acidobacteriaceae bacterium
CGGATTCACTTCCAGCACATACACCGTGTCGCGCTGAATCGCATACTGCACATTCATTAGCCCGACCACCTTCAGCGCCACCGCCAGCCGCTTCGTGTGATCCCGGATGGTCTCCAGCACCGCAGGCGACAAGCTTACGGGCGGCAGCACGCACGAAGAGTCGCCCGAATGCACGCCGGCCTCTTCGATGTGCTCCATGATTCCGCCGATGACCACGTTGGTACCATCGGCTAGCGCGTCCACGTCGACTTCCGTTGCTTCCTCCAGGAACTGGTCAATCAGCACCGGCCGCGCCGGGCCCATCAATGCCGCTTGCGCCACATATTCCTGAACCGTGTTGACGTCGTAGGCGATCACCATCGCGCGCCCGCCCAGCACGTAGCTCGGTCGCACGAGCACCGGCAAACCAATCTCTGCCGCCAAACGCGCCGCTTCTTCCGGCACCAGCGCCGTGGCGTTACGGGGTTGCGGAATCTTTAGCTCCTCCAACAAACGCCCGAACCGCCGCCGGTCTTCCGCCAAGTCGATCGATTCCGGCGCCGTCCCAATGATCGGCACCCCGTTGCGCTTCAATTCCAGCGCGAGGTTCAGTGGCGTCTGCCCGCCAAACTGCACGATCACGCCTTGCGGCTTTTCCTTCTCCACAATCGCCAGCACGTCTTCCAGCGTCAGCGGCTCAAAGTACAACCGGTCCGACGTGTCATAGTCGGTGGACACCGTTTCCGGATTGCAATTCACCATAATCGTCTCGTAGCCATCTTCGTGCAGCGCAAAGCTGGCGTGACAGCAGCAGTAATCAAACTCGATTCCCTGCCCGATACGATTCGGCCCGCTGCCCAGGATCATGATTTTCGGCCGCGCCTGTGCGTCCGATTCGTCTTCATCTTCGTACGTCGAGTACATGTATGGCGTGAACGACTCGAACTCCGCCGCACACGTATCCACCCGCTTGAACACCGGAGACACGCCGTAACGCGCGCGCTGCAAGCGCACCGCCGCCGGAGTCGTCTTCCACATCTGCGCCAGCGTTTCGTCGCTAGTCCCGTGCCGCTTCACTTCGCGCAACAGTTCCTTAGACGCGGTCTCCACCGTCACGCCGGAGGCGCGTTTGTTCATCGCCACCAGCTCTTCCATCTGTTCCACGAACCACGGATCAATCTTGGTCAGCTCGCAAATCTCTTCCGCGTGCAGCCCGCGCTCGATCGCTGTCAGTAGCCAATGAATCCGGTCCGGCCGCGGCGTCGAAAGTTTCTCGCGCAACACTGAATCCGGCGTATCCGCCGGCGCCCTCCATGGCGTATGCGGCTCCAGCGAACGAATCGCCTTCTGCAGCGACTCCTTGAACGTCCGGCCGATGGCCATCACTTCGCCCACCGACTTCATCTGTGTACCCAGCGTGCTGTCCGATCCGGGAAACTTCTCGAACTGCCACTTCGGAACCTTGGTTACCACGTAATCGATGGTCGGCTCAAACGACGCTGGAGTTTTTTTCGTGATGTCGTTCGGAATCTCATCGAGCGACATGCCGACCGCCAGCCTGGCCGCAATCTTTGCAATTGGAAAACCTGTGGCCTTGCTGGCGAGCGCCGAGCTGCGCGAAACGCGCGGATTCATTTCAATAACCACCATGCGCCCGTTTTCCGGATTCACCGCAAACTGCACGTTCGATCCTCCGGTCTCCACGCCCACTTCGCGGATGATTGCCGCGGCCGCGTCGCGCATCCGCTGATATTCCTTGTCGGTCAGCGTCTGCGCCGGAGCCACGGTAATCGAGTCGCCGGTGTGCACGCCCATCGGGTCAAAATTTTCAATCGAGCAGATCACCACAAAGTTGTCGCGGAAGTCCCGCATCACTTCCAGTTCGTACTCTTTCCACCCCAGCACCGACTCTTCCACCAACGCTTCGTGTACCGGACTGGCATCCAGTGCCGCCGCGATCGAATCGGCAAACTCTTCGCGGTTGTAGGCGATTGCTCCGCCCGTTCCGCCCAGCGTGAACGACGGCCGGATGACCAGCGGAAAGCCCAGCTGTTCGCACAAGCGCATCGCGTCCTGGGCGTTATTAATCAGCGCCGACGCCGGTACCTCCAGCCCGATCTTCCGGCACGCATCCTTGAACCACAGTCGGTCTTCGGCCACTTTAATTGCGCGCAGCGACGCGCCAATCATCTCCACCTTGTGTCTTTCGAGAATCCCGCCTTCGGCCAACTCCACTGCCAGGTTCAACGCGGTCTGCCCGCCCACCGTAGGCAAAATTGCGTCCGGCTTCTCTTTGATGAGAATCGCTTCCAAATACTCCTTCGAAAGCGGCTCAACAAACGTCCGGTCCGCCATCCCCGGATCGGTCATGATCGTCGCCGGATTCGAGTTCACCAAAACCGTCTCGTAGCCTTCCGCGTGCAGCGCCTTGCACGCTTGCACACCCGAATAGTCAAACTCGCAGGCCTGCCCGATGATGATCGGTCCCGACCCGATAATCAGAATCTTCTTGATGTCTTTGCGCTTCGGCATTTCTTCCCTTCAAATCTTTTCTCTACAAACTTGGCCTTGAGCCTTCGTCAGGGCACGGCCTTAGCCCTGCCGAAAGTGTCGCCTCATCCTGCTCACCATCTCACCCTGTTGCGATCGAGCACCGCTTCCACCTGTTCGCGCCGTTCCAGCAGCAGCGCATAAATCCCCTGGTAGTGATCCTACTGCTTCCACGCAATCACCCGCCGCGCGCGCTTCCGGTCCAGCAACTCCTCCATCGCTTGCCACTCCAGCATGCACACGGCAATGTGGAAATAGCTGCTCTTTAGCCCTCCGTCGCCTTCCGGCTGCCGGTAATCCAAATTCGGAAACGCTCTCTGCAAGTCTTCCTGCAGTCGCGGATTCTCATCCCGGTGCCGCTCCATCAGGTACCAGTGTCCTTGCTCGTGCACGTAGGCCGAAAGCGCCAGGTCGTCGTCATCCAAAAACCGCAGATTCGAAGTCAGCACGGGATAGGAATGATTGATGGCGCCCATGCTCAATCACCAAATCCCTGGTAATCGTGTATTTCTTCAAGTCGTATTGGGCGGCCAGCCGCAGCATCTGATCCCGGCGCTGCTCCTCCATCGGCCCATGATGCGCCGTACGAATATTCAGTTTGGGCGTCTGCGCTGCCGGCAATGCTGCCAGCAGCCCCGCGAATCCTGCCACCGCTAATCTTTTGGAGGATTTCGCCGCCATTTCCAACCAACCTCGCAGCTTGCAGCTACCGCCTTGAGCTTCCCGGCCGTTGCCACTCCTTCATCAAATCCGTGAACTGCGTAAACAAATAGTGTGAATCGTGCGGCCCCGGCGATGCCTCCGGGTGATATTGCACGCTGAAAATCGGTGCCAACTTGTGCCGTATCCCCTCATTGGTGTGATCGTTTAGGTTCAGATGCGTCACTTCCACATCGCTGGATGGCAGGGAGTCGGGATCCACGCAAAAGCCATGGTTTTGGGCGGTAATTTCAATCTGGTTCGTCAACAGATTCTTTACCGGATGATTCGACCCGTGGTGCCCGAACTTCAGCTTGAACGTCTTCCCGCCCAGGGCAAGCCCGCACACCTGGTGTCCCAGGCAAATCCCAAACACCGGGACTTTTCCGATGAACTTGCGCACATTCTCCACCGCGTATTCCATCGGCTCCGGATCTCCTGGCCCGTTCGACAAAAACACTCCGTCCGGCTTCATCCCCAGCACGTCTTCCGCGCTGGTCGTCGCTGGAACCACGCCTACTTCACAATGATGGTCCGTCAACAACCGCAATATGTTCTGTTTGATTCCGAAATCGTAGGCCACCACTCGTAATCTCTGGGCCTCGTTGTTTTGCCCGGCATCGCCCATTTCTTCCGACCACGGCGAAGTCACCAGCTCAATCGAGCCTTTACCCCAATCGTAGGGCTTCGCGCAGCTCACCCGCGTGGCCAACTCCTGCCCGGCCATCGTCGGCAAGCTTTTCGCTTCATGAATCAGCTGATCCGAGGCCGTTCCGTCCGTCGCAACCACACCGCGTAATGCGCCGACCTTGCGAATATGCCGCACCAGTGCCCGGGTATCAATGTCCCAGATGACCGGAATCTTGTGCCGGTTCAAATAAAGATGCGCGGTCTCGCTCGACCGCCAGTTCGATGCAATCTGCGAAAATTCGCGCACCACCAGCGATTCGATGTACGGTTTGCCCGCCTCTTCGTCGTCCAGATTTGCGCCAACGTTGCCAATGTGCGGATAGGTCAGGCACACGATCTGCCCGGCATAGCTGGGATCGGTGAAAACTTCCTGGTATCCGGTAAGGCTGGTATTAAAAACGACTTCGCCGCCGCGGCGCGTGATCGCGCCCGCCGCGCGGCCGTTAAAGACGCGCCCGTCTTCCAGCGCGAGGATTGCGGGTCGGTGCAGAACTTCGGTCAGTGTAGCCTCCGATATTGGTCGCAAAAATTTTCATTTCTCTTGCGCTTCCGCCGTGGTCGAGAGCGATCCGAAATGATCCACCGGCCAATACGCAAACACCGCGCGGCCGTAGATGAACCGGCTGGGCACCGGCCCGAACACCCGCGAATCATTGGAGCTGATTCGGTGATCGCCCATCACGAAAAACATGTTCGGCGGCACCCGCACCGGCCCGTAATCGCTCAAATCCTCATATTGTGGCGGCACATACGGCTCTCGAAGCTGTAGCCCGTCAACATATACTGCGCCTTGCCGAATCTCTACGCTTTCCCCCGGCAGCGCAATAACCCGCTTGATGAATGATTTGCTGCGGTCCAACGGATACCAGAACACCACCACGTCGCCGCGCTGAATGGGCTCAAACCGGTACACAAACTTGTTGATGAAGATCCGCTCCTGATCCGAAAGCAGCGGCGCCATGCTGGTGCCTTCGACCTTCACCGGCTGGTACAAGAAAATGATAATCACCAGCGCCAGCCCGACTGCAATCAGCAGATCGCGCGTCCACACCCGGATTTCGTGGCGCAAGTGCCGATGGCGCTCCTTATTGTTTTGCGCGGAAGAGGAAGTTGACGGCGAGGAATGCCCTGCGCTCTCCACGGCTGCATCCGGTGGATTCGCGGGTGTGGTTAGCGGCTCGTCCGAGTTCGGCATCTGCGTGCTTCTCATTTATAACATGCGAGCCGCAGTGCTTTCCAGATGCAATCCGTGCTGTCCGGACTGGGAATTTTGACGGCTGATGGCCTTCGGGCGGTCTTTCGCCGGCTTGACCATCGCCACTTGGCAAATTGTCATTCCGCGCGAAGCAGGCGAGGAGCCTCTCTTTTACCGGAGTCGCCAGGTTGCCACTTTCTCTGAGAGGGCTTACACCGATTTGTTATTCAATCTTGCTGTAGTCGAACAGGCGAAAATCCTTACTCACCCCAAACGTAAATCCGGATCGCGGGTCGTACTTGTTCAACCCGCGAATCCCCGCTAGATCCCATGTAAAGCCCCCCGCCCGCACCAACAATCCCAGCCTGGCCTGCCCGGTGCTCTGCGTGCCAAGCAACGCATCATTGATATGCCGGTCCGAGTACAGGCCGCTCACTTCCCCCACAAGGTCCACCCGCCGGTGAAGCGGATACTTGAACGCGCCGCCGTAAATCAGCACATCGTTTTGCGTGAACAGCGCATTCGGCGCCTGCAAAATCTCCAGCCCTGCGTTTCCGAACACGCTAAGCTTGCGAATCTGCTCTTCTAATGCCACCAGCGCGAACACATTTGTTGTGTTCGTTCCAATCCCTCGCGCCTGGTTGGAGTTTGGCATCACGAAACCGAACTTGAACGCAAGCCCGGGCCGCTTTCCTTGGCCCTTTATGATTCGCACCTTGGTCGCCAGCCTGTAGTCGCCGCTATCATGCGTGGTATTCGCCCCGGTCAGCTCCAAGTTCGGAACGAACGAAGTTCCGCGCGACTTCACATCCAGAAAATTCTGCAGCGAACCGGCCACTTCGATTTCGGCAATCTTGCCGATGCCCAGCCGCACATCCATCAGGCCCACGGACGTCTCATCGCCACGCAGCCCCGAAAGCGGAAATCCCACATCCTGCAAAAAGTCGAAACCCACTTCCGCGCGTGCTGTTCCGGCTGGAGCCGTTTCCGCATCCACCGTCCGCAGCGGCCGGTCCTGAGCCTTCAAGCCGTAAGCGCTTGTCGCCACCGCGACTAGAAGGGTCGCGCTCTTGAGCGATTTTCGCCAGCTCGCCATGGCCGCTATCCTATCATCCGCCGTCCGTTGCAGTCCGTCTTTTATGGAGCGCGGCGGCTCGGCGCCACTTTTTCCTGCACACCCTCCGCCCACCCTCAGCGCACCCTGCGCCTCTGCGTTATCCTAATCAACTCTTCGGCGGCTTCGCTTGTGCACCGGCGTCCAGCGCAAAATTCACCGCAGCTAACCCCGCCGTCACCGCCGTCTCCGTCCGCAGAATCAGATTCCCCAATGACACCTCCGCAAATCCGTGATCTAGTGCCGCTGCAAACTCCTCGTCCGTCCATCCGCCCTCCGGCCCGACCGCCAGCGTCACCGAGGTCGCAGTACTCCCGTTCAGAATCTGCCGCAATACCCGCGCCGTCTTTCGCTCCGACAGCATTAATTTCAACTCCGCATCACACCCCCCAAACGCCGCTGCGGGTCTCTGCGCCGCCACAATCGCCGGCAACTTCACCCGCCGCGACTGTTGCGAAGCCTCAAACACCAGCCTGTTCCACCGCTCCGCCCGCTTTTCGGCTGCAGCCAGCAAGCCTTTCTCGCTGCGCGCCGCTGAAAGCGGCTCGATTCGGTTCACACCCAGCTCGGTCGCCTTTTCAATGGCCCACTCAAACATGTCAAATTTCACGATCGCCAGCAGCAAAGTCTTGTCTAGCGAAGAAACTATGGCCGGAATCTCTTCCAGGAGGGAAAACTCGATGCGGTCTCTACCTGCAAACTCAATCTTGCCAAGCCGGACCTTCGTGCCGTCACTCAACTCGTAGAGCTGACCCCGCTCCGCACGCAGCACCCGGCCCACGTGATGGGCTGCCTCTCCAGCCAACTCCGCGCGGTCACCATCGAACCCATCCACAAAAAATCGTCTTCGCAATTCTGCGCTCCGACCGTACTTGGCTTTACCCTGTCATTCCGCGCGGAGCCAGCCGGGCTGGGTCCTAACCAAAAATATCCTTCACCTTGTCAAAAAAAGACGACCCGCGCTCCGCCGGCTTGTTCTCCACGCTCAGCGTCGCGCCGAGCTGTTCCATCAGCTTGCGCTGTTCGCGCGTCAGTTTCGAAGGAGTCAGCACCCGCACGTGATAATACAAATCGCCTTTGCCGCCTCCCCTCGGATCAGGCAGACCATGCCCCTTGATGCGAAACACCGCGCCGCTCTGGGTACCCTCGGGAATTTTCAGCCGTTCTTCTCCAGTCAATCCCGGCACAGAAATCTCCGCGCCCAGCGTCGCCTGCACAATGCTCACCGGAATCGTGCAATACAGATCCGCGCCACGCCTCTCGAAAAACGTGTGCTCCTTCACATCGAGCACTACATACAAGTCGCCGTTCGGCCCGCCGTTGGCGCCCGCTTCGCCTTCTCCGGGCACGCGCAGCCGCGTTCCGCTGTCCACACCCGCCGGCACGCGCAAATCAATCGTCTTCTCGCGATGAATGCGCCCTTGCCCACGACAATCCGGGCAGCGCTCCTTGATGATTTGTCCCGAGCCCTGGCACGCCGGGCAGGTCCGGGTAATCGTGAAAAATCCCTGTTGGTACGCCAGCTGTCCGCGGCCCCCGCAATTCTGGCAAGCCGTCGCGCCCGTTCCCGTCTTCGCGCCCGTCCCGTGGCACGGCCCGCAAAGCTCCTGCTTCGGAAGCTTGATTTTCGTCGAAACACCCGACGCCGCTTCTTCAAACGTCAGCGTCATGTCGTAACGCAAATCCGCACCGCGCTGTTGGCGAGTGCGCCCTCGCCGGCCGCCTCCGATTACATCTTCGAATCCAAAGAAGTCGCCAAAGATGTCGTGGAAGTCCTGAAAAATCGTGCCGCTGAAATCCACGCCGCCCATTCCGCCGGCCTGGCTCAATCCCGCGTGGCCATAGGTATCGTAGATCTGGCGCTTTTCCGGATCGCTCAGCACGCTGTAGGCTTCCGTGCACTCGCGGAACTTCGCTTCCGCCTCGTGCTTGTTTTCCGGATTGCGGTCCGGATGCCATTTCAGCGCCGCCTTGCGGTAAGACGACTTGATTTCGTCCACCGTAGCCGTCTTGGCAACGCCCAGCACCTCATAAAAATCCCGCTGATTCGCCTTCGCCATTTCCCTTCCTTACCCCCTCGCGCTCATTGCCCTCCGGAGGCCGGACCTTCGGGTCCGACATTACGACTGCCCCGGCATTAAGTCTGCCCAACAACTTGGGGCTTTAGCCCCTGAAGAAATGTTTCGGGTGTCCTTCTAGTTGATATTTGTTTTGGATGCGGACGCCGGATGCACCGCTACACGAACCATAGCGGGTCTGAGCACGCGGCCGTGATAGACATAACCCGGTTGAAACGTCTGGATCACAGTTCCGTCCGCATGGTCTGTCGTTTCCGCACGATCCATCGCCTGATGCAGGTGGGGATCAAACTGCGCGCCGGTCGGGTCAATCCGCTCCGCTCCAAGTTTGCTGATGTTGCCCAGCAGCTGTTTATAGATCAGCTCGAAGCCCTTGCGGTAGTTCTCGTATTCCGCTTCGCGATGCGCCGCCAGCGCCTGCTCAAATCCGTCAATCGCTGGAATCAGCGCTTCAATCAGCCGCGCTGTCGTACGCTTGGAATCTTCCGCGCGCTCTTTCTCAATCCGCTTCTTGTAGTTGTCAAAGTCGGCCTGGCGCCGCAACAGCGTCTGGCGCAAATCTTCCAAATCGGCAGCCAGCTTGGCTACTCCGGCATCGGTCTTGGCCGACTCGCTCTGCAAACCTGTATCCGGATTCTCGTCGCTCCGCTCCACCGGAATCCGAATGTCTTTCGCGACCTTGATCTCTTTGTCCACAACCTCTTCCCCTCTTCATGTAGTTCCGGGCTTTAGCCCGGATTCTCTACTTTCCTCGTTTGACCTACGAAATCTTGCTTAACGACTCGCTGAAAATCTGCGCCACGTACGCCACCGCATTGATTGCCCGCTCGTAGCGCATGCGCGTCGGACCCAGTACGCCCAGCGAACCCTGCACGCCATCGCCGCGAGAATACGGCGCACTGATCAGCGCCAGGTTGTCACCCGCAATCGAAATCTCCTTCACGCCAATCTGCACCAACACCGGCTCCGGGGCGTCAATGCACGCATTCAGAACCGTCACCAGCCGGTGCTTTTCTTCAATGGCTGTAAGCAGCTCGCGCAACTGCGCCTGATTGGCGAACTCCGGCGCCCCGACAATCTGCGCCGTGCCTTCGACATGTACCTGCGAAGCGTTCTCATCGCCCAGCACCGCCGGATCGCACAACGCGAGCGCGCCGCGCAACAAACCTTCATAAAGTTCGCTTTCCGTCGCCAACTTCACCAGCAAGTCAGCTCGAATCGCTTCCAGCGTCCAGCCGGAGTAGTTGCGATTCAGAAACTCCGAAGTCGCGTCCAGTTCCTGCTGGGTAAAGTTGCGCGGCGGACGCATCACCTTGTCGCGCGTCACGCCGCCCGGCGAAATCAGGACCACCACCACGCGGCCGTCGGGCAGCAGCCAGATTCGCGCGTGTTCCAAAACGGTCTTGCTGAGAGGAGGTGAAACGATGATTCCCAAACCGCTCGAGACTTCCGCGAGCACGTGGCCGGCGCGCTCGGTGATTTCCAGGCGGCTGTTCGCACCAGCAAATTCGCGCTGGATCCACTCTTTGTCTTCCACGCTGAGCGTGGCCTGTGAAGCAATCTCCTGCGCGAAGAAGCGGTACGCCGCGGCGGTTGGGACTCGGCCCGCCGACGTGTGCGGCTGATACAGAAAGCCGCCATCTTCGAGGTCGGCCATGATGTTACGAATGGTCGCAGTGCTCAGCACTTCTTCGAAGCGCCGCGAAATCGCGCGCGACGAGACCGGTTCGCCGGTTTCAATGTAGGTCCGGACCAGATCGGCAAGGATTTGCCGGTTGCGCCGTTCCTGTAGCGGTGCGTTCCTCATGGCAGCACTCTCGCTGGATGAGTGCTAACTACTATTTTAGGAAGCCTGTCAAGAGCGGTCAACGCTAGCGGAAGGTTCGGTTCCCTTTTCTTCGCCGCTCCAACAGCAGGACCGTCAACACAAAGAGGACCACATTGGCAATCATAGCGAGCAAGCCCAACGCCAAAAGAGATGGGTTGCCTTTCCAATCTTGGGCCAACAGGCGAAACCAGCCGACGAGACTTCCTGGCAGCAACAGCAGCAAGGAAACAAGCCACAGCAACGGGCTCTAGAGCGAGATACGCACCTATACCGCACAAGGCGCCGACCGCCTGCACGGAACAAAAAACCTTGGCAAGGCTGCGCTTCATAAGCAAAGGCGCAATCCCATCATTCGAATTGTTTCAGCAACTTCTTGCGAGCGCAAGATTCGACCAGCAAACCGATGGATTCCCCGGAACGCGACAGCAAAAGCTAAGCGTTGTCGATTTGAGCGCGCTGGAGTTTGTCGGAGTAGTCGATGTAGAGCGTTTTCCACTCGGTGTAGAAGTCGATGGCGGCGATAGCGGCTTCGCGATGGCCGTTGCCGGTCTGCTTGGTGCCACCGAAGGGCATGTGGGTTTCCGCACCGATGGTCGGAGCGTTGACGTAGACGATGCCGGTATAAATATCTCGCATCGCAGCGAACGCCTGGTTCACGTTCTTGGTGTAGATGGAAGCCGACAATCCATACGGTACGCCGTTGGCGATTTCAATCGCTTCAGCGAAGCTGCCGAACGGAATCAGAGAGACCACTGGGCCGAAGATCTCTTCCTGGGCGATGCGCATCTTAGCGTTGCAATCGCCCAAGACCGTCGGTTCGTGGAACCAGCCCTTAGCGTGTGCATCACTCTGCAGACGGTGGCCGCCGGTAAGCAATTTGGCGCCTTCGTTCTTGCCGATTTCGACATAAGACATCACCGTCTGCAACTGCTGCTCGTTGATGCACGGCCCCATTTCCACCGTGGGGTCGAGGCCATCGCCGACTTTCAGTTTTTTCACGCGCTCGACAAAGCGCTTTACGAATTCGCCGTACACGTGCTTGTGAACCGCGATCCGGGACGCCGCGGTGCAGCGCTGGCCGGTAGTGCCGAAACCGCCCCACACAGCACCGTCTACTGCCAAATCAAGGTTGCCGTCATCCATCACAATGATGATGTTCTTGCCGCCCATTTCCAGCGAAACATGCTTGAAGTCCGGCGCGCAGGCTTGCGCGATGATGCGCCCCACAGCGGTCGAGCCGGTGAAGCTCACGACCGGAACTTCTTTGTGTTGAGAAAGCGGAGCGCCGGCATTGGGCCCGTCGCCGCTAACCAGATTCACTACGCCCTTGGGCAAACCCGCTTCGGTGAGCGTTTGAACCAAGTGATAAGAAGAGAGCGGGGTGTCTTCGGCGGGTTTCAGCACCACGGTGTTGCCGGAAACCAGCGCAGGCATCATCTTCCACGACGGAATGGCCATGGGAAAATTCCACGGCGTGATCATTCCGCAGACGCCAATGGATTGCCGCGTGCTCATGGCAAATTTGTTGGGCAATTCCGAAGGAGTGGTCTGGCCGAAGAGCCGGCGGCCTTCGCCGGCCATGTAATAGGCCATGTCAATGGCTTCCTGCACGTCGCCGCGGGTTTCGGCCAGCACTTTGCCCATTTCGCGGGTCATGTCGCGGGAGAACTGCTCTTTGCGCTGCACCAGCAGCTCGGCCGTGCGGTAGAGAATCTCCGCACGCTTAGGCGCCGGAACCAGCCGCCACGATTTGTACGCTTCCTTTGCGGCATCGACCGCGGCGTCGACGTCTTCCGGGCTGGAAGACACAAACATGCCTACCAGTTCATCGGTGTTGCCCGGATTGCGATTGTCGTAGGCCGTTCCGCCTTTGCCATCCACCCATTCGCCGTTGATGAAATTCTTGTACACACGCGGAGCCGCTGCCGTTGCCATAACTCTTCCTCGCTCTCGGTCGCTTTGCGATTCTGCTGGACTGCTGAGAAATAAATCTTTGCAGACATGAAACTGTAGCACTCGGTCAAAAATCCCGTCAAACTGCTGAGACTATGGGGTCATGGTCTGAAATCTTGGCCGGCAATACCCTTGTCGTTGCGAGAGAAGCGCTTAGTCATCCAGGCGCTGTGCGACTACCCGGCATCTGAGGCCACGCTTCGCCGAGTCAGCGACGAGAACGGTGGGGGCCTGAAAGTAGCCCCGTCGGCAGGCAAATTCCACGACCTTTGAACAATTGGCTGCGGCCAGGCCGGCGCCGCAGCTTCAGTATTCGGTAGTTCACTCCTTAAATCTCCGTGCCCTCCTTGCACTCATTTCTTCTCGGCGACCATTTGGCCCGCTTTCATCACCCATTTGACTTTGGAGATGGCGACGCTGATGTCGGCAGTGGGGTCGCCTTCGACAGCGACGAGGTCGGCGAAATAGCCGGGGGCGACCGAGCCTAGTTCGCTGGATTTCCCGAGCAGTTCGGCGGCGTTGGTGGTAGCGGTTTTTAATGCTTCCTCGGGAGTCAGGCCTGCTTTTACGAACCATTCCAGTTCCCGGGTGTTTTCGCCGAACCCGGAATAAATCGCGTCCGAGCCCATGGCGAATTTCACGCCGGCGCTGTGAGCTTTGCGCGCGCTTTCCAGATTGCGCTGGATGAACGCCTTGGTCTTTTCCTGAAAGCCGTTGGTGTACCCGATCTTCTGCCAGTTGTCGAGGTAATAGCGGTTGTGGTCGATGGTGGGGACGTAAAAGGTGCCGCGTTTGGCCATTTCGGCAATGGTGGCATCGTCAAGATCGCTAGCATGTTCCAGTGAATCGGTACCGGCGCGGACGGCGTCGCGCGCACCATCCGGCCCATAGGAGTGAATCGCGATCTTCTTGCCAAACTGATGCGCGGTGTCCACTGCGGCCTTGATTTCGTCGTAGTTGTAGGTCTGAAAGCCGGTGGTGTCGTCGTCGGTTCCGGTGGACGCAAACATTTTGATCACGTCGGCTCCGGCAGCGATTTGCTGGCGCACGACGCGGAGCACTTCGGGCACACCATCGGCGACTCCGCCAGCGGGAAGATTCAGGCCGGGCTTGTAAGGGGCGCTGGTGATGGTGAGTCCGTAACCGCAGACAAACATGCGCGGGCCGATCATTTCGCCGCGGTTGATCAAGTCGCGCATGGCAATGTCCATGTACTGGTCGGAACCGAGATCGCGCACGGTCGTGACGCCCGCTGCGAGGACCCGCAGGGCACCTTTCCGCGCGAGGTACACTGCAACGGCGGGCGGATTTGACAGCTGTCTTAGCATGGGCACGCCGGGCGTTTCGTCGGTGTACTGCGTCATGTGGGTGTGGACGTCGATCAGTCCCGGCAGGCCGTAATATTTGCTGAGATCGATCACTTCCGCGCCGGAAGGGATGCGCTTGGCGTCGGTGGTGATTTCCTTCACCCGGTCGCCTTCGACGATGACCGTGGCGTTGCTCCAGACTTTGCCTTTGCCGTCCCAAAGCTTGCCGAACTTGACGGCCTTCACCTTTTGGGACCCAGCCTTCTCTTGCCCGGCGACGCCGGGTCCGAGGATAGATGCCAGCAGCAGCAGCAGCGCGGCTACGAAGTGCATTGCACGAAACGAGGCGTGAAAGACGAGCTTCATTCAAGGGCTCCTAAGGCCATCAATGGGTGAGGATTATGGCTCATTCGCGGCACGGGGTGGGAGAGCCGTTGGCGGAAATCTGCGCGGCCTTGGCATCGAATAACTTGGGACGCCCAAAAGCACGCCGTACGGCAGACCGGCCGAGGGGATTGAAAAACTACTCGCGGGGGGCGTCGTCGGGAGCAGGAGCTGTGAGGATCGAAGAGGACAAACGGGATACGGCGCCTGGGGGAGGCGTTGGTGCCGCTACTCCTGCGGTCGTGGAGCCGAGGCCGAGGCGTTGCAGGGTGGGTGCGTCAAGCTTCCCTGTTGGGCTCAATCCGTGGGACGACTGGAATTTCCGCACAGCGGCGGTCGTGCTGTCATCCCATTTGCCGTTAGGATCGCCCGTGTAGGAGCCGTTCTTGACCAAGGCGGATTGAATTTCGGTGATGCGATCGGTAGTGGGCGCCTTCTGGCCGGGCTGGCGGCGCGATCTTTTCGAAGCCGCTAAGGAAGACTTGCGCGAAGATTTTCTGGCGCTTGAGCCACCCTGAGTGGTGGCAGGCGATCCGCCGACCTTGGATTTGGCAGCGCTGCCAGCGGTTGATCTGGACGACCCGCTTCTTGAACCGCTCGCGGAATTCTTGCCGCTGGTCGTGGTTCTTGACGCTGAATTCGCCGCGGACTTCGACGACTTAGCCTGCTGCGAGAACGCCGCCGGCACACCTAGCCCCACGGCTGCTGACAGCAGGGACAGGAGTGCCGGACGAAGCATTCTCATGATTTCGGTCGTCTCCGCCGTTACTGAGCGTTTTCCGCCGGAACCACGCCTGACAGATATACGGTCAGGAGGCTTCCACTGTTGTCCTGGCGAAGAACCTTGAAAATGACGTTCTGACGCGGCTTCAGTTTGCTCATCGCAGCCTTGTACTCCGCAATGGAATTGACAGGTTGGCGGTTGATTTCGGAGATGACGTCGCCGCGCCCGAAGTTCAGGTCATCGGCGAAGCTGGCTGGATCGACATCCACGACCAGCACGCCCTTCTGGCCTTCCATACCGACTCGCGAAGCGCGTTCCGGAGTCAGGTTTTCGACGCGCAGCCCGAATTCCACTGCGCCGTTGTCTTCGTGCGAATCGGCATTCTTGGCCGAGGTGCTACTGAAGACGCGGGTGCGATCTTCGACGACTGCGGTGGTTTCTTTCGTCTGGCGGTCACGAACGTATCCGAGCTTAACCTTGCTGCCGATCGGAGCCTGCATGATGGGATTAACCAGGTCGTTGCCGGTTTTGACTGGATGACCGTTGACCGTAGTGATGACGTCGCCGCCCTTAAGGCCAGCCTTTTCTGCCGGGCTGCCGGGCTCGACTTTCATGATGACCACGCCATTTTGCGCGCCCAGTTCCTCCAAGGTGATGGCGTTGGTGCCGTTTTCTTCCCCGAACATGACGCCGATGGAGCCGCGGGTCACGCGCCCTTGCTGAATGATCTGGTTGTAGACATTGATAGCCGTGCTGGAAGGCAGGGCGAAGCCGACGCCTTCGTAGCCGCGGCTGCCGGTGATGATCGCAGTGTTGATGCCGATGACTTCGCCGGCGAGGTCCACCAGCGGTCCGCCGGAGTTGCCGGGATTGATGGCCGCATCGGTCTGCAGGAATTTCTGGAACTGGCGGCCTACGCCGCGATCCTTGGCACTGATGATGCCGGCGGTAACCGTGGCGTTGAGGCCGAAGGGACTGCCGATGGCCAGAGCCCAGTCGCCTACCTGCACCCCGTCAGAGTTGCCGAGTCTGGCGACAGGTAGATCCTTGCCGGCATCGATCTTGATGACCGCGAGGTCGGTTTCTTCGTCGGTGCCGACGAGCTTGGCGGTGTACTTGGCGGTTTCACCGTTCAATTGGACCTGAATCTTGGTGGCCTGATCCACGACGTGATTGTTCGTGAGGATGAATCCCTTACGATCGACGATGACGCCGGAGCCCAGGCTGCGCTCGGCAGCAGGCGGCAGGTTACCGCCCTGTCCGTCGAAGAAACGGTCGAAAAAGTCCTGCATCGGATCGTTGTTCTGGTCGTCGTTCGGCTGCGCACGGCGCTTCTTGGGTTGGCGCTTTTCGATGACTTGGGTGGTGGAAATGTTAACCACCGCCGGCTCGACCTTATTGACGATTGAAGCGAAAGAGTTGGAGGAAGGGATGGCGTCGGGCAGGGGCAGGGGCGTGGCGCCTTTGGCCGAGAACGAGACGGCCTTCATGGCCGAAGTGCGATCGGAAACTACCGTACCGATCAGAATGCCGATTACCAGAGTCAGCGCGACGAACATGGCGGCGACCGCTTTTTCGCGCCGCGCCCAACTCAACATTCCTTTTACTGGATCACCCATTGCAAACTCCTCTTTCTATTGCAAAGATTTTGCTCCCCGCCGCTACCCAGGAGAACACAATCTTGCCCCTGAGTATAACACCGCGAATATCCCCAAGTTGCTCAGCACCGGGTGTGCGCCGGAAATCACACTGGCCCAAAGGCCGGGTCGCAGCAGGGTTCGTTGACGTTTTTTCCACCTCTTAATTTGACGCATGAGGGGTGGCTTTTGTTGTTTTGAACGGTCGGGGCCCACCTAGGCCCTAATGCTTTCCCACTATAGCTGGCAACGGCACATAAACTGACGCGCAACCGGGAACGGTGCATGCGGTTTCACTCGAAGCGAGCGCTCTCTGCTTTTTTTCCTTTGTTGCTTGCGATCGCCCTCTGGGACCTGGCGACGATTCTGCAGAAAGAGACTGTTTTGTTCCTCGCTGTGGCAATTCTCTCTTTTGGACAGAGCAACTACGCGGTGGTAACCGGCTCCCTGAGCGACGGGCAACAACCCCCCGTTGCCGAAGCGACGATCCAGTTGACGGCGGAAAACACCGGAGCGGCGCGCCGCAGGTGACAAATCAACAAGGATTGTTCGCAGCGCCGGCGCTGCTACCCGATGAATACAAATTGAAGATTGCAAGCAGATGAATCTAGGTAACCGGGCCGCTCGGCTTGCGCGGAAGACAGTTGAAGACGACCCAGACGCTGACGTTTAACTGCGGCTTGCCGTCGCGGTTCCCGAGCCCGCTCTACGACAAGCGCCACAGGAATACCAAGCGATCTTCAACAACGGCCCGCCACCGGTGTTTGTGCACCACGGTGCTCTTGTCCGCATGAGCCAAACTCCGTCGGCCATTCCCTCCACTGGCTATGACCTGCCCGGTGAACCTGCTGCGGTTGATCGGAGATTCGCCTTGACAACCGGGTTCGTGCCTGTCATTAATGGGTGTACCGCTTGCTGCGGCGAAACGTGGCGATTTAGGGCAACTTGCTCCACGTAAAAAACTGCTAAAGAGCACGTAGAGTTTCCCAGAGATTTCTGAGACCCTCCTGCACTCTTTGGTACGGAGGGTTTTTCCGTTTCTGCCCTCCTTGCTGGCCCTAAGTCCATCCACAATGAATTGCTACTGGGACCCGAGTCGACAACGATGCCGGCGCCGCACGGGTCTCTCAGTAGAGCTAAGGACTGGACCATGGCTGAGACTTACCAATTGCGTTGCCGGGAGTGCGGAAAGCTTTGCGGCAACGCCCCGAAGTCGTTCTGCGAAGAGTGTTTTTCGCCCCTGGAAGTGGCTTTTGATTACGACGCCCTGAAAGGCCTAGCGGCGAAGGAGAAACTCGCCGGGCGTGATTTCAACATGTGGCGGTACGCGGAGTTTTTGCCACTGCCGGAAGATTTTGCTGTACCGAACGCCGTAGGAGGGACGCCCCTGGTGGCCTCTCGGCATCTTGGCAAAAAGTGGGGACTGAAGAATCTCTACTTCAAAAATGACGCGGTGTGCTTCCCCTCTTTGTCGTTCAAGGATCGCGTGGTCGCCACGGCGCTGGCGGCGGCGCGGCGATTTGATTTTCAAACCGTGGGCTGCTCTTCGACCGGAAATCTGGCAAACGCGGTTGCGGCGCAGGCGGCGCAACAGGGGTTCGACGCGTGCGTATTTATTCCGGCCGATTTGGAGCCGGCGAAGATTTTGAACACCGCGGTGTACGGCGCGCGCATCGTGCGCATCAACGGAAACTACGATCACGTGAACCGGTTGTGCGCGCAGATTGCCGACCGCTTCCAGTGGGGGCTGGTGAACGTCAACCTGCGACCGTATTACGCAGAAGGCTCGAAAACGCACGGGTTTGAGATTGCGGAGCAACTGGGCTGGAGATTGCCGGATAACGTCGTGGTGCCGATGGCCGGAGGCTCGCTAATCACCAAAATAGCGAAAGCATTTCGCGAATTGGCCGCGCTCGGATGGGTCGAGGTAAAACCGGTGAAGTTCTTTGGCGCGCAAGCGACGGGTTGTTCTCCGATTTCAACGGCGGTGAAGCGCGGACTGGCGCGGTTCGAACCGCAGAAGCCGGATACCATCGCGCGATCACTGGCGATCGGCAATCCGGCGGATGGGCCGTTCGCGATCAAGCAGATTCGAGAATCGGGAGGTTGGGCAGAAGACACTTCCGACCGCGAGATCGTTGAAGCGATTCAACTGCTGGCGGAAACGGAAGGCATTTTTGCGGAAACGGCTGGCGGTGTGACCACTGGCGTTACCCAGAAGCTGGTGCGCGAGGGACGGATTCGCTCTGACGAAACGACGGTCGTGTGCATCACCGGCAACGGGTTAAAGACCACCGATGCGATTGCCGCCGAATACCCGGCTACCGAGGCAATTGCGCCGAAGCTGGAGGCGTTCGAGGTTTTTCTCGATGCGCAGTTAGCAGCGTCGGCCCTTGCGGCGAAGGGGTAAGAAGAAAAACATTTCCTCGCTTCGCCAGTAAGGACAAGTTGCAGGTTTTAGAATTGAGGAGAATAAAATGGCAGTGACCATCGAGATTCCGACGGCGTTCCGGAGGTTCACGGATGGAACGCCGAAGTTTGAATGTAGCGCGGCAACGGTGGCCGAGGCGCTGAACATTTTGACGGCGCAGTTCCCCGGGCTGTCGCGGCATGTGCGAGATGAGACTGGGCAGATCCGGCAATTCTTGAATGTTTACCTCAATGAAGAGGACATTCGCTTTTTGGGTGGCGAGGCCTGTGCGGTGAAGGAAGGCGACAAGGTGTTGCTGGTTCCTTCGATCGCTGGCGGGACAGAACCGTAAGCAGTTCCGGGCTCTTTTTTTTTTGGTGCGCACCTTGCTGCACAGCCAGCAGTGGCCGTGCCCGAGAAACTACGGCACGCCGGCCGGGGCGCCGGCCATGGTCCACGAAAATGCCAGGAACGACGAAGCGGTCAAATCAATTGCCGGCTCGACAGTGGAGTAAGACTGCACATCGTCCTTGAAGACGGCGCCGTTGCCGTTGAACTGCGCGAAGACGTCCACGCCGTTTGCCGGGCACGCAATCATTCCGCTCAGCGTGCCTTTCGTGGCGATTGAGTTGGGACCTTCCACCGCAGCGCCCTTTAACAAGCCTCCCGGCCCGTTCGGAGACCCGTAGATGTTGGTCACCTGATGCTGCATGCACAGCGGAAACGTCGTTCCATCACCAACGATGAGCGACGCTCCCCAGGCGTTGGCGCCAAGGATGTTGCCGAGCCAGCGCGTGCCGTAGGCGGCGTAAGCGGCAGAGCTGGTTAGGTTGTCGTACTCGTAGGCCATCACCGCCAGGCCGCCGCCGTGCGAAGTGGTGTCGTAGGTGGCCCACGGGAAGCCAAAGCCGAACGGGTCAGTGCCGGCTTGGGTGACGGCTTTGTCGAGTTGTTTTTTCAAGTCGGCGAGCAGGGCGGCTTGGGTGACCGCGAGGCCGCTGGGGTTACCGGCCAGGCCGATTGCGCGGTAGAGCTCGTAATGCGCTAGACCGCTAACGTCATAGAGATTCAAGGTATCAGCGGCGTCGTTCGGGCCGGTGATGTAGGCATGCGCCCAATTGGCGGCCGCGGTCAGGTAAAACAGCGGGTCGGTGTGCGGCAGGCTCGCGGGCAGACCGCCGGGCTGCAGTGCAAAGGAGAGTTCGCTGGCGCCGAGTTCCATGTCGTCACGCCATTCGGTTTCCGGGTAAAAGCTGAACGGAATGGCGGTGAGCAAATTGCCGCTGGGCGAAGTGTTGGCTAGATCAAAGATGTGCTCGGCCGAGAGCAGGCACTGATTCGCGTAGGTTGCATCCGTGGCCTTGAAAACCTGATAGCACTCCGCGAGTGACGCCGCCATGCGGCCGGCTAGATTGGGGCTAATCGCAGCGCCCGCGCCGCCCGCGGTGTTGACAAAGACGGGACGATTGCAGATGTAGCGGTAGAGCGGCGCACAGTTCTGGTAGGTGTCGTCCACTTGCGGGAGGCGCCAGATGTCGTGGTCGCTGATGGTCTGAGCGTTGCCGTTGCCAATGCCCACCTGGTAGTAGAACGTCTTGGTGTTGTCGTTCCACATTTTCTGCAGCCAGTCGGTGCCGAAGCGGGCTTCGGCGGTGAAGTTCGAAGTCGTCGAGCCCGATCCCATCTGATTGGGAAAGTCGCGAACACCAACCAGCATCATGGCCACCGTGTAGCTGTGAGTCTGGACAAATTTCAGATAGTCTCCGGCGTCCCACCAGCCTCCGGAGGCGTCAATCGGCGTGCTGCTCGCCTTGGTCAAGTCGCCCGAAAAGCGGCCATTTTTGTTGACATTCGGCGTCAGATAAACGCTGGCCACCTGGTCGTTAAGATGGCCGGCGGCAGTGCGCAGTTTGCTGGCAATGAAGTTCGCGCCGTCGCGTTCGTTTTCGTAGTAGGACAAGCTGTTGGCGAGAGGAGTGGAGTAGACATTGCTGGCGCTATCGATGACAAATGCCAGAGAGGTTGCTGCCGCCGGGCCGGTCACTTTGATCGTATAGGTTCCGGCGACGCTGTAGCTGTCGAAATCCAGGGCATAGACATTGCTGAACGTTCCCCAGGAACCGAGCTTCGCTCCGATCGCGGCCGAATAGACGGTGGCCCCGCCAGAACTAACCAGGGTGAAAGTGGCGCCGGTTTCCGTCGTGGAGGTCATCAGGTACGCGCGCTTGGTGGCGCTCGCCGGGTAGCCAACCTGATTGACGCGAACGAACGCGGTTTGCGCGAACGACGTAGCGGTAGAAACTGCCAGGGAAAAGAAGACGACCCAAAACTTGCCGAACCGGTGGCGGTGCATGGAACCTCCCGAGAAGTGGAGTCAGGATGGGCCGGGGCACTGAACCGGCGCGCGGGGAAACGCTTGAGTTAAAACGGTTCAATGCAGGAGTTTTTGCGCCTTCGCCCGGGATTTGTCAAGCGAATTCTGTGCAGGTCCCGGGAGCTTGCTTCTCGCAGTCGAAAGTTAAGCTTCATTCCTGCGCTGTTTCGTATTACAACGTTGCATCGCGTTTTTCGGTGCCGGAGCGAATCGCCGTTGTCCACCGCCGCCAGCCTGGAAGCTTCTGCCACTCACTCGATCGCCAACTTCGAAAGCCTCCGCCTGCACAAGCAACTCGGCTTTGTGGATCTGATCTTCGCCTGCGTGCTGATGGTGGTGGTCCCGGATTTTTTCGGCACAGCGGTGAGGAGCGGAAACGCCAGCACATTTCTGTGGTTGCTGGGGATTGTGTTTTTCTTCATACCGCAGTCCATTGTGGTTAGTCGCTTGAACAAACAACTTCCGTTGGAAGGCGGCCTTTATGAGTGGGCGCGCATCGCATTTGGCGACCTGATTGGCTTTCTGGCGGCGTGGAATCTTTGGGTGTACGTCATTTTGTATTCTGCCTCGGTTGGCTTAGTCGCGAGCAATTATCTTTCCTACGTGCTCGGTCCGAATTACACCGGGATCGGAAACAGCCGCACGGCACTGACGGTGCTGTCTTCTGCGATCATTGGCGCGCTGATGCTGGTGACGCATCTCGGATTAGGCTTCGGCAAATGGCTGACCAATGCCGGAAGCTTCCTGACGGTCCTGATATTGGTGGTGTTAATCTCCCTGCCGTTTGTTTGGCATGGGCGTGGGCACGCAAGGGATTTTCATCCCTTCGCGTTGCACTTGCCGCCGCTGAATCTGGCTAGTTTCAGCATTTTCAGCAAAATGATGTTTGGAGCGCTGTGCGGGCTCGAGTATGCTGCCATCTTCGCGGGAGAGTCACGGAATCCGGCGAAACATTTTCCCCGGGCCATTTTGTGGGCTGTACCCCTGGTGGCCGTGGCTTACATCGCGGGAACCAGCGCAATCCTGGCGTTCGTGCCGGCCGATTCGGTTGACTTGATCGGGCCCATTCCGCAAGCGCTGCAAGTTGGTTTCGCGGGAATGGGCCTTGCCAGAGTGATTGCACCAATCGCGATTCTGCTGCTGCTTACCAACTATCTCTCCAGCTTCGCGCTGAATTTTGCGGCCAACACGAGGCTGCCGATGGTGGCGGGCTGGGATCATCTGCTGCCGGCTTGGTTCACGCGGCTGCATCCGAAATACCGCACTCCGGTTAATTCGATTCTGTTTCTGGGCTTGGTGACGTTGGCAACCAGCGTCGCGGCGCTGGTGGGGGTCCGGGAACTCGAGGCCTTCACCACCCTCCAGATTTGGGGCTTCACATTTTACGGGCTAGCGTACCTTGCGCTGTTCGCAATTCCCTTGTGGGCCAGCAAGGAATCGCGATTGCGGGCCAACCCCTGGACCAAGTTGTGCGCCGCACTTGGACTGTCACTGACGCTGATGTTTGTGGCGCTCTCGATTGTGCCGGTGGTTGATGTCGCTAACCGTGGCGTTTACGCGGCCAAGACCATTGCCGTGCTCGCCGGCGCAAACCTTTTCGCGCTCGTACTGTTCTACAAGAGCAAGCGAAAGCAGTGAATTCGTGCTACTTGGCTCGCGCAACCATCTCCACAGGCGCGAGAACACCGTGGTGCATTGCGTCCAGTATGTTGCGCATTTTTGCTGGTGCCGAATCGCCCATGAGCACCGTGACTCCCAGCGGCGGCGGGCCCTGCCTAGGATTGCGCGATAGCCGCTTCTCCACAAATGCTATGGCGAACTGTCGCCGATCGCGCTCGACGCCAACGCTAAATCCCTGCGCGGTCAGCGCATCTCGGTATTCATCCGGAGTCGCCACGAAACTTTCCGACCGCTCGCCGGCCCATGGCACCGGAAAACCAAACTCGCCGTCGCCAGTTCGCATAAACTCAAAAAGCGCGAACACGCCGCCGGGGCGAAGCACGCGGCGAATTTCGCCGAAAAGTTTCCCTTTGTCGGCGATATTCATGCCGACGTGGAAAAGGTACGCACCATCAAAGCTGGCCGCCCGGAACGGCAACTCCAGCGCGCTGCCCTGCTGAAAGCGAACCGCCAGATTTGGTGCGACCCGCCGGGTCAAAGCCTCTGCTGTACGCACAAATTCCGGAGTGAGGTCGATTCCGGTCACCTCGCACCGATGCCGAGAGGCAAAGTGCCGCGCGGTCCCGCCAATGCCCGATCCGACGTCCAGAAGTTGCATGCCGGGCTGAAGATTCATCTGGGCAGCGAGCGCTTCGGAGGCTTCCTGGCCGCCGACGTGGAATTCGTCGACCGGCGAAAGATCATCCAGCGTCAGCGAAGTGCGTGGTCTCCCATTGGCTTCAAAAACTCTGAGGATTCGCTCTTCCAATTCGCCGCTGGTGTAGTGTTTTGCGACCTGCGCTTCTACCGCGTTGCCTGGGGAACTGCCAGCAACTCCGCCCGCTGGACTAGATGCTGCACTCATGGTGTCTCCCAATTGCCGGATTTCGCGGACCGAAAAATGGCGTCGATGACCCTCATGTTGGCCCAGGCATCTTCCAGAGGAACGGGAACTTCGCTGTTTTCTGAGATGGCGCGGGAAAACGCGTCCCCTTGCACCGTGTACTGGTCGCAAGCCGGAATCTCTTCAACCTTAACCGCGCCGCCGTGAATGGCCATTCCATCCGCCACCGTTAGATGCGTGGGTTTGTCATTCGGTGCATTAAACGGAATCTCCACTGCCAGCCTGCCGGTTGTGCCGAGAATTTCCATCCGCTGAAAATAGTTCGTCTGGGTGCCGGAGAAAAACGCGGCGTGACCAGAGGAAAATTCCAGCAGGCCGGAAGCCATGCGGTCAGTGCCGAAATCCGGGTCCAGCTCGGTTGCACCGGTCACCCGGCGCGGCTCTTCGCCAAACAGCCACCGCGAGAGCGTAATCGGGTAGCAGCCGATATCCAGTAAACCGCCGCCGCCCCACCCCGGCTTGTGGCGGACGTTGTTCGGGTCGCGATTGAAATAACTGAACACGGTGACGATCGTTTTGAGTTGCCCAATCTGGCCGCAGCGCACCAGCTCCCGCACGCGCAGCCATTGCGGATGCGTCTTCACCATGAACGCTTCGCCGATCTTCACACCAGTGCGATCGCGCACGTTAATCAGTTCGCGCGCTTCGTCCGCGTCGCAGCCAATCGGCTTTTCGCATAGAACATGCTTTCCTGCCTCCGCGGCCCTGGCTGACCACGGCACGTGAAGATGATTGGGCAGCGGATTGTAGATCGCGTCGACCTGCGGGTCCGCGAGCAACTCCTCGTAGGACCCGTAGGCTTTCGCAATGCCCAGTTCCTTCGCTGCGGTCTGCGCCTTTTGCAAATCGCGTGAAGCGATCGCGCTCACTTCGCACAGCGATCCCTTCTGCATTCCCGGAATCACTTTGCGCGTGGCAATCGACGCCACGCCCAGCACTCCCCATTTCACTTTTCTGGCCATTCGAGTTTCCCTTCGGAGCCAGTCGTCATTTTCTCTTTCGATGGCGGGCAAATCTTACTGTAAAGGGCCGGGCTTTGCTTCGCGGCAGTGTGAATTCTCGCTTGCAAAGATCCAGAATTAAATCGTTTCGATTGGCATGGAGCTTTCCGTATCATCAATGGCCTGGAGAAAACTGAACATGCCTTCTCGCAAGCTGTTTTTGCTTCTGACTCTGTTGGTTCCCGCCTCGATCGTCTCGCAAAACGCGCCGCCGGAGCAGGATCGCCCCGAGAAGGACCGCGTGGTGCAGCTGCTGAAGCTGCTGACCGAAGCGCCCGGCCCTCCTGGCTATGAAGATCCCGTGCGCAAACTGATGACCGAGCAGATGCGTCCCTTCGCGGACAAGATTTCATACGACGGCCTCGGCTCAGTCGTCGCCCAGCAAGGCAACTCCGGGCCGCACATACTCCTGGACGCACACATGGATGAGCTCGGCGGCATGGTTCGTCGCCTGCGCCCCGACGGCCTCATCTCCATGCAAATGCTCGGCTACTGGCTGGGCGCCGCGCTGCCGGATCAGCGCTGGTTCATCATCGGATCTAAAGGACCAGTGCCGGCGATTACCGACATTTGGGACGCCCACATCGCGCCACACGACGCCCAGGGGAATCCGCAGAAGCAGGATCTCTTTCTCGACACCGGCGCCCGTTCCGCCGCCGATGTAGCCGCGCTGGGAATTTCGCCCGGCGATCCCGTTGTGCCCGATTCGCAATTTGCCGTGCTGGCGAACAACCGCTATGTCGCCAAAGCTTGGGACGACCGCGTCGGTTGCGCAGTAATGCTGGAAGTGATGCGCCGCCTGCAGAAGACTCCTCACCCCAATCAGGTTTTCTATGCCGCGACGGTTCAAGAAGAAGGAAGCGTCGAGATGCGCGGCGCGCAAACCTCGTCGAAAATCGCCAATCCCGATATCGGCTTCAGTCTGGAAGTTGGCATCCCCAATGACCTACCCGGCCCCGGCCCCGATGCTGCGCAGGAAGTCCTGGGCGGCGGCCCGGGCATGATGCTCTACACCTTCAGCGAACTCCCCAACCGCAAGCTGGTGGCCCACGTCAAGCAGATCGCGGCTTCGCAGCACATCCCGCTGCAATTTGATTTCGTGCAGGGATTCGGCGACGACGCCGGCGCCATCAAACTGCACAACACCGGCGTGCCGGTCACAACGGTGCTCGTTCCCGCACGTTCCACGCACGCCCACAACGGAATCATTGATCGCGCGGATTTTGACCGCACCGTGGACTTGATGATCGCGTTGATTCAGTCGCTCGATGTGACGACAGTGGCCAAGATCAAATCGTTCGAGTAGGCCGCGTAGGCGAAGGAGTGGTGACTAAAGGAACGTTAGTTGACGGCTCTCAAGCTGCAGTAGTTTTTTCTTCAGGGGCAAGCCGCCGCCAAAACCAGTGAGGCTTCCATCGTTTCCGATGACGCGATGGCACGGCAGAATGATCGGAATCGGGTTGGCCCCATTTGCCGTCCCCACGGCGCGCACCGCTCTGGGTCTGCCAACGCGATAGGCCAGCTGTTGGTATGAGATTGTTTCGCCGTAGGGAATCGAGCTAAGTGCAGTCCAAACGCTGTTTTGAAATTCCGTGCCTTCGAGCCGCAACGGCAAATCGAACCTGCGCAGCTTCCCGGCGAAATATTGGCTCAGTTGCCAGATTACGCGTTGAAATGCCGAATGGTCTTCCCGCCACTCGGGCTTAACGTGCCGCGCGTGCTTCCCTTGCGCAAAGCTGACCAGCGTCAAATGGGAAGGAGTTCCAGCAAGCAGCAGCGGCCCAATCGGACTTTCGTACCAGGTGTACATCCTAGCTGCTGCGCTGACTTCCTTTGCGGCCACTGCGCCATACGCTGAGCGAGTCATTCGCCCTCCCGCCTCACCCATTCAACCACAAATGCGCGCCAACCCGGTATAGACTCAAGTCGCCCGCCGGTGAGCAGGCACGATTTCACCCTGTTGGGTTGGGTGTTTTCGAAGCGCCCGCTTTTGCCCCGGATTTCATCCGGTGTTAACATTTCTTGGGAACGCCATGACCGCCAAGACCCTCTATGAAAAAATCTGGGAAGATCATCTGGTGTACGAAGAGCCGGGCAAGCCGTCGCTCATCTACATTGACCGCCACCTGATTCATGAAGGCACTTCGCCGCAGGCGTTTGCCGGTTTGCGTGCCGAAGGCCGCAAAGTGCGCCGTCCGGATCTGACGTTTGCCGTGATGGACCACTCGGTTCCGACCAAAGACCGCCTGTTGCCGATCGTTGATCAGGCCGCCAAGGCCCAGTTTGACGCGCTGGCGAAAAATTGCGCGGAGACCGGCGTTCGCCTGTTCGACATGAACAGCAAAAACCAGGGCATCGTGCACATCATCGGGCCGGAGCTGGGCATCACTCAGCCGGGGCAGACGATTGTCTGCGGCGACAGCCACACTTCGACACACGGCGCGTTTGGCACGCTGGCATTCGGCATCGGCACCAGTGAAGTCGAGCACGTGCTGGCCACGCAGTGCCTGGTGCAGAGCAAATCGAAGACGCTGCACATCCTGGTGCATGGCACACGTCCGAAGGGTGTTACCGCGAAAGATTTGATCCTGGCTATCATCGGCAAAATCGGAATCGGCGGCGGCACGGGACACGTTGCCGAGTACGCCGGGCAAGCCATCCGCGAGCTTTCCATGGACGGCCGTATGACCGTCTGCAACATGACCATCGAAGGCGGCGCGCGCGCGGGAATGATCGCGCCCGATGAGACCACGTTCGCCTACATGGAAGGCCGGCCGTTTGTGCCTCGCGGCAAAGAGTTTCAGGGAGCAGTCGAGCGCTGGAAGCAGCTCAAATCCGATGAGGCCGCAAGGTTCGACATGACCGTGGAACTGCACGCGGAAAAGATCGCGCCGCAAGTTACCTGGGGCACGAACCCGGGCATGGTCACCAGCGTGACCGATCGCGTGCCGGAGCCGGGCGCGTTTACAAATCCCGACGATCAGAAAGCCACCGAACGCGCGCTGCACTACATGGGACTGAAAGCGGGCACTCCGATTGTCGATATCCCCGTGGATCGCGTGTTTATCGGGTCCTGCACCAATTCCCGCCTCGACGACCTGCGGGCCGCTGCGAATTTGGTAGCCGGCAAGCACGTCGCGAAAAACATCAAGCAGGCGCTGATTGTTCCGGGTTCGCGCGGCATCAAGTCGGCCGCAGAAAAAGAAGGGTTGGACAGAATCTTCACCGAAGCGGGCTTCGAATGGCGCGACGCGGGTTGCAGCATGTGCATAGGCATGAACGCCGATGTCCTCCCGCCGCACGAGCGCAGCGCCAGCACGTCAAACCGCAACTTCGAAGGCCGCCAGGGCCGCGACAGCCGCACCCACTTGGTCAGCCCAGTCATGGCCGCTGCCGCAGCGATCGCCGGACACTTCGTCGACGTCCGCGACTTTGACGTCACTCACGTCGAGTAGGAATCACCGATGTCACGTCTGGTCATGGCCACGCTCGTTTGCACCGGAGTAGTTCTCTGGTTTTGGATGACGGCCAAGGTTCATGTCTTTCGTAAACTGGCAATAGCGAGCCTGGCCTGTGCCACGCTATGCTGTACCACACTGCGCAACAGATTTCCGGGCGGCTGGAATTCTTGGCCGCTGGCGTGGGGGATGCTTTTCTATGTCATTTTTGTCGTTCTTGTACTCCTCGCTTCCCGAAATGAGAGGAAAGCGAAATTAGCTCGGTGATGGGCCGCAGCAGGGTTGACTTGGGACTAACATAATGAAACCGTTTAGTACGCACACTGGATTGGTACTGCCGCTGGATCGCGTGAATGTCGATACCGACCAGATGGTTCCGAAGCAGTTTCTGAAGGCGCTGACGCGCGAAGGCTTTGGCCGCATTCTGTTTTACGACTGGCGCTACCACCTGCCTTCGGAAGTGCCGAACCCGGACTTCATCCTGAACTGGCCGGAATACAAAGGCGCTTCGCTGCTGCTGACGCGGGCCAACTTCGGCTGTGGCTCGAGCCGTGAGCATGCTCCCTGGGCCATCGGCGATTACGGTTTCCGTGTCATCCTCGCACCCAGCTACGCCGACATTTTTTACAACAACTGTTTCAAGAACGGCATTCTGCCGGCAATCCTGAAAGATTCGGAAATCGACGAACTCTTCAAGCGCGCCGAAGCCGACCGCACCTATCAACTTCATATCGATCTGCCGAGCCAGACCGTCACGGACAACAAAGGACTTAAGTTGTCGTTTGAGATTGCGCCATCGCGCAAGGAAGTGCTTCTGAAGGGCTTGGACGACATCGGCACCTCTCTGCAGCAGGTCTCAGCGATCGACGCCTACGAGAAAGCCCATCACGCAACTGCCACCATGTATGCGCCGGTCGATGTGCAGCACTACTCAAACGCTGGCTGAATCAACTCTCCTTAGAATCAACACTTGCAAAAGTCTACGAAAACACGGCACTTTGGACGCCTTTAGAATTAACACCTTACGAAAAACAGGGGAGGGGGCTCCTGGATCTTAGCTCTCAACAAACTCCCGGGTCGGCTCGGGAGACTCTGGCGCTGCGGGCGGACCGAGCAGCTCTGCGCCTAGAATTCCCGCCAACACCAGTGCTGCACCAGCAATGGCCCGCGCGCCCAACCGCTCACCCAAAACGAAATAGGAAGTGATCACGGCAAAGACCGGCTCCAGCGTGAACAGAATCGCCGCATGGCTGGGCGTGGTGAACTGCTGCGCCCACAGTTGCAACCAAAACGCGACCGCGGTGGCCAGAAGGGCGCAAATCGCGATTCCTATCCACAGCCCAGGGGTGGACGTCAGCGCAAACGGCTGCCAGTGAATGGCGCTAGCGCCAAACGCCGTAGGCCAGGCCAGCGCCGCGCAGGCCAGCACCTGCAACACGCTGAGCGCCGCCGCGGAATGCTCTTTGCTGTACTCGCTGACCAGAATGATGTGCACCGCGTAGGAGAGCGCGGCAAAGAACGTCAGTACGTCTCCGCGGTTCAAGTGCGCCACGCCGCTCGCCGGAATCGTCAGAAGATAGAGTCCTACCGCAGCGCCGATAGTTCCCGCGTACACCCAAACCGTCGCGCGCCGCCCCCAGAACAGCACCAGAACCAGCGGCACCAGCACCACGCTTGAGCCCGTGATGAATCCCGAATTCGACGCCGAAGTGTACTTCAATCCCGCGGTTTGAAACGCGTAGCCGCAAAACATGAAAAATCCCAGCCGAACGCCGGCGAAAATCTCTTCCCGCTGCAGCGCGCGAAAAACACGGGGCCTGCAAACCGCCATGAACGATCCCGCCAGCGTGAAGCGCAGCGCCAAAAACACAAACACTGAGGCATGATCGAGGGAATTCTTTACGACAACAAATGTGCAGCCCCACAGCAGAGTGCAAAACGCCAGCGCCAGTTCAGCGCGCAGACGATTCGGAGGTGCCACGATGCCTGAAGAGGCGTTCACGGTGCGGCAAGCATACCAGCGATTTTGCTTCTTGCTCGAAGCCATCTTTCCATGGTCATCCCGAGCGAAGGATCTGCTTTTCACGCTGTTCGAAGGAAAAACAGATTCCTCCAGCCTGCTAAAGCCGACCAAACGGCCCTCGTAATGACCAACACTTGAGGCCTTCTGAAGTTATTGAGCGGAGTAAACGGTGCGGCCGCCGACGACGGTGCGAAGGACTTGAGCCTTGGTGTATTCGCGCGGCTCAACTTTGCTGAGATCCTGGGAAAGGACGATGAAGTCGGCAAACTCGCCAGCCTTCAGTTCGCCTTTCTTCCCTTCCATGAATTCGCCGTAAGCCGAGCCGCTGGTGTAGGCGCGAATGCAATCTTCGAGCGAGATTTTTTCCTGCGGCTGCCAGCCGCCTGCCGGGCCACCTCCCGGAAGTTCACGCGTTACGCAGGCATACAAGCCGCGAAACGGGCTGATCGGTTCGACCGGATAGTCCGTGCCAAACACCAAGCGCACGCCGAATTTCTGCATCGTGGCCCAGGCATAGGCCCCTTTAACACGCTTCGGTCCGACGCGCGATTCCGCCCAGCGCATGTCTGTCGTCTGATGCGACGGCTGCATCGATGCAATCACTTGCAGCTTGGCAAACCGCGGAATGTCCGAGAGCGCTACGACTTGGGCGTGCTCGATGCGGTCGCGCCGGTCGCGCGGGCCGTTGGCCTTCGCTGCAGCTTCGAACACATCAAGAGAAATACGATTCGCCTGGTCGCCGATCGCGTGAAAGTTCAACTGAAAGCCCGCCTTGTCGCGTTCCACCGCGAGCACTTTGATTTCATCCGGATCCATGGTCAGGATGCCACTGGTTTTCGGATCGTCGGAGTACGGCGCCAGCATCGCCGCGGTCCGCGAGCCCAGCGCGCCGTCGCTCACCAGCTTCAGCGCGCCGGTGCGCAGCCACGGATCGGTCGTCCCGCCCTCTTTGCGCTTCTGCTCCAGCTTTTCCAAGGGCTCGGCAAATGGCAGCCACTCGGTCACGCGCACGGTCAGCTTCCCGTCATTCCTGAGTGCGCGATAGGTTAGAAAATCTTCCCACGCAGAATTGTCCTGCACCGAGGTCACGCCGTTTTTCGCAACGTCAGCGAGCGCCAATTCAATTCCCTGGCGGCGCTCCTCCATAGTCGGCGGTGGGATTTTGCTGTACACCAAGTGCATCGCCGCGCCTTCCTTCAACATACCGGTCGGCTCGCCCTGGGCATCTTTTTCAATCTCGCCGCCCGACGGATTGGGCGTTGCCGCCGTGATTCCCGCCAGCTTCAGGGCCAGGGAATTCGCCACCGCCACGTGCCCCGAAATGTGCCCGAGCATTACCGGATTTTTCGGAGCTACGGCGTCGAGTTGTTGCCGGTTGGGAAATTTCTTGTCCGGCCAGAACGTCTGGTCCCAGCCGCTGCCCTTAATCCAGTCGCCCTCTTTGTGTTTGGCCACACCTTCGGCCACTCGCATCTCTAACTCCTCCACGCTCTTCACGCCATTCAGGCGCACGGCCAGCAGACCTTCCCCCGCGCTGCCCACGTGGGTGTGGGCATCGTTAAATCCTGGCATCACAAAATGTTTTTCCAGATCGACGATCCTGGCGTCTTTGTCGGCTAACGCCGCCACTTCGTCGTCGTCGCCTACCGCCAGGATGACTTCACCTCGCACCAGCATCGCTTGGGCCCACGGCTCTTTGGGATCGTTGCTGTAGATTCTCCCGTTCTTGTACAAAGTGACCGGCGCATTCGCCGCCGTCTGCGCAATTCCCTGCGCGCGAGCTAATTCCCACCGGATTCCGGCGATCACCAAAGCAAGAACTGTCAACACCAACCAACCCCGCAACCGGCTCATCGATTTTTCTCCGTGTTCACGCCCGAAACTCCCAGTAACGCCAGCAAAACTCTTTGCAAGCCAACCTCGCGTCCTTCCGATTCGTACCACTCCTGCAGCGAATGCGCGCCGCCCCCATTGCCACCTGCGCCAACCGCAATCGCATCAATTCCGAGCGACAGCGGTACGTTCGCATCCGTTGACGCCCGCTCGGTGCGCGACTGATTCCCCACCACGCCATCCGCCGCGCGCAGCGCTGCCAGCAGCGGCGAGCCACCCGGTAGTTCCCCGCCCGGCCGGCTGCCCAGCAAATTGATTTTCCACTCTAACTTCCCTTTCGAACGGTCCCGCGACCCTTCCATCTCGTCCCGCACGCCCGCGGTCACGCAGTCGCGCAGCGCCGACTCGAGCCGCGTCAACTCGTCTTCACTCTCCGACCGCAGGTCCACTTTCAAGCTCGCTTCGTGCGGCACCGAATTAACCGAAGTTCCACCCTCGACCTCCCCAATATTGAAAGTCGTCCGCGGACTCGCCGGCACTCGCGTGCTGATAAATCGCACGGCACCGCGCACCAGCGCATTGATCGGATTAGGTATCCCAAAATCCGACCAGCTGTGTCCGCCCGGGCCGGTGATGACCACTTCCACGCGCCGCGAAGCCAGCGCTTTCGTGGTGACATGGTCGATGCTCGAGCCATCCAGTACGATCACCGCCCTCAGCCGCTCGCGGTACGCATCCACCAGCGCGCGCATGCCGCGCAGATTCCCTTCTCCCTCTTCGCCGACGTTGGCCGCAAACAGGAGCGTTCGCTCCGGCTGAATGCGCGCTTCGTGAATCGCCCGCGCCACTGCCACCAGCGCCGCCAATCCCGTGCCATTGTCCGAGATTCCCGGCGCCGACATCCGCTTCCGTTCGCGATGCACTTTCACGTCGGTACCCGCAGGGAAAACGGTATCCAGATGAGCCGACAGCAAGACAACTTCCTTGTCCGCCGCGCCGCGCAGCGTGCCAATCACGTTTCCCGTTTTGTCCGTGGAGACTTCCAGCCCAACCGCGGAAAGCAACACTTTCACCGCCGCGCCCCGTTCGGCTTCCTGAAACGGCGGCGCGGGAATTTCGGTCAACCGCGCGTGCTCATCGTCAATCCAGTCGCGATGCGATCGAAACCAGTCCATCGCCGCGCGCACTTGCGGATTTGCAGCGAGCTGCGCCGGCGACAAGCCGCTTTTTCCAGGAAACGGTACAACTGGCCGAGTCGGCATGTTCAGCAGAATAACCGAAACCGCCAGCCATTTCAGCGCGGAAAGCCGTGAACCGCTGAATTTCAAGTTCGCCCCGCTCCGGCGCACAGCGCTAGCAACTCTTCGTCCGTCAATACCCGCGCCGATTGCTTCGCAGCGTCCAACAGCCTCGCCACCAGCGCTTCGTCCGCGGGAATCTTGTGCCGCTCCAGCCAGAACACGACGTTGGATTTGCCGCTCATCGGCCCGATTTCGATCACCTGGTCCAGGCCAAACAAGTGCGAAGGCACGCCGCTGTACACGATGTTCGCGAGCTCGATGTTGCCCTTGTGATACGCCTTCACGATCGCTGCCGCATGCACCCCAGTTGCAGTACGGAACGCGTCCTTGCCAATCACCGGATAGTTTGGCGGAATCGTCGTATGCGTCGCCGCTGCCACGGTCTCGCAATACTCCTTCAACCGCGAAAGATCGCGGTCAATCAGTCCTAGCAATCGCAGATTCACCAGCATCAGCTCCATAGGCGTGTTCCCGACGCGTTCGCCCAAGGAATTCGCGGCCGCATGCACCTGATTCGCCCCCGCCGCGACCGCCCACAGGGAATTCGCAATCGCCAGCCCTCGGTCGCAGTGCCCGTGCCAGTCCACGCGAATCTTTTCTCCTGACGGCTTTACGATCTCCTCGATCGCAAATTTCACCAGGTTGTAAGCGCCCTGAGGCGTGGCGTGGCCGACCGTGTCACACAGCACGATGGCTTGCGCTCCGCTGCGGATCGCCGTCGCGTACAACCGCCTCAGCGCTTCCGGATCCGTGCGCACCGTGTCTTCGGTCACGAACATGCACGGCAGCCCGTGACCGACCGCGAAATTCACCGCGTTTTCCGTGGTGCGCTCCAGATGATCGACCGTCCAGTCTTCCACCAGCCGCCGGATCGGACTGGTACCTAAGAAAGTAGCGGCCTCAATCGCGATTCCCACGCGTTGCGAGATGTCCACAATCGGCCGGATGTCGTTCTCATGCGTGCGCGCCGCGCAGTTCGGACGGATCTTCATGCGGTTGGTCGCGATCTCCCGCGCCAGAGCTTCGGTGTGTTCGGCCGCGCGCGGTCCTGCGCCGGGAAGCCCGATATTGACGGAGTCAATGCCCAGCGCTTCGATCAAATGCAAGATGCGGATTTTTTCTTCGATGCTGGGGTCGTAAACCGAAGGATTCTGCAGACCGTCGCGCAGCGTTTCGTCATCCAGCAGGACTTTCGTCCCCGGCGGAATCAGCGGCACCGACGCTACATTCCAGTCGTAAATCCACTCATTCTGCGGCACGAACCCTCCAGCCTTTTCGCCACCCACGCATCTGGAATTGTACTTTCTTTTGCAGTGCGGGAGCTTCCCTGCCAGGCAAGCTGCCGCTTTCTTGCCCTAGCGTCCTGCCTACTTGAACCGATAGGCCTCTTGCAGCTCCACCTCCACTAGGCACAACCCCTGCGGCGGCACGGTCGGCCCGGACTTCGAGCGGTCGCGCAACTCGAACAACCGGTCCACATCCTCCGGCTGCAAACGCAGGCGGCCTACGTCGAGCAGCGTCCCCATCATCTTCCGCACCATGTAGCGCAGAAAGGAACGTCCGCGCACCGTAAACACCAGCTCTTCGTTGTTTGCCGACCGGGCCAGTTCCGTCGAATAGATTTCGCGAATCGTTGAGCGCTCCTTGTGGTCCTCTTCCGATCCCGTGGAAGCGGCAAATGAAGCAAAATCGTGGCTGCCCACAAACCGTGCTGCCGCGTCGCGCATTTTGTCTTCATCCAACGGAAATGGATAGTGCAGAACGTAGCGCCACAAAAAGGGCGGCACGACCTTCCCGCGATACAAGCGGTAGCGATACGTCTTCCCGCGCGCCGACCAGCGCGCATTGAAATCCGGGCCGGTCTGTTCCGCGCACAGAATGCGAATCGCCGCCGGCAAAATCGCATTCAGCGCCCGCTGAAACTCTGGTGCCGAAAGCGGCGATTGGGTACGAAAACTCGCTACCTGCGCCAGTGCGTGCACACCCGCATCGGTCCGCCCGCTGGCCTGAATCGCCAGATTGTTTTCTTGGGTTAATCTCCGCAATACGGCAACGATTTCGCCCTGAATCGTCGGCTTCCCGGCCTGCATCTGCCAGCCATGAAAATCCGTTCCGTCATAGGCAATCGTCAGCTTCAGATGCTGCATCTTGGATAGGTTCACACACCGCGCCCGAGGCTTCCAGAAAGCCGCTTTCTTGAATGCTGGGATTTTTTCTACTCTTGTACTCTTAAGCTCTTGGACTCTTGCCGTTCCTCTACGACGCGCTCCGCACAAACCGGCTCCCCGGCTTCATTGCTTTCGATCCTTCCTTGCACAGCGGACACTCTTCCGGCTGGTAACTGGCGATCGGCAGATCCACCAGCGCCTTAGCTCTTACCGGAAAGGCGATCTTGCCCCCGCTGCGATCAATCAGGGCACCCACGGCAACCACTTCGCCGCCCACTTCCTGCACCACACGGATTGCCTCCAGCGTCGATCCGCCCGTGGTCCAAACGTCTTCCACCACGAGCACCCGTTGTCCCGGCCGCAGGGAAAATCCCCGCCGCATTACCATAGTGCCGGTTCCGTCGCGCTCCACAAAGATGGCCGGCACGCCGCCCTGCGATCCGGGCACCGGCGGCAGCGCCCGCGCCGCTTCCTGGCCCACGATCAATCCGCCCATGGCTGGCGAAACCACTGCTTCGATCCTCGCGTCCGCAAAATTTCCCGCGAGTTCCGCCCCGAGCCGCTCCGCAAACCGCGGATACGACAGCACCAGCGCGCACTGCACGTAAGTCCCGCTGTGCAGGCCACTGGACAGTTCGAAATGGCCGTGCTTGACGGCGCCTGCCGCCTCAAAAATCTTCAGCAATTCCGCCCTGTCGGTCATAGTCGGACTAACCGTTTCCCGCCTCTAAACGTCGAATTGTCAGGAGCTTAGTGGCTGCTGCATTGCATTGTCAAGGAACCGCGCCGCTGCTAAACTTCACCATTCCGCCCTGCGGTGGATCGAACCGCACGCGAATCGCTTCTCGCACCGGTTGGTGGCCTTTCTCCGGCCCATTTCGGTGAAACAATTGGAGTCCAGCACACGTTTTAATAGGTGAAGCTCATTTAGTTACATCGAATTAAGTCCCACGGGACATCACTTGAGGGGATAAAGCACAACATGATGAAGCAGCTTGTTCGACCGCTGACGGCCACGTTCTTGGCGTCTATTCTGGCCCTGGGCACGGTCTCGCCCTCGCTCGCACAGGAAGCGTCACAAAACCCGGCGCCTCCCGCCCAAGCCGCCACGCAGAATCCCACACCGGCCGCGCAAGCGCCTGCGAACACTTCCATGCCGCCGGTATCACTGGGCATGGCCAAGTACAACTATTCGCGCGCGCCGAAGCCTTTTCCCAATCTGTTCAGGCCATACAGCGGCGGGAATATTCCGTCGTCTTCGCTCACCAATTCGCCGCGCATCGAGCAGCTCATCCACGAAGGCAAGCTCGAACTGAGCCTGCAGGACGCCATCGAACTCGCGCTGCAGAACAGCATGGACATTGAAGTCGCGCGCTACAACGTCTGGTACGCAGACACCGATCTGCTGCGCACTTCCGCGGGCGGCTCCGGACGCGGCAGCACGGGCACCGCCTTTGGCGGCTCTTCAGCAAACATCCCTTCGCTCAGTTTCGATCCACTGGTCACCGGCACGTTTTCAGCTGAGTCGCTCCTGGTTCCTGTAAACAATCCCTTTCTCTCCGGAACCGGCTTCACCACCGGTGTTACCGGCCTGCCGGTTCACTCCGATACTTACAACCTCGGCGTGTCGCAAGGCTTCACCACGGGCACCACCGCCAGCGTCGCTTGGAACAACACCCGCAGTTCATCGGGCTCGACGTTCAACTCCTTCAACCCGTCGGTTCAATCCGCGCTGTACATCAACTTGCAACAGCAGCTGCTGAACGGCTTCGGCACCTTCATCAACCGCCGCAACATTGTGATCGCCAAGAACAATCGCAAGATCGCCGACCTGGCCTTCTCTCAGCAGGTCATCACCACCATCACCAATACCATCACCGCATACTACGAACTTGCTTACGCTCGCGCGAACGTGAAGGTCCAGCAGCAGGCCGTGACGGTCGCGGAAAAGCTCTACAACGACAACAAGAAGCAACTCGAGATTGGCACCATGGCTCCGCTCGACGTGACCCGCGCCGAATCCGAATTGGCCACTGACCGCCAGAATCTGATCGTGGCCCAGACCGCGCAGCTCCAGCAGCAGCAGGTTCTTCGCAACGCCATCTCCAAAGAGCCGATGGCTCCGAATCTGGTAAACGTCGAAATCATCCCCACCGAAAATCCCACGCCGCCCGCCGTGGTGGAGGCCGCATCGTTTGAGGACGCGGTACGCGAAGCCTTTTCCAAGCGCCCGGACGTGCTGGAAGAACAGATCAACCTGACCAACGCCGGCATCGATGCCAAGGCCAACAAGCGAGCGCTTTTGCCAACCGCCACGTTGACGGCACGCTACGGCTCGCAGGGTCTCGCCGGCAATTCTTCGATTACCAGCACTACGACCGTTGCCGGCGGACAGTTGGTTGACGCATCGGGTACAGCGGTGCTCATCGATGGTGTGCCGATTTTTGTGCCGGCAACTTCGACCACGGTGACCGGCACCAAGACCGGCGGTCTCGGCGACGCGCAGAGCCAGATCTTCCACAATCAGTTTCCTGATTACTTCGTCGGGCTCAGCCTGAACGTTCCTATCCGGAACCGCGTCGGACAGGCCGATTATCAGCGCTCTGTGCTTACCCAGCGCCAAACCGAAGCGCAACTGCAGGCGCTAAGGAACAGCGCCATCCTCGATGTGCGTAACACCTATATCGCCCTGGTTCAGGATCGCGCCCGTGTGGAAGCGGCCGGAAAGGCGCGCGAACTGCAGCAGCAAACGTTTGACGCCGAACAGAAAAAATATCAGCTTGGCGCTTCGACGGTGTACAACGTCATTCTCACCCAGCGCGACCTCATCACCGCGCAAGGTACCGAGCTCCGGGCCCTCGCCGACCTGGTCGAAGCCAAAGCCAACTACGAACGTGCGCTTGGCCGCACGCTCGAGGTCAACAATGTCACCGTGGCTGACGCTACGAAAGGCACGGTCGAGAAAGACTCGTTTATCCCCGGCACCATGAACGGCCAGGTCGTCGGCACCGAGAAGCTCTTTAAGAAACTCGACGCCGATAGCGCCGCCTCCGCCGCAAAAGACTCGGTGCAAGGTGGCTCGGCCTCCGGCCAGCAATAGCCTCGGGGTGTGACGCCCTAGGCTTCGATCGCCCGCTTCAGGCGTGGTTGCCGACAGCCAATCTTTCGACTAGCATAAGAATTTGTTATGGCTACGATTGATTTGGCATGAGCGACCCCACCAAACTCAAATCCTCCTCCGCTCAAACAGTCGATCCCTCGAAAACAACGGGGACTTCCTCTAGTCCGCAAGAGCGCATGGCCGAGTTCACTACCCTTTCCGGCCACCCGATTCGCCGCCTCTACACGGAAGGCGACCTGCAGGATTGGGATCCGGCCACCCAGTTGGGTGAACCTGGGGCGCCCCCCTACACTCGTGGTATCCATGCGACGATGCACCGCGGCCGGCTGTGGACCATGCGGCAGTTTGCAGGATTTGGTACCGCGGAAGACACCAACCAGCGATTCCGCTATCTGCTTTCGCAGGGCCAGACCGGGCTTTCCGTCGCTTTCGATCTGCCCACGCTGATGGGCTATGACTCCGACCACCCTCTTTCGGAAGGCGAAGTCGGCAAGTGCGGTGTCGCCATCAGTTCGCTTGCTGACATGGAAGTCCTTTTCGATCAGATTCCTCTCGCCAGCGTCACCACCTCGATGACCATCAATTCTCCCGCGGCGGTCATCTGGGCCATGTATCTCGCCGTCGCTGAGAAGCAGGACGCCAACTGGAAAAAAATCTCCGGCACGCTGCAGAACGACATCCTGAAGGAATACATCGCACAGAAGGAATACATTTATCCACCCGAGCCTTCCATGCGGCTGGTGATTGACACCTTTGAATTTGCCGCGAAGCACACGCCGAAATTCAATCCGATTTCCATCAGCGGCTATCACATTCGCGAGGCGGGCTCGACCGCTATTCAGGAGCTGGCTTTTACTCTGCGCGATGGCATGGAGTACGTGGAATGGGCGTTGCGCCGCGGAATGGGCATTGACGATTTCGCGCCACAGCTCTCGTTCTTCTTCAACGCGCACAGCGACTTCTTCGAAGAGATTGCCAAGTACCGCGCGGCACGGCGCATCTGGTACCAAGCCGTGAGGGAGCGCTATGGCGCCAAGAATCCGCGCTCCTGGGCGCTGCGCTTCCATTCGCAAACGGCGGGATGCTCTCTCACCGCGCAGCAGCCGTTTAACAATGTGGTGCGCACGGCGCTGCAGGCGTTGTCCGCCGTTCTAGGCGGCACGCAGTCATTGCACACCAATTCGTTGGATGAAGCTTGGGCCTTGCCGACAGAGTTCGCGGCGACAATCGCTCTTCGTACGCAGCAGATCATCGCCCACGAAACTGGCCTGGCCAATACGGTCGATCCCCTTGGTGGTTCGTATTTTGTCGAAACGCTCACCAACGAAGTCGAAGCCGGTGCCTGGGACTACATTCGCAAGATCGACTCGATGGGTGGCATGGTTGCGGCCATCGAGCGCAGCTACCCGCAGCGCGAAATCGCGGAAGCCTCTTACCGCTATCAGATGGCACTCGACAAAAAAGAGAAAATCATGGTCGGGGTGAACGATTTTGTGTCCGAAGAAAAGCCGCTGGAGATTCTGCAAATCGACGAAACGGTCGCCCGCCGCCAGGCCGCACGGCTGAAGCAGCTGCGGGCCGACCGCACCCAATCTGAAGTGGAGCGCACGCTTGCCTCTCTCAGCAAGGCCGCCGAGTCCTACAACAAACCTGCTACGAAATCTTCAGCAGCATCGTCCAACGGCAGCCTCCATCACGAGAATCTGATGCCCCACATCTATGCCGCCGTGAAAGCTTACGCCACGCTCGGCGAAATCTGCGATGCCATGCGCTCCGCCTTCGGCACCTATGAAGAAACCGCGATCACTTGATTCCGTCCTCCCTGTGTCCTCTGTGATCGAGCCTTTGAGAACTCTGTGTTAGATTCTTGCAGCGGCACAGGTACGGACGCAACCCGGAGAACGCGCGTTCAGAGCACCGAGGACCCCAAGCAGAAAGTACCAAGCGAAAATGCCAGTTAAGAAGATCCGAGTGTTGATTGCGAAGCCTGGGTTGGACGGGCACGATCGCGGAGCCAAGGTGATTGCGCGGGCGCTGCGCGACGCCGGAATGGAGGTCATTTACACCGGCCTGCGGCAAACGCCGGAGATGATCGCCTCCGCCGCGGTGCAGGAAGACGTGGACGTCATCGGCCTCTCGATTCTTTCCGGGGCCCACAACACGCTGTGCCCGCAGCTGATGAAACTGCTCCACGAAAAAGGCATGGATGACGTCACCGTCCTCGTCGGCGGAATCATCCCCGAAGCCGACATCGCGACCCTTAAACAAGCCGGCATTGCCGAAATTTTTCTTCCCGGCACCTCTACCCAAGCGATCGTAGAGTTCATTCAGAAAAGGCAACCCGCGTCGTAGGATTTCTCTTTCTTGTATACTCGAGGCGTGCCTCGTGAGGGAGCTGCGTGAGCGCTTCGACTCTGAAATCCTCCATTAATCCCGAGTCCGTTGATTTTCAGAAGAATTCCCGCCACATCATTGACCTCCTGACACAGATCAAGAATCAGGACGAGGTCATCCGGCAGGGCGGCGGCGCGAAGGCGATTGATGCACAACACAAGAAGGGCCGCCTGACGGCGCGCGAGCGCATTGCGAAACTGATCGATCCCGGTTCGTACTTTTTTGAGCTCGGAGCGTTCGCCGCATTTGAGATGTACGAAGAATGGGGCGGCGCACCGTCGGCGGGAGTTGTCACGGGTCTGGCTCGCGTCTGCGGCCGGCTGTTTATGCTGATCGGCAATGACGCGACGGTGAAAGCTGGCGCGTTCTTCCCGATGACTTCAAAGAAGGTCATTCGAGCCCAGAATATCGCCATTGAAAACCGGGTTCCGGTGATTTATTTGGTGGATTCGGCGGGAATTTTTCTGCCGCTGCAGGAAGATGTTTTTCCAGACACCGACGATTTTGGAAGGGTGTTTCGCAACAACGCCGTGATGTCGGCGATGGGCATACCGCAAATCACCGCAATCATGGGCATGTGTGTCGCGGGCGGCGCGTATCTGCCGGTGATGTGCGATCACATTTTGATGACCGAAGGTTCGGGGCTTTTTCTTGCCGGGCCCGCGCTGGTGCAAGCAGCGATCGGACAGAAGTCTTCCGCGGAAGAATTGGGTGGCGCAAAGATGCACGCGCAGATCAGCGGAACCGTCGATTTCCGCGAAGCGGACGACGAAGCCTGCATTACGAGAGTCCGAGCGCTGGTGGATAAGATTGGCGCGCCGGATGCACCGGTGTTCAGTCACGTAGCGCCGCGCGATCCGCTCTACCCTACCCATGAAATTTACGGGGTCTTTTCAAGCGATCCAGGCAAGCAGTACGACACGCGCGAGATCATCGCGCGGATCGTGGACGCCAGCGAATTTGAGGAGTACCGCGCGGAGTACGGCGAAACACTGCTCTGCGGCTACGCACGCATCGGCGGCTGGGCTGTCGGCATTGTTGCCAACCAGAAGAAGCATGTTCATACCACCGCGCCGCGCTCCGATCAAAAGCGCATCGAGTTTGGCGGCGTGATCTATACCGAGTCCGCGGAAAAAGCTGCTCGATTCATTCTCGATTGCAACCAGAACCGGATTCCCTTGGTTTTTCTGCACGACGTGAACGGATTTATGGTGGGCAAGGATGCGGAGTGGTCCGGAATTATCCGCGCCGGCGCAAAAATGGTGAATGCGGTGTCCAATAGCGTTGTGCCAAAGATTACTGTGATTTGCGGTGGGAGCTTTGGCGCTGGGAACTACGCCATGTGCGGTAAAGCCTACGATCCGCGTTTTGTCTTTGCGTGGCCGACTGCGCGCTACGCGGTCATGAGTGGCGACTCGGCGGCGGGCACGCTGGTGGAAATCAAATTGAAGCAACTCGAACGCGAAGGCAAGAAAGTGGACGAGAAGGCCAAGAAGGCGCTGTACGAGTCCACCCGCGCCACCTACGAGCAGCAGGCCGATCCGCGTTATGCCGCCGCGCGGTTGTGGGTGGATGCCATCATCGACCCGGCCAAAACGCGAGATTCGCTGATCTGGGCGCTGGAAGCGGCCGCGCTGAATGCCCATCTACCTGAATTCAAAACCGGAGTGCTACAGACGTGAGGCGAGCGCCTGCACGCACAAGCAAACGCACTATCTTGGTTTTCGTGCTGGCCATCGTTTTTATGGCCAGCCCATATGGAGTAGCGATCTGGGACCTTGACACTTACGGATTTTCTCCGCGATTTCAAAAGCCGATGTTTGCAACGGCTCGCGAGCAGCTCGAGCCTTTCTTGTTTGGTGGCGGCGGAATCTTGCTGATAGGTTCGTTGCTTTCTCTAATCGCTGACAATACGACGAAAACGAGGGAAAGGTGAACTCCGTAAAGCTAATCGAGTGCCCGCGGGATGCGTGGCAGGGACTGAACGACATCATTCCGGCGGAGTACAAGGCGGAATATTTGAAGGAGCTGGTGCTGGCTGGATTTCAGCACATTGATGCGGTGAGTTTTGTTTCGCCCAAGCATGTCAGGCAGATGGCGGACAGCGAGGAAGTGATGCAGAAGTTCCTGGCCTCCCTGGGTGCTGGTTTGCAGCCGCCTGAAATTATTGGGATTGTCGTCAACGAGAAGGGGCTGGAACGCGCGCTGGCGACCCCCGGTGTTTCCACGATTGGCTATCCGTACTCCATTTCCGCGTATTTCCGGCGGGCCAATGCCAATATGACCCGCGGCGAATCGCGCGCGCTGGTCGAAACGCTGAACAAGGAGACCAAAGCTGCCGGACGCGGACTGGTCATTTACATCTCGATGGCATTTGGCAATCCCTACGACGAGCCGTGGGGACCGGAAATTGTCGAAGAGACGCTGGAGTGGTTGAAGGATATTCGGGTGAAGACCGTTTCGCTGGCGGACACGGCCGGCAACGCGCCAGCAGAAATTGTGCGGGAGGTGTTCGAGAAATCGAATCAAGCGGTCGCGGGAATGGAGCTTGGAGCACATTTGCACAGCCGGCGGGAAAACGCGGAAGCGAAGATTCTCGCAGCGTACAACGCCGGGTGCCGGCGATTTGACGGCGCGCTCACCGGACTCGGCGGCTGCCCATTCGCCGGAGACGAGCTCGTCGGCAACATTCGCACCGAAGATATTCTGGCGGCAATAAAAAAGGCCGGCGGCGATGCCGGCATTGACAAAACACAGCTCAGCACAGTTCTGGGCATGACGAACGAGATTCGCTTGAAGTACGCGCACGCTCCGATTGCCAACTAGCTCGCAGCGCGATACATATAAGTGACTGAGGGATTTCCATGACGTATTCCACCCTTCTGCTCGAACACGACACCGAAGTTGCCACCATTACGCTCAATCGGCCCGACAAACGGAATGCCATCAACACCCAGATGATTGCCGAATTGCAGTGGGCGCTGGATGAAGTTGAAAAAAGGCGGACGCGGGTGGTGATTCTGACCGGCGCAGGTTCCGCGTTTTGCGCGGGCATGGATCTGGACATGCTTGCAACGATCGCGCAGCAATCGGCGCAGGAGAATCAGGAAGATTCTCGCCGCATGGCCAAGTTTTTCAAGCGCGTCTGGAGTTTTCCGCGGCCGATGATTGCGGCGGTAAACGGCCATGCGCTGGCAGGCGGCTGCGGCATTGCCACGCTGTGTGACTTCACGCTTTCGGTTCCGGAGGCGAAGTTTGGCTATACCGAAGTGAAAATTGGATTCCTACCGGCAATCGTTTCGGTATTTCTAACGCGGCAGATTGGAGGTAAGCGGGCCCGCGATCTTTTGCTCACAGGCCGCCTGATAGAAGCAAAAGAAGCGCATCAGCTGGGATTGGTGACCGAAATTGTCGAAGCGACCAAACTGCTTGGTCGTGCCAACGAATTGGCCGAACAGCTTGTTGCGGTCAGTCCCGGAAGCGTTACGCGCGCCAAGCGTTTGCTGGTCTGCGCGGAATCGGCGGGAATCGAAGCCGATCTGGAACGCGCAGTGCTGGAAAACGCCCGCATTCGCTGCACACCGGATTTCAAAGAAGGCGTGGCGTCGTTCCTGGAGAAGCGTAAGCCCGTTTGGAAGGACGAATAAGATTCGGGTGGCCACAGACCAAAGAACAGCAGGTTAGACTCTGTTCCGCGATTGACCTCGGTGGTTCTGGGTCTCTGTGGCAAATCATTTCGCTGTTTCGATAGACTAATTCCCGCCAGGAGAGCGAATGGAATTTCATGATGCTGCGGTGCGCGTGCGCTACGCGGAAACTGATCAGATGGGCGTGGTGTATTACGGCAACTATTTCACCTGGTTCGAAGTAGGGCGCATCGAATTGATGCGAGCGCTGGGCTTTGAATACAAGCGGCTGGAAATCGAGGACGATTGTTTCATCGTGGTGGCTGAAGCCAGTTGCCGCTACCGGCAGTCGGCAAAATACGATGAGTTGCTTCGGATACGGACGCGAATCGCGCAGGCCGGCAACCGCGTGGTGAAATATTCTTACGAGATTTTGCGAGACGGCGACAATGCACTGCTGGCCACCGGTGAAACCACACACGTGATCTGCGGGAAAGACGGCAAACCCAAGCAGCTGCCGCAGAAATATCGCGAAAAGTTCCGCACGCTGGCGGGCCAGGCCTCGAACGGGCAAAAGGGAGATCCTTCGCTACGCTTGGGATGACAATCGGCTCTTGCTCGCGTTCCATCTCACTGAATGATCGGCGCGGGCTTGAAAAGACAGCGCGCGGCGTGTGTTATTCTTTTATCCCGCATGACCATCCAACTCACCGGAAATGACCTGACTTTCGAGCAGCTTCACCGCATAGCCATTGAAAACGAAAGGGTTTCACTCGCGCCCACAGCGGCGGAGAAGATGAGCGCCTCCCGGGCGGTGGTGGACAAACTGGTCGCGTCGGGAAAAACCGCGTATGGAATCAATACCGGCTTCGGCAAGCTGGCCAGCGTGCGGATTTCTTCCGAACAAGTGCGTCAGCTGCAGGTGAATCTGGTTCGGTCGCACGCTTGCGGTGTGGGTGAACCGCTCAACAAAGCGGAAACGCGCGCGCTGATGCTGCTGCGCGCGAATGCACTGGCGAAAGGGCTGAGCGGAGTCCGCACAAGCACGGTGCAGACGCTTTGCGAAATGTTGAATGCCGGAGTGCATCCGGTGATTCCGTCGCAGGGGTCGGTTGGCGCTTCGGGTGATCTGGCACCGCTAGCGCATCTGGCCCAAGTGGTGATTGGTGAAGGGGCGGCCGAATTCCAAGGAGCGGTAATTTCCGGCGGCGAAGCCATGAAGCGCGCGGGAATTACCCCCGTTGCGCTGGAGGCAAAGGAAGGCCTTTCCCTGCTGAACGGCACCCAAGGGATGTTGGCGCTGCTGAGCCTGGCGCTGCGTCACGCGGACGTTCTTGCCGATACCGCAGATGTTGCGGCGGCGCTTTCGCTGGACGCGCTGCGTGGCAGTCCCGGCGCGTTCGATTCGCGGATTATGCACGCGCGCGCGTACGCCGGAGCGGGACGAACGGCGCGCAACCTGGCGCACCTGAATGAAGGCAGCGAGATTCGCGAGTCGCACCGCTCGGCCGAAAAAGATACGCGGGTACAGGACGCCTACAGTTTGCGCTGCACACCACAAGTACATGGCGCGGTGCGCGACTCCCTTTCGCAAGCGCGCGCGATGGCCCAGGTGGAATTGAACAGCGCGACGGACAATCCGCTGGTCTTCGTGCACGGCAGCGGTGCCAACGGAGACGGCGACATCATCAGCGGCGGGAATTTTCACGGCCAACCGCTGGCCATGGCGGCAGACCAGGTGGCGATCGCTATCGCCACCCTCGGCGGAATCACCGAGCGGCGGATCGAGCAGATGACCAATCCGCTGACCAGCATGCTACCGGCATTTCTGACCCCGGAGCCGGGCCTGAACTCCGGCTTCATGATCGCGCAAGTAACCGCCGCGGCTCTGGCCAGCGAAAACAAGGCGCTGGCCGCACCCCATTCAGTGGACTCGATTTCCACTAGCGGGAATCAGGAAGATTACGTTTCGATGGGGATGGGCGGAGCCCGGCGCTTGTCGCGCATGCTCGGCAATTTGCAACACATTCTTGCGATTGAGCTGCTTTGCGCCTGCCAAGGAATTGACCTGCTGGCGCCGCTGCAAACGGGTGCGCTGGCCAAGAAGGCGTACCAAGCGGTACGGAGCAAATCCGCAAAGGTTGTGCAGGACCGGCCGCTGGCGCCGGAGATACACGCGGTTTCGGCGATCGTCGAATCGGGTGCGTTCGCGCAACTTCTCCACTAAAGCTTGCAGCCTTCGTTCGGTTTATGGCTTCGCTCTCGCCCGCTCCCAGCCGCAGGTTTGCCCGGCTGAGACGTCACCCGTAAACTACTCAAACCAAAAAAACCGTGAGCGCGCGTACAAGAACATACTTGGGAGAAGTGCGGCCAACTTTGCGGCTGGCTCTGCCGCTGGTGCTCGCCGAATTGGGCTGGATGAGCATGGCCATCGTGGACACCATGATGGTTGGCCGGCTGCCGTACAGTGCGATCTCAATGGGCGCGGTCAGCCTGGGTTCGGCGATTTTCATGGTGCTGGCGCTGTTTGGTGAAGGGTTGCTGCTGGGCCTGGATACGCTGGTGGCCCAGGCATTCGGCGCGGGACAGCGCGAGGATTGCCACCGCTCGCTGGTGAACGGCGTGTACCTCAGTCTTGCACTGACGCCGATTCTCAGCGTACCAATTTTCTTAATGCCTCAATTCCTGCGCGCGATTCACGTGGCGCCGGAACTGGCGAATGAAACGGTTCCCTACACCAACGCTCTAACCTGGGGACTTTTTCCATTGCTGTTGTATTTCGCAGTGCGGCGCTGCCTGCAGGCGATGAACATGGTACGGCCGGTGGCGTTTGCGCTGGTGACAGCAAATCTAATCAATGCGCTGTTCAACTGGATTTTGATTTACGGCAAGCTCGGCGCTCGGGCGATGGGCACAGTAGGCTCTGGGTGGTCCACGGCGATCGCGCGGATTTACATGGCGGCGGTGCTGATTGGTTATCTGTTCTGGTACGACCACAAGCATCGCACGGAGCTGTTAAAGACACCGGTAGATATTGACTTGCGGCGAATCAAGCGGCTGATTGCCCTGGGGATTCCGGCGGCGATGCAGTTCACGCTGGAGAGCGGCGTGTTTGCCACGGTGACGGCGCTGATCGCGCGGCTCGGTCCAGTGCCGCTGGCGACGCACCAGATTGCGCTGAATACGGTCGCGTTTACGTATATGGTGCCGCTAGGAATTGCGTCGGCGGCGGCAGTGCGCGTGGGACAGGCGCTCGGGAGAAAGGATCCACACGGCGCGGGCCTAGCGGGCGGAACAGCGATCATGATCGGCGCAGGATTTATGACGCTGGCGGGCCTGGTGCTGATCGCCCTGCCCGAGTGGATCGCGCGGATCTACACTGTGGATCTGAATGTGATTCGCAATACGTCGACGCTGCTGGCAGCGGGAGCTGCATTTCAGTTGTTTGACGGGATTCAGACCGTGGCGACTGGCGCTCTCCGCGGGGCGGGCGACACCCGAACCCCGATGATTTGCCACTTCACTGCTTACTGGGTTATCGGGTTGCCGCTTGGCGCCTGGTTAGGTTTTCGACGCGGATGGGGCGCGCTAGGTTTGTGGATCGGGCTGAGCCTGGCACTGATCCTGATAGGAATTGTTTTGCTGATCTTTTGGCGAAAGACGGTACGCGCCCTGTCGGCCCGTTCAGCTCAAGGATGAAGCAGGTGCCGGGTCCGACCCCAACCAGCCGCGTGGAATTCTAGAACGAGACAGACGGTAGATAGGCGCCCCGCGGTTCGTTGTAAAGGCCGATGGTCATCACAGTCATGGGAGTGAAAATGCGGAAGCCATTTTCGAGGCACCAGCGGAAAACTTCGTAATTTCGGGTGGGAACGATGATGCCCGGTCCCATGTAGTTGTCGCCAGCAGCGATCAACGCCTTTAGTGCAGCGTTGTTTTCGGCTACGGCGTGGCCGAAGTAGCCGAAGCCTGTGGCGTATCCCGTGAGGCGGCCATCGAGTTCGGTGACAACCGCGGTACCCAGCTGTATGCCGTCGCGCAGCTCGCCGGTGCGGTTGTGGCCGTGGACAGACTCGCAAAGCGCGCTGCAGGCGGGTACATCCTCTTCCCTCGCGGCGCGGATCGGGTAGCCGCGAACGAAGGGTTTTCGGGGCGGAGCTTTCATTACCGACACAGGCTCGCGGACCACAAAACCAAGCTTGGTGTAGAGCGACATCGAACGGCTGTGAAACGCGGATTGCAGCAGGCGCACTCCGACGAAATTCTTCTGCTGGGCGCGATCCAAAACCGTCTGCATCAGCAATCGTCCGATGCCCTGGTTTTGAATGCTGGGATTGACCGTAATGGGCCCAACGCCAGCGATAGGGCCACGTTCGTCAAGGCAGTTGCTCCCGACGACCTGCCCCTCCACTTCGGCAATGACGCAAGTGAACTGGGGGTGACCAAACATCATGGCGAGGACCATGGTGGCCACTTCGGCGTTCGGAAACTCAGGCTCGAAGCCATGCTCACGATTGATGGTGGCGAACGCTTCAAAGCAGATCGGTCCACAGACGGGCGCGTCGGCGGGCGTCGCCCGGCGAATACGAGTTGCTGCGGTGCTGGCGCCGGGCATAGCAGGCTCCTCAAAAGGCGATGGGCGCCCGCCAGGGACTTGGCGGGCGGAACGGGACCTATTATGCCCAGAGTTGTACCGCGGGGCGATTACATTTTGTAGCGGCCAAAATCTTCTTCGGAGAAGCCTTCGAGCAGGCTGCGCAGCTGCTCGTTGGTCGGCCGTTCGGTTAGGGCGGAAGACACCTTAGAGTTTTTGAGCACTTGTTCGTCCACAAAGATCGGGCAATCGACCCTAAGAGCCAGAGCCAGGGCGTCGCTGGGGCGCGAATCAATGGTCATCATCTGGCCGTTTCGCTCCACCCAGATCAGCGCGTAAAAGGTGTCGTCCTTTAGGTCGCTGACGACGATTTTGTCTACGCGAACGTCGAGTCCGAGAAATACATTCTTTAGCAGGTCGTGAGTCATCGGGCGAGGCGTCTGCACTTTTTCAATTTCCAGTGCGATGGCGTTGGCTTCGTAAACACCGACCCAGATGGGAAGGATGGCATTGCCCTGCACGTCCTTGAGGACCACGATCGGCATGTTGGTGACCGGATCCATCATCAATCCACGGATCTTCATTTCCAGTTCCATCGGGTCCTCCTGCCGACCGCTGCTGCAAGTTCTATCATTCGGTGAAGCCGGAAACAATATGGAAGTTCGCCGGGTTGCGCAGCGTACGGTGCGACCGGTAACGGGTTTCGGTGAGGTCTAGGGCCTAGCCCAGCACGTGGTCTCCTACAAGGCTGTTGGGCGTACAGCCGGTCACGCACACGTTGATGTATTGTCCTAACAGATCGGCGGAGGCCGATGTACAGTTCACTACGCGGTTGCAGGAGCTGTGTCCGTACCACTGATCGGGCTTCTTCGATTTGCCGTCCACGTGAACTTCGACGATTTCGTTTTGCAGCTTGTGCAGGTCTTCGAGTTGAATGGTGCGCTGCCTTTCCAGGAGGATTGCAAGGCGGTGGCTTTTTTCTTCTTCGGGAATCGCGTCGGGCATCGAAAGAGCGGGGGTATTGGGCCGCGGCGAATACTTGAAAGCAAACATGCCGGAGTAACGAATCTCGTCGAGCAGTGAAAGGGTCTCGGCAAATTCGGTTTCGGTCTCGCTGGGGAATCCAACGATGATGTCCGTCGTGACCGCGATGGGCCGTCTTGCGGCGCGGATCAGCGCGATTTTCTCTAAATACTCTCCGCGCGAATAGGTGCGGCGCATGGCGCGCAGGACCCGAACGGAGCCCGACTGGACCGGCAAATGAATGTGGTTGCAGATCACGGGATTTGCGTCCATGGCCTCGACAATGTCGCGGCCAAAGTCGCTGGGATGTGAAGTGGTAAACCGGACCCGCCGAATTCCGGGGATTTGCGCGGCTGCAACCAGGAGTTCGCTGAAGCGCATCTTGCGCGGCGAAGGATCGCGATAGGAATTGACGGTCTGGCCGAGGAATTGGACTTCGGTGTAGCCGAAATCAGCGAGCTGGCGTAGTTCGGCGAGGATTCGCGCGCTGTCGCGGCTGCGTTCGGGCCCGCGAGTGTAGGGAACCACGCAGTAGGTGCAGGCCTTGTCGCAGCCTTCGATAATGGTGATGTAGCCGCGCCAGGGGTTATCGCGACGGGTGATTTGGGTCTCGAAGGTTTCGTCGGTCTCGTTGTCCAAACCGGTGACGCGCTGCCCGCCAGCTTCGACCTGCGCCAGGAGTTGCGGCAGGTTGCGGTAGCTGGCGGAGCCGCAGACCAGGCTGACCCAGGGCGCGCGCTTGAAAATCTCTTCGCCTTCCTGCTGTGCCACGCAGCCGAGGACTCCGATTTTTTGGTCTTTGCCGAGCATGTCGCGGTAGACACCGAGGCGTGAAAAGACCTTTTGTGCGGCCTTTTCGCGGATGCTGCAGGTGTTATAGAGAATCAGGCTGGCGGCTTCGGGCCTTTCTACCTGTTGATAGCCGCGTGAGAGCAGCACTCCGGCGACTTTTTCCGAGTCGTGCTCGTTCATCTGGCAGCCAAAGGTTTCCAGATAGAACGTCGGGCCGTCCGCAGCGGGCTGTGCGGCGGCAAAAGTGGATTCTGCAGACGCCGGCGCCGGCGGTTGGGTCAGCGATTCCAACCGAATATCGAAGCTGTTTTCCATGTACCGCTCAATTCTAACATGTCCACCGAGTTCGGTTTCGGCACGGCTAAGCCCTGCTCTCCAGGTCACCGTAGAATTCTCGAACGTCTTAGCACTAGAACCAGCCGTTGCAACTTGCGGCAATTTCGCGCGTTTTCGCTCGACTTTCGTTGCTTCGACATGGTGCGTGTGCTAATTTTTTTGGGTCCAGCAATTTTGCTCAAACTGAGGGGTTAACATTTCTTTTCTTTTGATCGCGGCATTCGCGGCCGATCTGGGTGGTATTCTGGAACAAACCGGTTGGGTTGGTCGCGGAGTTTTGGGGCTCTTGCTGTTCTTTTCCGTCGTTTCCTGGGGAATGATCTTCCAAAAAATGAGCCTGTTCGGACGGATCGGCCGGCAAAGCGACCAGTTCTTGCGCATCTTCCGCGCCACTCGGGGAGTGGCCAATCCGCAGGCGCTGGCGTCAGCCGGATCGCCGTTCGCGAATGTGTATGCGGCGGGCTACCGCGAGCTGCAGAGCCAGGTCGGTAGCGCGCCCGGCAATCCGCATCCGCCCGCGCTGAAGAGCCTGAATGCAGTCACAGTGAGCATGCAGCTGGCATCCGCGGAAGAGGTGCGGCGCGTCGAAAAAGGTATGACCTGGCTGGCGACGACCGGCTCGGTAACACCGTTCATCGGGCTTTTCGGCACTGTGTGGGGCATCATTGACGCGTTTTCCGGGCTGGGCAGCGCCGGCTCGACGAGCCTGCGCGCCGTAGCGCCTGGCATTTCCGAGGCGCTGATAACCACCGCGGCAGGGCTGTTTACCGCGATTCCGGCAGTGATCTTCTACAACAGTTTTCTCGGCAACATTAGGGACTTGGCGCAACGGATGGATATGTTCGCGCTGGAAGTGACAGCCCAGATCGAAAAGACCTTCGGCGCATAAAGCCGAAGAGCAGCGGCATAAGGCCGCGGCTTCACGAGGCGCGGCCGCCTTAAGCGGCCGACGAAGAAAAACGACCATGCCGCAACTCTCAAAACAGACCCAGACGTCGCTCTCGGAGATCAACATGATCCCGTTCATTGACGTCGTGCTGGTGCTGCTCATCATTTTTATGATTACCGCGCCGATCTTGCAGTCCGGGATCGAAGTGGATGTGCCGAAGACCAAGACCATCCGCGAGCTGAATGAGCAGCGGCTGGTAATCAGCGTGGACAAAAAGCAAACCGTATATGTCGGCAATGACCCGATCAACATTCACGAGCTGGGGCCAAAAGTAAAAGAAAGGCTGGGCAAGCGGCAGGACACGGTGTTCCTGCGTTGCGACGAAACGGTCCCCTTCGGGATTTTCGCTTCGGTGATTGACACGCTGCGGCAATCCGGAATCAACAATATCAGCATCGTCACCGAGCCACTGACGGACCGCAATCGCACCCAGTAATTTTATGCATTATGCAGCCATTGCCGAAGACATTCCCATCAAGCCGTATGTGACGGCTTCGGGAATCCTCCATGCGGGTTTGATCCTCTTTCTGGCCCTGGCGTCTTATTTTCACTGGCAAGGAAGTCAGTGGTCGGGCGCGGGCGGCGGTGGACAAAATGTCAAGGTAAACCTGGTGGGCAGCGCGGGCATTCCCATGCCCAAGGAAAAAACGGTCACGGAAAGCACCGTTGTTGATCCCAGCAAGACGCTGAACAAGCCGGAAGAAAAACCCAAACCGCCAGAGCCGCCGACCAAGGCGGAAAAAATTCCCGAGTTTAAAAAAGAGCAGCCGCTTCCGCCGTCCCGCAAATCGAAAGTTTTTGAGGATAAGCGGCCACAGGTTGACAACGCGGTGCCCGGACGGGGCGGTCCGCCCAACATCCCGACCGGCGTCGGCACGAATCCCGGCAACACCAGCGGTGTGGTCGTCCAAGGCGAGGGCGGCGGCGACTTTGCTTCGCGCTACGGCTGGTACGTGGAGTCTGTGAAGAGGCGGGTCCAGTCCAACTGGCTGCAAAACACGATTGACCCTGCTGTGCGCCAGGCGCATGTGGCCCGCGTAACGGCGCAGTTTACAATCTACCGCGACGGAACGGTGAAGGACATCAAGATCGTGCAAACCAGCGGAAATGCTTCCATGGACAATTCCGGGCTGCGGGCGTTGTACTCCTCGAATCCCATGCCAGCACTTCCGTCAGATTATGGAAAGTCCTATGTAACTGTGACTTTCGACTTCGACTTGGGTATGACAAGATGAGTTCGCCACTCCCTGCCCAAGCTGACCATTTTCGGTTTCCTGGAGGAGATTAGTGTCCCTGCGTCTACTTTGCCGTAGCTTGATCGCAATTGTGAGTTGTGCTGCGGCGCTTTCACCGGCGATTGCGCAGCAGGATTGGATCCATATCAGCACCGGCCTGGGCGTGGAGAAGCCGCGTGTAGCCGTGGCCGATTTTGCGGCGCGCGCCGATTCGGCGAAAGCGCATTCAACCCTGTTCACTCAGGTGGTACGTGACGATCTGGGCTTCAGCGGGATTCTGGAGCTGGTTAGCCCGAGTTTCCTGCCCACCTCGCAGCCGAGTGTGCCTTCCGAGCTGCGCTATGTCGCCTGGACCGATTCACCTGTGAATGCACACTTTGTGGCCTTCGGAAACCTGGCGGAGACCACGGGCGAAGTAGCGATTCAAGCTTGGTTTTACGACGTGACCAATCCTAGCAGCCAGGCGGTGATCGCCAAGATTTACCGCGGCACGCCGACCGATGCGCAGGTACGCAAGTTCGCACACCAGTTCGCCGATGAGATCCTCATGCGGCTTTCCGGCGGATTGCCGGGGATCGGTTCCACCCAGATCGCGTTTGTGAGTTCTCGAACCGGAACCAAAGAGATCTGGGTAATGGACTACGACGGGGCGAATCAGCATCCGATCACTTCCCTGCATTCGATTTCGCTGACGCCGCGCTGGTCGCCGGACAGCTCGCGCATCGCATTTACCTGTTACGCGTCAGCCGGTGCCGGGCCGGCCAGTCCGCAGATCTGTATGTATTCGACCGAGTCCGGCAGGATGATCACGCTTCCGAGATTCCGAGGAACGAACAGCGCGCCAGCCTGGTCGCCGGATGGGGCACAGTTGGTATTCTCCTCGTCCATGGGAGGAAATCCGGAACTGTATGCGATGAGCGGCAACGGCAGCGGGCTGAAGCGGCTCACGTTTGCCAACGGTGCAAGCACCTCCCCGGTGTGGAATCCGAAGACTGCTCAGACCATCGCTTTCGTTAGCGACCGCAGTGGCGTTCCCAAGCTGTATCTGATGAACGCCGACGGCACCGACGCTCAAAACCTGGACCTGCCGGACAAAGGCTACCTGATTGACCCGGCGTGGGCTCCGAATGGCCAACTGCTGGCATTTAGCTGGCGCCGCCCGTCGGGAAACTATGATATCTACGTGATGGAAGTGGCCACACGGCTAATCATCGAACTGACGCGCGATGCCGGTCGAAACGAGCGTCCCAGTTGGGCCCCAGACGGGCGACACCTGGTGTTCGAGTCCACGCGGTCGGGTACGCGCCAGATCTGGACGATGCTCGCGGATGGCTCGCAGGCGCGCCAGTTGACAACCAGCGGACATAACGAATCGCCGAATTGGTCACAGCGATAATGTTTTACAGGCTTAGCGAAGAAAATATATCGCAATACGACATTTCACCGCAGGAGTTGGAGTGGTACAATCAAGTGGCTCGAGAAATCCAAAAATCATCAGGGGATGTTATCTTGTCGAGGAGGAGATTCCGCATGATTGAGGTTGCCCGACCGTTCTACCGCGCTTGTCTGACGCTCGCCTTCGCCGCTGCCATTTTCACCGCAGGATGCAGTAAGAAACCGAGGACCACGCCTACGCCGCCCGCGCCCGCAGCGCCACCCGCCCGCCCAACGGTCACGCTGACCGCGAATCCAACCACGATCAACAAGGGCGAATCGGCAGCTCTGAATTGGTCGTCCACCAATGCCACCCAATTGACGATCTCGCCGGAAGTCGGCGCTGTGGCCCCCGAGGGCTCAACCAAGGTGACGCCGTCGGATTCGACCACCTATTCGATCAACGCCACCGGACCGGGCGGCTCGGCGGATTCGACTATCCGCATCACCGTCAATGCCCCGCCGCCAGTGACACCGCCGGCTGCTCCCACGGAATCGATGGAAAGCATGTTTCTGAGAGAGATGCAGGACGCGTTCTTTGATCTGGACAAAGCGGACCTCCGCAGCGATGCCCGTACCGCGCTGGCGCATGATGCGGAATTCCTGCGCAGCTATCCGCAGATTAAAGTCGTGGTGGAAGGCCACTGTGACGAGCGTGGATCAACCGAATACAACCTGGCGCTGGGCGATCGCCGTGCGGCTGCGGTGAAGCAGTATCTGGTCAGCCTGGGCATCGGCGCCGATCGCCTCAGCACCGTGAGTTACGGCAAAGAAAAACCGCAATGCACGGAGAGCAATGAGACGTGCTGGCAGAAGAACCGCCGCGGCCACTTCATCATGGCCAAGTAAGCCGCAGGCTTACCGCAAGAACTCCCAACGCGACAACCAAGGAGGAGGGCGCAAGTCCTTCTCCTTTTTATTTGGCCAGACGCTATTTGGCCCCGCGAACCACCCTAAGAGCGATTCCGTTCTTAAACTGCGGCGATTCGAGCTTCTTCTCGCCGCCGCGGTGCCGGAACTTTTCGACCGGCGTCGTCCCCCCACTTACGGTATCCAGCCATTCGGCCTTGTACTCACCTGCCGGCAGCTGCAAAACTATTTCTGCAGGGCCGTGGCCATCGAGATAGATCGCATACTGACCCGATGAGCTCTTAAGCGTGTGCGAATAGCATCCACCGGCATGCTTCACGATTTCGAAATCGGGATGCATTTCAGCCAAAGAAAAACTTCCCAGGAAGTCCGCCAACAGCCTCAACTGGTGCCGGAACGCAGGGCTGCCGCCGCCTGGCCCGTTGGGCGCCATGTCGGTGCCATCTTCGTGGCCGGTGGTGAAGGAATAGTCGAGCCCATCGAAGCCGCTGCCGCCCGACAGCATGAAGTTCCATGCCTGCCGGCGGTAGACATCGTCGCCGGGTCCGAGAAAGCCCGATTCGTCGTAAGTAATCGCGAGGCCGAGGCCATAGTTGGCCGTGACTGCGGCCGGGAATGCGTAGTGGAAGTTCACAACGCTGACCCCAGGGATGATGTTTTTCACCGGCAGGCCAAAATTCGAGTAGTTCTGCGCGATCAGATGCCTGTTGAGCCGAGCCGCCTCTTCAGAGGTAATCCATTCGGCAACGCGCGCCTGCCAAGCGAGTGAAAAGTCGTCGGCGCGCTCGATGGAATTGGGAAATTGCTCGCGGGCCGGCAGGAAGAGATACGGATTTTGCACCCCCTCCAACACCGGGCGGTCGGACCACGGCTCATTTTGAATTTCGAAAATGACGTTGTCGAACTCGTTGGCAGCGGCAACGATCTTGCGGACATAGCGTTCCTGAAGAGCGAGCAGGTTCCCGTTTTGCAGTGTGTGTACCATCTTCCAGTCCGATGGCGGCTGCGTGCCATTGATGTTGTTGTCGGGATGCAGAACACTTAGTTTCCACTGGGCATCGCCGTAATGAGACGAAAAGAGAGTGACTTCAACCACGATGCCGCGCTCAGAGGCTTCATGAAGAAAACCCTTCAAGCGCTCGAAATAGGCAGCGTCCCACTGTTCAAGATCAAACTTGTTTCCTCCACCGGCGTAGCCCGGAGTCGAGCTGCGGGCCCAGGGGGCGAGAAAGTTCCCGGCTTCCGGCGCCATGGTATTGCGCTGAATGCCGAACGATTTGCCCGGCAATTCGCGATACAGGCCAGGAAAAAGGCGAGTCAGGTTCAGGCCGGCGGCTTGCAACGTGGCGAGATAGTTCCGGTAGTCCAAAGCGGTGTTCATCACCGCGCCATAGTGCTCGCCGCTGGTAATGAGCGCGATGGTCCTGCCGCGGAAAACGAAGTAGTGCGGATTAGCCGGATCGAGACGGATCGGATCCGATTTTCCGGCGGCGTGCAGCCAAAGTGCCGGCGCCAATGCCCAAAGCGCTACGAAGGCGGCGAGCGTGCGGCGGATCTTCCGCAAGATCACACGCCTTCCACCAGAACCATGTCGGTGTACGAAGTTGCCTGGCGCAGGGCCTTCGGTGCGGCGTACTCCGCCGAATGCCACCACGCGCGAGCCTTTTCAGCCGAAGGAAATTCAACCACCACAAAGCGCTTCGGCGCCCAGGAGCCTTCCAGAACTTCGACTTTGCCCCCACGGACCAGAAAACGGCCGCCGTAAGCCACCAGGGTTGGTGCCACGGATTTGCGGTACTCTTCGTACCGGACAGGATCGTGCACTTCGACGCTGACGACAATGTAGGCGGCCATTGGCAATCGCTCCCGGCAATAGAGTCTGCGCCAGAGAGGTTAGACAAAGCGCAGAAAAAAGTGAAGCCTTCGGCGTTCGCGCCGAAAAAAAGATGCGCTAAACTAGAGGCGCGAATCCGTGTCGCATGGCGCACGAGCCTCTTGCTCCCGCGCTGCAAGCTGGTTACAGTGAAGTCTCAGCCCAGTTTTCCGATTGGTTTTGCTTTGGCTACCGGCACGGCTTGCCAGGCATCTTGAGGAGGAGTTTCATGCATTTTCGCAATGTTGCTGGGTTCTGCGCTGCCCTGTTGATCGGGGCGATGTGCGGCAGCTTGATGGGCCCGCGGCCCGCCCTGGCCGTTGCCCGTGAAATCATCGAACTGCAGCGCGACGTCACAACCCTGCTGCAAGGTCAAAAGGATCAGACCACGCAGATCACTCAGGATCACACCGTCATGCGCACGCTGATCGAACAGTCTAGCGACACCGTCGGCAAGCTGAATGGCACCATGAGCGGGTTGCAGAAATCCGTGCAGGACGTGCAGGCCAATTCCGGCGCTCGCCTGGACACCATGTCTACTCAGGTGCAGGGCCTTTCCGATAATCTCGAAGAAGTAAAGTCGCGGCTGGGCAAGCTGAATCAGCAGCTGGTAGACCTGCAGAGCGCGGTGCAGAGCCTTGACGCCAAGATTGCCGGCGCGGCTCCCGCAGGTGGAGCCCCGGCAGCCGGCGGTACAGCCACTCCGACCGCCGGAGGGTCAGCCGCATCCGCGCCAGCTCCAAGTGCGGACACCCTTTACTCCAACGGCTTGCGCGATATCACCAGCGGAAAATATGATTTGGCGCGATCCGAGTTCGCAGACTACTTGAAATACTACGGTGATACCGACCTGGCCTCGAACGCACAGTTTTATTTGGGCGAGATTGCGTACTCCCAAAAGCAGTATTCGCAGGCCGCCGCAGAATACGAGAAGGTCCTCACAAACTACCCAAAGAGCTTCAAGCTGGCTCCTGCCCGCTTGAAGAAGGGCATGGCGTTAATTGAACTTGGACAAAAAGCCGCCGGCGTGAAAGAGCTGCGCGAGGTGGTCAAACGCTATCCCGGCACGGAAGAAGAACGCCGAGCCCGCGCAAAATTGAAGGAGCTCGGCGTGTCTGCCTCGGCCGCCTGATCGAGTGCTGCTGTTCTTCGAATGCCGGCGTCGGTAAAACTCTAAGCGCCAGCCTGGCTTAATGTTTCCTTAGCCCAAGCTTCCGCGTCCTTTGCCACGCCCTTGGCGTTGGCATCCGGTTTCAGCAGCTTGATGGTCTTGGCCAGGCTCAAAGGCTTGTCGCCGTCGGGCATCCGGCAAGAGCTGGTGTCGCCCCCGACGCGCACTCCAGTCACATTCGACTTAACACACTCAAAGTTCAGCCCAAGATTGTGGCTGGCGTGCAGCGCGGCCAGGCAATCGAAGCGTTGCAGGAACTTCACGCAGGCGTCCTGCAGTGTGGCACCCTGCGCAAGAATTTGCTGCTCCTGCAGCTTGGCTCCCAGGCGTTTATCCAGCTCTTGGTTCACCACCGGAGCGTTGGCATCAGCCTTGGGCTTGGCTTCCTTCTTGCCGAACAACTTCATCGGATTCAGGCTCAAGTGCGACGAACTCGAAGAACCGCCGCCAGCCGCAACCGACGCGCCTGTTCCAGCGGGCCCCTGAGCCAGCGCTTTCACCGTCGAAAACGAGAAAATCAAAGCGGTCGTTATCAGAATTCTTGCCAGACTTTTCATGGGGACTCCTTGCCCGCCGACTCGAGTGCCTTCGCCGGACGCGGCGGTCGAGGGAGTTCTACACCTCGACTACCTCCACTAGGCCACGCTGCGACGCGGCGCTCCACATCTCGCGAAAAAGTACTCTCCGTATGCGTCACTTGGTCTTCCGTACAGGCTGTTATCATGGAAAAGATGCAACTCACCCTGAGCCCAGTAAAAGCGCGTGTCCTCGGCGTGCTTATCGAAAAAGAGATCACAACGCCTGAGTACTATCCTCTTTCCCTCAATGCCCTAACCAACGCTTGCAATCAGAAGTCGAACCGCGATCCGGTTCTGCACTTGGAAGAGCACGAAGTCCGCCGCGCGCTGAACGACCTGGAGTCGCAATCGCTGGTGCGCTCGGTGGGCGACAGCCGGGTGACCAAGTTCGAGCACCGTTTGCAGGATGCGTTCAACTTCTACCGCGGCGAGGTAGCGATCCTTTGTGAGCTGCTGCTGCGCGGCCCGCAAACTCCCGGCGAACTCCGGACGCGGGCCTCGCGCATGCATCCTTTCGACGATCTGGAAGCCGTTCACTCCGCGCTGCAAAAACTGACCAAGCGCGAGCCGCCGTTGGTGAATATGCTTTCCCGGCAGCCAGGAACCAAGGAAGCGCGTTACGCCCATTTGCTGGGTGACGCTCCGCCGGCCAATCCGGCGATGGCGCCCAAAACGGTGACCGGTTCCGAAGCCAACGACGCGGTGGCTTGTCCAACATCTAAATCCGATCAAATAGCGGCGCTGACCGCGCAGGTCCAGGACCTGCGCGCCCAATTGACACGCCTGCAGGAGCAGTTCGCAACTTTCCGCGAGCAGTTTGAGTGAATCGAAGCACCGGCATTTCTCTTTTTTGGCGCTTCGTGTTACCTTCGCCCATTCAAGGGCCAAATCAAGGGAGAGTGCCGATGGTAAATAAGGTGATTCTGGTGGGACGGCTGGGACGCGATCCGGAGACGCGTTACACCGGCGGTGGTCAGGCTGTAGGCAATTTTTCAGTGGCCACTGACGAAACGTACAAAGACAAAGCCGGCGAGCGGCAAAAGCGCACCGAATGGCACAAGATTGTCGTGTGGGGCAGGCAGGCCGAGATTGCTCAGCAGTATCTTAAGAAGGGTTCGCTGGTTTTTATTGAGGGCCGTATCCAGTCCCGCGAATGGCAGGACAAAGAAGGCCAGAAGCGCACCAGCTTCGAAATCGTGGCCAATAACTTCCGCATGTTAGGCGGACGCGGAGACGGCGGGGGTTCATTCGGGGGCGGTCCGCGCGGAGGCGAGGAGCACGAACCGTCAGGGCCTACGGAAGAATTTGGCGGCGGGCATTCCGGCCCGGAGATCTCCGACGAAGATATTCCGTTCTAGATTTGATCAGGGGGCTTGGCGGTTGTTCGTAGAATCAAGGAATCGAAGCCGCCCCGCAGCAATCGCAATTCTCGAATCACAAATCACTGGCCAATGCGCTTGCGTTCCTCGTCCATTTTCCGGATGAACTCCTCAAACTTTGGTTTCTGCTCTACGGTTAGGAGCTGGCGGATCTTTTCGCGAGTCTTTTGCCGAACCGCGTCCAGCTGCGGATCACTGGCCGCGTGAATCGCCTTATATTCTGACTGGGCCTGATCGAGAATTGCGATTACTTGCACCTGCTGCTCGGCACTCAAGCCGACTTCTTGAACCAGCTGCGCGCGCTTTTGGGCACGGCGTTGGTCTGCGGTCAACTGCACGGTTGTGGCTGCATAGCTGCGATGGGCGAAAGCATAGCCCAATACACCGCCCAAGGCCGCGCCCAGAACGAACACTGCCGCCAGCCAGAGCGATGCTTTTTGGCGAACCGTCGTTTCCGTCATGGTCATCGATCCGCGGTAGTGACCAGCAAGTCGTCCTGCACTGGAGCACCGCCCTCCACTAAGCCCTCCGAGTGCTGCTCGCTGCCTATTGTCGTGACGCTCGCCTGCTGAACCGGCTTCTGGTAGAGCCAGCTTGCTGCAATCAGCAAAGCCAGTGAGGCTACAACCGAAAGGCGATAGGCAAGACGAGGAACCGCGGCCCACATCTGAGTCTCGCGTTCCTGCAACTGAAGTTCCCGGTTGGCGATCGAGCGCATGACTTTGGCCATTAAAAACGGTCCCGGTTGCGGCCCGGAAGCTTCGCTGCGCAGCAAATCGCGCACCTGGAGGAGTTCCTCAGCAAAAATGGCGCAGTCCTCGCAAGCAGCCAAGTGCTGGCGCTGGCTCGCAGGCAATCGCCCAAGCGGGGCTTCGCGCCCGTCGCTTGCAGAGCCATGGATTTCGACCCGTTCCAGCGCATCCCGAACGGCCTCGCACTCCCTGCGCGTCTTGCCTGTTAGATTCCACATAGACTGCAACCTCCTACTGCGTGCCGCGCGGAAACCAAAGCCTATTTTTCGCGGCGGCTAAATTCAATGATGCGGTGCCGGGCGCGAAACAACCGGACCTTTACCGTGTTCGCATTCAGTCCCATGCTCTCCGCTATCTCCTCGACCGAAAAGCCTTCGACCTCTTTCAAGATCAGCATGGCCCGATCCCGCACTTCCAACTGGCTCAGCATCGCCTGCAGACGCTGGCGCATGGCCATGCGGTCGCCAGTGTCCGGAGTATCGTTTGCTTCCCGTTCCGGCGCCGAGTACTGGCGCGCCTGCTCTTCGCTGAAATCGGCCTCATAAACCAGCGGACGGGCCTTTTTCTTGCGCAGCAGGTCCCAGCACTCGTTTACCGTAATTTTGTAAAGCCAGGTGCTAAGAGCCGCCCGCTGATCGAACCTCTTCAACGAGAAATATGCCTTTACAAAAACCTGTTGCGCAATGTCTTCCACGTCCTCGTGCCGCTTTAAGATACCCCTGGCTACGGCAAACACTCGATGCTTGTGGCGTTCAACCAGAATCTCAAAAGCGGCCTTGTCGCCCTTTTGCGCCCGCCGGACCAGCACCCGTTCCTCCGGCGGCCGAGCGGCAGTCACAGGCACCCGCTCGGGCCGAACGGTGGACCGGTCCTCCTCAATTCGTGTGACGCGTGGCATAGATAGTTGGTTACGGATCGTTGGTTACGCTTTACCTGATGTGTCCTAAGTCCCAAAAGATACAATGGCCTCGAGTCCCTGCAACATTCGTTTCTTTTAGCAAGGTTTCAATTTATACTTGCTTTGTTTCTTAACCGCATGAAACAATAGCTTCATGATTATTGGTGACCGCCTTCGCGCTCTGCGCGAAGAAAAGAAACTCTCCCAGGGCGACATCGAGAAGCGGACGGGTTTGCTCCGTTGCTATATCTCGCGTGTTGAAAATGGCCACACCGTTCCAGCCATCGAAACACTTGAGAAACTGGCGCGCGCACTCGAGGTGCCCCTCTATCAACTCTTCTACGACGGCGAAGAACCACCGCAACTGCCGAATCTGCCAAAGCGCAAGTCGGGCGACGACATTGCCTGGGGCAGCGCCGGCAAGGATGCGCGGTTTCTCAATAAGCTTCGCCGGTTGTTGAGCAAATCAGACGAAGACGATCGGAAGCTCATTCTGTATATGGCCCAAAAGGTCGCCGGCAGATAAGCTTCTCTTGATTCGGCTGTTTTGCAGTCTCAATTCGGGCTCCTCAAAAGGCCGCACATCTGGTAGCGGCCTTTTTTTAGTTCGCTCGCCGCTTTATTCCCATTCGATCGTGCCAGGCGGCTTCGACGTGATGTCGTAAACCACTCGGGTCACGCCGGCAACCTCGTTGACGATTCGGGTGGAGATCTTCTCCAGCACCGCGGCCGGAAGTCGGGTCCAATCGGCAGTCATGGCGTCGTCGCTATCGACCACCCGGACACCCCCCGTCAATCCGTAGGTGCGGCCGTCACCCATCTCCCCCACGCTGCGCACCTGCCACAGCACTGCAAAGGCCTGCCAGGTCTTTTCGTAAAGACCCGCGCGGCGAATCTCTTCCCGCACGATGGCATCGGCATCGCGCAATGTTAGCAAGTGCTCGGCTGTTACTTCTCCTAGTAACCGTACTGCTAAACCTGGTCCTGGAAACGGATGTTTCACCAATATCTCTTGCGGTAAACCCAAGTCGCGGCCAATCCGGCGTACCTCATCCTTAAACAGGTCCCGCAAAGGCTCGACCAGGGCAAACGGCATGTTCTCCGGCAGGCCCCCAACATTATGGTGGGTCTTAATCGTAGCCGAGGGTCCTTTAACCGATACCGATTCAATTACATCGGGATACAGCGTACCCTGCACTAGGAACGCATACTCGTGGTCTGTGCTGGCCTTTCGCAGCCGCTCAGCTTCTTCCGCGAAGACCGCAATGAACTCTCTGCCGATCCGCTTGCGCTTTGTTTCTGGGTCCGTTACGCCCTTCAGCTGCCCCAGGAACCGGTCCGTGGCGTCCACTCCGATCACGTTCAGGCCCAGCCGTTCTCGATACATTTTGAGTGTGTCTTCAAATTCATTCTTCCGTAGCAAGCCATTGTTAACAAAAATGTTTGTCAGCCGATCGCCAACCGCCCGATGAACCAGAACCGCCGCCACGGTCGAGTCCACGCCTCCGCTCAAAGCGCAGATCGCGCGCTTCTCCCCAACCTTGGCCTTGACGGCCGCAACCGTCTCCTCGATGAAAGCCGCGCCGCTCCATTTCGGCTCCGCCTTGCACACTTCGAACAGGAAGTTCCGCAGGATCGCAGTTCCCTGCTCGGTATGATTCACCTCCGGGTGGAACTGCACTGCATGGATGCGCTTTTGCGTGTTTTCCATCGCCGAAATGGCGTTATCGGTGGTGCCGGTTGTGCGGAATCCCGGCGGCACGGCCAACACACTGTCGCCGTGGCTGTTCCATATTCTCAGTTTTCCGGGCAGCCCTCGGAAAAGTTCCGCCGTCGCACCGGACTCCTCGGCCCGAAATTCCGCCCGGCCATACTCGCGTCGCTGAACTGGTTCGACTTTCCCGCCTAGGGTGCGCGAAATCCACTGCATCCCGTAACAGATCCCCAGCACCGGAATTCCCTGCTCCAGCACCGCAGGCTCGCACTTGGGCGCGTCTTGGTCATAGACCGAACTGGGGCCGCCGGAGAGTACGATCCCCGCAGGCTCATAGGAGCGGATTTCATCCGCAGAGGAATGGCACGGAAGGATGGCGCTGAAGACCTGCTGCTCGCGAATGCGCCGCGCAATGAGCTGGGTGTACTGCCCGCCAAAATCAAGCACAACGACGCCGCCGATCTCCGATTTTGGCTTGGGGCTGGCTTTTTGCATTTTGGCACCTGCGCTCGCGCTTGCTGTGGACTCCACCATCGGTCTTGCCCTTTCCCGCAGAGCCGCGCGGACTCGGCGTCAGGAGACAACCAGATTCAGAAGCTTGTTCGGCACGTACACGATCTTCACGACTCGCTTGCCATCCAGGTATTGCGTAACGCCACTATCCACCTTTGCTAGCCTCACAACCTCATCCTGCGACGTGCCCGCAGCAACACTCAGCTTCCCGCGCAATTTGCCATTCACCTGCACTGGAATTTCGACCTGATCTTCCTTGGCAAGTTCCGCATTCGCCGCCGGCCACGCCACATTCCACAACCCGTTCGCATAGCCAAGCATCTCCCACATCTCTTCCGCAATGTGCGGGGTCATCGGAGCCAGCATCAGCACCAGCAGCTCGAGTACTTCTTTGCGGACCTCGGGGCGAACTTCGCCCGCCATCGGCTCGCTTGCATAAATCTCGTTGGTCAGCTCCATGATCAGTGCAATCGCCGAATTGAAGTGCCAGCGCGTCTCGAAATCCGAAGTCACTCGCAGTAGCGTCTGATGGGCCTTGCGCAGCAGCTTCTTTTCTTTCACTGAAGTTCCGGAAGCGTCACCGCCCGTCGCCTTCACTCTCTTCAGCGAACCCGCGTGCCGTTCCACTAAGCGATAGACACGATTCAAGAAACGCCACGCGCCGTCAATGCTCTCTTCGCTCCACTCCAGGTCTTTTTCCGGCGGAGCAGCAAACAACGTGTACAGCCGCCCGGTGTCCGCGCCATACTTGTCCGCCATCTCATGCGCGCCCACCACATTCCCGCGCGACTTGGACATGGCTACGCCGCCCCTCAGCACCATCCCCTGCGTGAAGAGGCGTGTAATTGGCTCGTCGTGCTGAATCATGCCGAGATCCCGCATCACCTTGCACCAGAACCGCGAATACAACAGGTGCAGAATCGCATGAGTAATCCCGCCGATGTACTGGTCAATCGGAAACCAATACCCAACCTTGTTGGAATCGAAAGGCGCCTGGCCGTTGTGCGGATCGCAGTACCGGTAGAAATACCAAGACGAGTCCACAAACGTGTCCATCGTGTCCGTGTCACGCAGGGCCGGACCGCCGCACTTCGGGCAGGTCGTATTTACAAATTCGGCCGTGGTCGCCAGCGGCGATGCCCCTTCGCCGGTCAACTCTACATCGGCCGGCAGTAGCACAGGCAATTGCTCTTCCGGCACCGGCACAATGCCGTCTTTCTCGCAATAAATCGCGGGAATCGGTGTGCCCCAGTACCGCTGCCGCGAAATCAGCCAGTCTCGCAGCTTGTAGGCAATCGTCCCCTGGCCGAAGCTTTTCGCCTCGGCGTGCGCCGTCATTTTCTGGCGTGCCTGCTCTGAAGGCAGCCCGCTAAAAGGCCCGGAGTTGATCGACGTCCCGCCGTCGTAGTCCTCAAACGGCGCCGCCATCGTCGCGCCATCGAGCGGCTCGCCGCTTGGCGGCTTCACCACCACCTGTACCGGCAATCCATACTTCCGGCAAAACTCCAGGTCCCGCTGATCGTGCCCGGGCACAGCCATAATCGCGCCGGTGCCATAGCCCATCAGCACAAAATTGCCGACCCAAATCTGCAGTTTTTCTCCATTGAACGGATTCACTCCGTAGCGGCCGGTGAAAAATCCAACCTTCTCCATGGTCGCCAAATCGGCTGTCTTCACCGATGTCTGCCGCATCTGCGCCAATTGCGGCCTGGCGGAAGCCTTCTCCGGCGAGTCCTCCAGCAGCCTTGCCACCAGCGGATGCGCCGGGGAAAGAATCAGTGCTGTGGCTCCATAAATCGTGTCAATCCGCGTCGTAAAAATCTCGATCGAATCGGCTGAATCCGCCACAGCAAAAGTCACATTCGCCCCGCGCGATTTCCCGATCCACTCACGTTGCATCGCAATGACCCGCTCTGGCCAACCCTCCTCCAGCAGCTTGAAATCCTCGAGAAACTCGTCTGCGTACGCCGTCGTCCGCAAAAACCACTGCTCCAGGTCCCGCGCCTCCACCAGCGTATTTTCATGCCGCCAGCAGTGTCCCTGAATCACCTGCTCGTTCGCCAACACCGTGCAACACTTGGGGCACCAGTTCACCGGCGCCTTTTGGCGAAACGCCAGCCCCTTTTCCAGCATCCGCAGGAAGAACCACTGGTTCCACCGGTAGTATTCCGGCTCGCAGGTCGAAATCTCCCGACGCCAGTCGTAGCTGAAGCCAAACCGCCGCAGCGTCCGCTGAAACTCCGTAATGTTGTTGTTGGTCCACACGCGAGGGTGGGTGTGATTTTTAATCGCCGCGTTTTCTGCAGGCAGGCCGAAGGCGTCCCAACCCATCGGATGCAGGACGTTGAACCCGTGCATTCGCTTTACCCGCGCCACTACGTCGCCGATCGTGTAGTTGCGCATATGCCCCATGTGCAGCGTGCCGCTAGGGTAGGGGAGCATTTCCAGAACGTAGTACTTCTTTTTGGCGGGGTCCGCGTCGCTAGCAAAAACGCGCGCGTCATTCCATCTTTTCTGCCACTTGGCTTCGACCTTTTGCGGGTCGTACGCGGAAGGTGAAGTCTGCTGGGCCACTCGTCTTATCCCTTTTTCTTCCTCGCTTGCATCTTCTTTGCTGTAGCTTTCCGCGTTTTGGCCACTTCTTTGCGACGCGCGGCGCGCTTCTTTCTGAGTTCTGCCGTCAGCATCGTAAATCCTTTTTCCACCGCCGGGCCCCCTACACCCGCCAGCTCCCACAGCGCCGCTACATTCTTGCGGTCGTCGCCCGGATCCTCAATCGGCGTCTCCAGGATAAAAGCCCGCCCAGGCAGGCCCGTCGCTGGACTTGCTCCCAACTTTGCATGCCGCAAGATCCTTTCGAATGCCGCGGCCTTGATCTTTCCCTGCCCAATGTTTTCATGGCGGTCCACTCGCCCGCCCACCGGAATCTTCGAATCATTTACGTGCCAGACAAAAACATTTTCCAGGCCGATGCTGTCCTCAATCTTCCCAATCGTCGCTTCCAACCCGGCTTCCGTGCTGATGTCGTACCCCGCAGCGAACAGATGCGCAGTATCCAGGCACACGCCAACACCCAGCCCGCTCAGCTCGCGCACGATCGCTCCAACTTCCTCCAGCCGCGAACCGACCGCGGTCCCCATCCCCGCGGTGTTCTCAATCAAAATCCGCAGACTTCCCAAGGGCACCCGCCGTCCTGCCTGCTTGATGCTGTCAATGATGGTCTTAATGGCAAAGTCGATTTTGGCCTCACCTCGCGAACCCGGATGCACCACCAGAAAATCCGCGCCGAGCGAAATCGCCCGCACCACCTCATCCTGAAACGCCTGAATGGATCGCGTCCGCAGCATCGGCTGGGTTGCCGCCAGATTGATCAGATAGTTGGCATGAACCACCAGCGGCCCGAGCGCCAGCTCTTCCCGTCGCGCGCGAAACGCCGCAGCGTCCGCCCCCGGAATGCGTGCCGGCCCGCTCTGCCACATCCGGGGACTGGCCGAAAAAATCTGCAGCGCGTTGCAGCCGAGCTTCCGGGCGGCCTCCAGCGCGTTCAAATAGCTCCCCGAAATGGAAGTATGAATCCCAATCCGCAGGCTGCCGTCGGTCCAAGCTGGCGGCACGAGCTCGCCAGGCGGCTCCGGCCGATATTCATCTTCCGCGTCAAACTGCGCGTCCAGGATTAGAGGCTCTTCTGGCATACTCTCTCGGGAAATTTACTGGCGTATTAAACTCCCTATTATATCACACACACACTGACCCTCCGAGTCGGCCCGGAATGCCATTCCTGCAGCAGCTTGCTGGTCAGGAATCGCCGGTCAACACCAAAAAAGGCGCTCCCTGAATTACACAGGTACCCGCCGTTTTTGCAATTTCCTTCCGGTCTTATCTTCCAAACATGGAATACGCAACGTGATGCTCTTCGCGGGTCGGCTCGGCTGGGGGCGGATTGTGCTTGTCCCGCTCGGTCCCGCGCGTCGCTTCGCCAAGCGCCGAGTCTGACGCTTGATTGGCAATGCGCTCGAGCGAGTTCGCGATCCGCAGCAATAGCTCGAAGAGTTCCTCGGTCGTTGGCGAGCGTCGCAGGGTCAATTTCAACTCCCGCCGATAAGCCAGCAAAAGTGCCGCCGCGCAGAGCAGCAAGGCTCCCGTCGTAAAGAGTTGAAACATACTTACCGCATGTCCAGAGATGCTGATGGTCGGATCCGGTAGCATTGGTCTTCTCCCGGGCTGGACGCTTCAGCGAGCCGGGCCTTGGAGGCGGGTCTACCCCCTCAATATGCACCCATTCGCTCGCGACGGCAACCAGCTAAACCTTGCACTCACTCGCCGGTCGACGGTTGCGATTTCTCTTGGCGAAGCAACGCGTCCCAAGCTACAATGCCTCTTCCGATCCCAGAGTAAAGGCGGTCACACTCGTGAAGATCATCATCGGAGCCGCGGCAGTCTCTGTCCTGTAACCCGCGACGCTTGCGTCGCGTTTAAGCCGTTCCCTTTTCTCTCCACAATTCTTTTTCGTTCGCGGGCTCGCCCTGTGGCGCAGACAATCTTGTCTGCGCACACCAGCGCCTGCTCAGAAGTTCTAGGTGATGAATGGAAACGCAAACTCAAATCGTTGCAGCACCCCCTTCTTTCTGGGGCTCGGTGCGCGAAGCCCTTCGCGGCTCGCACCAGGACTTCACCACCGGCAATCTAAACCGCGCCATCTTTCTCCTCGCCGTTCCGATGGTACTGGAGATGGTGCTGGAGTCTCTTTTCGCCGTGGTGGACGTCTTCTGGGTGGGCCGCCTCGGCGCTGATGCCGTCGCCACCGTCGGCCTCACGGAATCGCTCCTGAGTCTCATCTTCGCCATCGGCCTCGGCCTCAGCCTTTCGACGACAGCCATGGTCGCCCGCCGCATCGGTGAAAAAGACCCCGTAGGCGCCGCCGTCGCCGGTGTTCAGGCGATTGTAATCGGCCTGGCAATCTCCGTAGCGATCGGTGCGCCGTGCCTATTTTTCGCGCCGGACCTTCTCCGGCTGATGGGTGCTTCGCCCCAGGTCGTCGCCACCGGCTCCGGCTACGCGCGCATCGCACTCGGCGGCGGCGGCGTAATCATGATGCTCTTTCTCAACAACGCCATTTTCCGCGGAGCCGGCGACGCCGCCATCGCCATGCGCCTCCTCTGGGTATCCAACATCATCAACCTGGTGCTCGACCCCTGCCTCATTTTCGGTGTCGGGCCATTTCCCAAGCTCGGCGTCACCGGCGCGGCTCTGGCTACTTTCACCGGCCGCAGTATCGGCGTCGCCTACCAGTTCTACCGGCTGCTGCGCGGCTCCGAGCGCATTCGCATCCTGCGCCAGCAGATTCGTGTGGAATGGCATGTGCTCCTGCGCCTGCTCCGCGTCTCTCTGACCGGCATCATGCAGTTCGCCATCGCTCACACCAGCTGGATCGGTCTAGTCCGTATCGTCAGCATCTTCGGCTCGGCCGCCCTGGCCGGTTACACGATCGCGATTCGCATCCTGATCTTCGTCATCCTGCCCTCGTGGGGCCTAAGCAATGCTGCCGCCACGTTGGTCGGCCAAAATCTCGGAGCCCGGCAGCCCGAGCGCGCCGAAACCTCCGTATGGCGCACCGGGCTCTACAACATGATTTTTCTGGGGTCCATTGGCATCTTCTTCGTGTTCTTCGCTGAGCCGGTTTGCAGCCTCTTTACCCACGATCCGGTCGTGCTGCCCTTGGCCGTTTCGGCTTTGCGAGTCTTCAGCTACGGCAACATCGGCTATGCCTACGCCATGGTCATGCTGCAGGCCTTCAACGGCGCAGGTGACACCGTCACGCCTACGCTGGTGAACTTTTTCGCATTCTGGATGCTCGAAATCCCACTGGCATACTTCTTGGCAATCCACACCCGCATGCGGGCGCCGGGCGTCTATTGGTCGGTCGTGGTCGCCGAAGGCTTCATGGCCGCCGTCAGCATCCTTCTCTTCAAACGCGGCTACTGGAAAAAACAAAAAATCTGACTCTCCGATAGGGTCAGCCCCGAGCGAAGCCGAGGGTTCTCGGTTGTGCACTACCGGGCGGAACTTGTCCCGACCCGGTCGGGAGCCCGTTTTTTTGGAGGGCGGCGGACGCCTCTTTTCTCGGTCTCAACGCTCCGCCCGGTAGCCCAGCCATCCCTGGCTGTGCGCCGTTATGTCACCGCTCCAAATCCGGCTGCCCCTTGCTCGTCGCCGCATCCCACACGACTTTTCCGCCGACAATCGTCGTCAGCACCCGCGCGTCCCGGATCTTTACCGGATCAATTCCGAACAAATCCTCGCTGACAATTACCAAATCCGCCAGCTTTCCCGGCGTAATCGACCCTTTCTCCCGGTCCTGAAACTCCGCATACGCCGAACCCATCGTGTACGCCTCAATCGTCTCGGCCACTGTCAGCTTCTGCTCCGGAAACCATCCGCCAGGATTTTTTCCGTCCAGCGTCTGCCGTGTTACCGCCGCATACAGAGTTAGCATCGGATTCAGTGGCGCCACGGTCCAATCTGTTCCCAGCGCCAGCCTTACTCCGTTGTTCAAAAATGTCCGGAACGCGTAGGTCCGGCTGGCCCGGTCATGACCAATGCGCGATTCGGCCCATCGCCCGTCATCGATTGCGTGAAACGGCTGCACCGACGCAAGCACCTGCAAATCGTGAAAGCGCGCGAAATCCTTGGCCGCCATGTGCTGCGCGTGCTCAATCCTAAATCGCCGGTCCGCCGCACCATGGGCCTTCTCCACGTCCGCATAGATATCCAGAATCATCGAAATCGCCTGGTCTCCAATCGCATGAATGCACAATTGCAGTCCGGCCTCGTCCGCCTTCATCACTCGGTCGTGCATCAGCGATACGGGATGCATCGCGTCGCTCAACAGCCCGTGATTGTCTCCTTGAGTCAGAAACGGCTCGTAGAAATACGCCGTTGCGGAACCCAGTGACCCATCCGCAAACGCCTTCAGTGCGCCCACGCGCAAATAGGAACTGCCAAACGCGTGGCGATACCCAATCTGCGTTTGGGTGTCGACCTCTCGGATCCCCGGCGCGGCGTAAATCCTCGCCGTCAATTCGCCTCTTTGCTCCAGGTCCGCATACGCCGCCACATCGGCGTCAGGTACGTCCATATCCTGCACGCTCGTCACGCCGAGCGCTGCAGCGTGTGCCAGCGCTCTTCGTGCTGCCTGCATCCGCTCGGCGTGCGATGGCACAGGAATCACCTTGTCCACCAACCCCATCGCGGCGTCTTTCAATGCGCCGGTGGGATTGCCGTGCGCATCCCGGACAATCGTTCCGCCCGGTGGATCGGGCGTCGCCGCTGTGATCCCGGCCAGTTTCAGTACCGCCGAGTTGGCCAGAGTCATGTGCCCGTCATAGCGGTTCACGAAAACCGGAATGTCGCCAGTTGCTTCGTCAATCAGCTCCTTGTTCGGAAGTTCGCCGGGCGACCACTTGGTTTCGTCCCAGTCGCCGCCCTGAATCCATTCTCCCTTTGCGGCATGCTTGGCCTTCTCCGCAATCCGTTTGCGAAACTCTTCCTTGGTGGTCGCGTCATTCAATTTCACGTAGTCCAGTTGCAACCCGCCCGAAACAAAATGCACGTGCGCGTCATTGAACCCGGGCAGCACCAGCTTGCCGCCCGCGTCAATCACCCGCGTCTTCGGCCCACGCCACTCCCCCACTTCCTCCCCGGAACCCACCGCAACGATCCGCTGGCCCAGAATCGCCACAGCTTCGGCCTTGGGGTGCTCCCGGTCCACGGTCCAGACCTTGGCATTGGTCACAATCAAATCCGCCGCAGGTGGCCCCTGTCCATAACTCGCCGCGCTCACCCCCAGCATTACCATCGCCGCTAACACACACACATCTGCTCGCATCCCCACCTCGTTTAGGCCTGGCTTAGGAAATTTCAACCCTGCGGCCGAAAAGTGTACCGCAAAGTCTGGCTGGAAGCTGTGCGACCTTCAGGCCGATTCCTTTTCGTCGCTTCGCGGTCAGTTACGCATTTGTCGTCCGTTGGCGTCTGTTTCCCTTTTTGTTGCTAGCGACTTTAAGTCCACTAGAATCTGCACATACGGGAAAACGCAGGGGCTCGGCAGCTGCGGTTACCCAGCTAGCGGGTCGCATTTTCATCAGCCGTCTCCGGCCGATTGCCGCTTTCCTGCCCATTCGCTAAACTCAATTCCACCTTCTCGGAGAACCCGCAATGCTCGTCGTCATGCAGTCTCACGCCACGGAAGAGCAGGTTCGCGCCGTCTGTCAGCGCATCGAATCCCTCGGCCTCAAGGCGCACCCAATCCCCGGCGCCGCCCGCACCGCCATCGGCATTACCGGCAACGACGGCGCGGTGGACCTCGGCGTCCTCGAATCCATGCCCGGCGTCACCGAGTGCATTCCGGTCAGCAAGCCTTACAAACTGGTCAGCCGAGATGCCAAGGAAGAAGATTCCGTCATCCGCATTCCGACTCCTTCCGGCGACGTCCTGGTGGGTGGCCCCCACTTGGCCCTGGTCGCTGGCCCCTGCGCCGTCGAATCTGAAGCCCAGTGCCTGGAAATTGCGCGTCAGTTGCAACCGACCGGCGTGCGACTCTTCCGCGGCGGCGCCTACAAGCCGCGCACTTCCCCGTACAGCTTTCAGGGACTCGGCGAACCGGGATTGGAAATTCTTGCGAAAGTTCGAGATCAATTTGGTTTCGGCATCATCACCGAAGCGATCGACAACGAATCGCTGGGGCTGGTCGAACAATACGCCGACATCATCCAGATTGGCGCGCGCAACATGCAAAATTTCTCCTTACTCAAACGCGCTGGCCGCGCGAAAAAGCCGGTGCTGCTGAAGCGCGGCATGTCCGCCACTCTCGACGAATTCCTGATGGCCGCGGAATACATCCTCTCCGAAGGCAACTACAACGTGATGCTCTGCGAGCGCGGCGTGCGCACTTTCTCCGACTTCTCCCGCAACACCCTGGATCTCGCCGTGGTTCCCGCGGTCAAGAAACGCAGCCACCTGCCGATTCTCGTCGATCCCAGCCACGGTACCGGCAAGCGCCATAAAGTTCTCCCGCTTTCCCGTGCCGCGGTCGCCGTCGGCGCTGACGGTCTGCTGGTCGAAGTCCATCACCAACCGGACAAAGCGCTTTCCGACGGCATGCAATCCATCGTGCCCTCCGAGTTTGCCGAACTGGCCGCCGAAGTCCGCCAAATCGCCGGCGTCTTGCGGCGCAATGTGAATTAATGAATCTTGCTTCCAAAACCAGAATCATCTTTCTTTCCTCGCTGCTGTTGGTCGCCGCGATCATCGTCCTCGCTCGCGAGCATCGTCCATCGTTTCTGCGTCCTGGGCTTCGTCTCTACGCCTACGTAAGCACGGCGGACAACGCGGTTACCGTCGTGGATCTGGTAAAGCTGGCAAGTGTTGCGCACGTTCCCATCGGCGGCAACGTCGCTGCGATGCGCGAACATCCAAAGCGGGCCGAATTGTGGGGCGTTAGTGCGTCGGGCGGTTTCGCCTGGGTCCTCGACTCGCGCACCTCGCAAATCGCCGCGCGCATTCCGGTCGGCACACTTCCGTACTCGATTGACTTTTCTCCTGACGGCACGCGCGCCTACGTTCCTGCATCCGGTAGCAACTCACTCACTGTGATCGATTGCGCGGCGCGAAAAGTAATCGGTTCTGCGGCTACCGGCGCGCAACCTGTTGCCGCGCGCCTATCCACCGACGGAAAGATCGTCCTAACCATTAACAAGAGAGCGGCAACCGTCGGCATTTACGATGCTGCACCGCTGCAGCTGCGCGCCACCGCGAACGTCATCCCGGATCCCGAAGACGCTGCTATGCTTCCGGACAATTCCGCGGCCTTCGTCATGAGCCGAACGCAAAGAAAGCTATCGGCCGTGGATCTGCACACGGGCCAACTGCTCACCAACCTGGAACTGGCCGGCGTCCCGTCAGAAATGATTCTGAAACCTGATGGCGGCGAACTTTACGTGCTCTCACCGGAGTCTCACGGACTGCAAGCGATTAACACCTGGACCCACGAAGTCGGCGATTACTTAGTGCTCGGCTCCGCGCCGACTCGCGGCATTCTGCTCCCCGACACCGGCCAGCTCTATGTTTCCGACGCCGCAGCCGGTGCCGTGACTCCGATAGATATCAGCTATCGCCGCATCAGCCGGCCCATCACCGCAGGGCAAAATCCCGGGGCCTTGCGATTCGACCCCGGCGACAAAGCTCGCCTTTTACTGGTGGTCAGCCAGGATTCCGGCGAACTTTCGGTGATTCGCATCTCTTCGGACCGCACCACCGGTTTGCTCACCATGATCCCCGTTGGCGATCACCCGCGCGAGCTCGCTGTCAAATTGTTTTGAGGTATAGGTAGCAGCAGCTTTTGCCCGCTGACGTATTCGAAGGAAACTTACGACAGAGGTTCCAGCGGCCAGGCAAAATTCTCCTGGCCCAGCGCAACGTCAAGCACGCCTTCGGCGGGCAGAACGTCTACGGGTAGACCGCCGTGCCAGAGCGCGACTCCGAGACGCAGCCGAGTCGCTCCGCGAATATCGAATAACTCTTTGCGAATTGCGACTTCGAGGATCCGCTCGTAGGCGGCTTCGGCAGCCGCCGACGGTTTCAGGAGACAAAGCCGGTCTTGTTCGACGGTGAATTCCACTAGCGTTCCGCGCGACAGTCTGGCCACGATGGTCACGGCACAATTGGCTTGTACGGTGAACCGGAACTCCGCATCTTGCAGATGGTTGAGAGCGTTTGGGAAAAGGTCGAGACGAATGCAAAAGCGCTCAGGCTCGAAGCCCCAGCGCAATTCCCGCAAGTAGAAGGTTCGGCCGTGCATCGCGCCGCTGCGCCGCTCCGGCGAATACAGACCCGCTCCAAGCCACTCGAAGTACGACGAGTCGCGACCGTTTACGTTCACCCGGAGGATTTCAGAAGGCGCAAGATGCAGCGCGTGTTCGGGTTGGCGCTTAATGGGCTTCGCGAGTTCGTCCGGAGCAATCTTGCCCACCGCGCGGTAGATTCCGGTCAGATGCTTGCGGTAGAGCGCATCGAATTCCGCGTCGTTGGCCGTGCTGTGTTCGGGCCCGTACCACCAGCACCAGTCGCTGCCTTCCGCCGCGAGCAGTGATTCCTTGGCGTCTTTAAGCTGCTGGTCGGAAGGCGCATCCTTGCTTCCTTGGGCCCGAGCCTCTTCGGACCGCGCGTAAGCCTCGCGTGCGTCCCAAAGATAATCCCACGCCTGCACGTCTTCGCTGTGCCCGATCCACACGTCGAAGTTGGCGTTGATCCAAGACGCCGGAAAGATTCCGGGCGCGACCGAGACTTCGCCTGCAGCCGCAATGGCTTCGCTGGCGGTGAGCGCCCGGATGTCGGGATCGGCCTGCACGCAGCCGTAGAACTCGCGCAGGAATTCGCGGCCGTTGCCGGGATAGTATTCCCAGGCATTTTCGCCGTCGAGGAACACACAAACCGTCAGCGGCTGATTGCTCTGCACCCGTTCTCCGATGGCGCGCAAACGGCCGTGCAGATCCGCGGCCCCAGCCTTGGCGTCCATGCGGCTGTACACAAAGCCGATCAGATCGGAGATGTGGTGATCGCGGAACAGGCCGAACATGCCGCCGGTTGGTTTTTGGATGTTCCACGGGCGATAGAGGCCGTCGGCGTTTGCCGGAATACCACTGCCATCGCGGAAGAATCCGATGTTCAGGGTGCGGCCGAGAACGCCTTCATCGGTTCCGAACCATTTGAAGCCTTCTTCAGCGGCGATCCGCAGTGTTTCGTCAGAAACGGAGCCTTCCGAGGGCCACAAACCTGCCGGCCGCACGCCGAAGACACGCTCGTGATATTCAACAGCACGGCGAAGCTGTTCGCGCGCGTCTTCCGGATGACGAAAGGCACGGCGCGGCAGTGGCGTGGAGGGGTTGGCGATGCGCGCGATGTCCGAGTCGCAGATAAGCGGCAGGATCGGATGATAGAAAGGCGTAGTGCTGATTTCGATCTGGCCGCGCGCGGCGGTTTCGCGGTAGATCGGCAAGACTAACTTCAGGAAGTCCAGCTGCTTTTGTTTCAGCGCGGACTTGTCTTTTTCGGTGAAGTCCTTGCCTTTGGCCGAAAGCTTGTTGATGGTGGCGTCGCGGGCGATCCACTCTTCGTCCATCCAGGCCAGTTGCGAAAGCAACTGCAGATCGCGCCAGTCGCGCGGCGTGAAGGTCAGAACGGCGCCCGCGCCCAGTTGCCGCGACCATTCGTAAAGCTCGAGAAAGCGCGGCCAGCGGGTCAGCAAGCGTTCGTGATTGACCTGAAAGGCGCGCTGGAGAATTTCAGTTTTGTCTTCCCGGCTGAGTTGTTCGGCGTCGCGGAAGGCCAGATCGAACCACGGTTCGTTGAAAGAGCCGCTGGCGTATTCCTCCAGCTGCAGGCACAACGCGGGAACCATGTTGAACGTGGCGTGAAAATTGGGGAACTCTTCGAGGATTTTGACCATGCCCCAGTAGTCTTTGAGGGCGTGCAGGCGAGTCCAGGGCAGCACGTAGCGGCCGGTTTCCGGATCCCGGTACTGCGGCTGGTGCATGTGCCAGAGAACGACGAGGTGGAGCTTGTTCATCGGGCGCGGAGCTCCGGCAGGCCGGTGGATGCCGTGCTACACTCACGTTTCGCGCCATGCGCATTCTTGACCGCTACATCGTTCGCGAAATTTTCCGTCATGCCTTCCTTGGACTCCTCGTCTTCACCTTCGTGCTGTTTGTTCCGCAGTTGGTGCAGCTCATGGAGCTGCTGGTGCGCCATTCCGGATCTGGAACGCAGATCGCGAAACTCTTTCTCTATGTTTTCCCCGGCATCCTGATCTTCACCATCCCGATGGCAGTGCTGGTCGGGGTACTGCTGGGCCTGGGCCGGATGTCGGCCGACAGTGAAATCATCGCATTGACCGCTCTCGGGGTGAGCCGGCAGCGCATTCTTGTGCCCGTCGGTGTACTGGCCTTAACCGGAGCCGTGGCCACGGGAACGCTTACGCTATGGCTCGCACCATTCGCCTTTCGAGCACTGCGGGATATCAAAACCGACCTGATTGCGTCGCAGGCATCGTTCCAGATACAGCCGCGAGTCTTCGACGAACGCTTTCCCAAGCGCGTGCTGTACGTGAACGACGTTTCCGCCAGCGGAACCCAGTGGCACGGTGTCTTCGTGGCCGAAGCCGGCGACGAAAAGGGTTCGCAGCTAACACTGGCGGAGAAAGCGATTGTAATTGCCGAACCGAAGCAGGGCAAGCTGGAGCTGCACTTACAGGGCGGAACGACGCACGAGGTGAGCCGCAGCGACCCGGATCATTATTCGGTGACCGATTTCGGGCAGAGCGACTGGCCGATTGAAGTGACAGGGCTGACTTCCAGCCTGGAGCGGCTTCGGAGTAACCCCGAGCGGGCTACGTTAGAGCTGCTTCGTGAGGACAGCAAAAACTGGCGCGAGGCGCGAGTGGAATTCCAGCGCCGGCTGGCCTTTCCGTTTGCCTGTTTCGTGTTTGCGCTGGTCGCGGTGCCGTTGGGGGCGCAGCCACGCCGAGGCGGCCGCGCGGCTGGAACGGTTCTGGCGGTGCTACTGATCGGCCTCTATTACTCGTTGACGGTGGCCGGAGCCGGATATGCGCGGAGCGGAAAGCTGGGCCCGTGGACGGGAATCTGGCTGGCGAACATCGCTCTGACAATTCTTGCGCTGATCCTGCTGCCGCGCATGGAACATCTGCGTGGTGAGGGTGTTTGGCTGCGACGCGTCAGGCGCCTGGACATCTGGAAGCGCTTCCTGCGCCGGCGAAAATCCCAGGCCCTGAAGCTCGCGGCGGAACTTGCTAAGTCCTCGAACGGTGACAACGGACATCCGGTATCGTCGGAAGCAAGCTTCCCGCGGATTATTGATATCTATCTGTTACGGAGATTTCTGGCGTACTTCGCCGTGCTGATGCTGGCGTTTGTGTTTTTGTTCCACGTCTTCACATTTTTTGAATTGCTGGACGATATCGGACGGCATCGTGTGCCTTTTTTGATCGTAGTGAATTACTTCCGGTACCTGACGCCGTATCTGCTATACCAACTGGCGCCGCTGGGGGCACTGGTTGGCGTGCTGGTAACGCTGGGAGTAATGAGCAAGAACAACGAGATTGTGGCCTGCAAAGCCAGCGGCATCAGCTTGTACCGTCTGGCGCTGCCGCTATTGCTGGCGGGGCTGACGCTGGCGGCGACGATGATCCTGCTAGACGACGTGTATCTGCCCTACACCAACCAGCGGCAGGATGCGCTGCGCAACCAGATCAAGGGCAAGCCGGCGCAGACCTATACGCGGCCGCAGCGCTGGATTTTCGGGGAAAAGGGCAAGATCTATAACTACGACCTGTTTGAGCCGGCGCAAAACCTTTTCGCGGGGCTGACGGTGATCGAATTGGCTCCCGATTCGTTTCGCGTGAAGCGTCGTGTTTTTGCCAAGAGCGCGCGGTGGAGCGAAGCGCAGAACGTGTGGGTGCTGGAATCCGGCTGGGTACGGGATTTCCGCGACGGTACAATTGCGAATTACCATAAGTTTTCCGCGACGACTTTGCCCGAATTGAATGAACCGCCGAGCTACTTCAATCGGGAAGTCAAGCAGGCGTTTCAGCTGAGCTTGGGCGAGCTGCGAAATTACATTGAGTCGCTGCGTCACGCGGGATTTGATGTGTCCGCGCTGACCGTGCAGTGGTATGTGAAAATTGCGTTTCCGTTGATTGCTCCGGTGAGCATGTTGCTGGCGATTCCCTACGCGTTTCGAGTGGGAGCGCGCGGCGCGATTGGCGGAGTGGCGGTGGGGCTGGCGGTAGGAATTGGGTACTGGCTGATGGCCCGGCTGCTGGAAGCGATGGGGGGAGTGGGGCAGATGCCGCCGCCGTTTGCGGCGTTCGCGCCGGACTTGATTTTTTATTTCTTGGGGATGTATTTCTTTTTCAAGATGCCGACGTAAAACCGAGTTCGATAGTACAAAAGTAAAAGAGTGCAAGCATCGCGACCGGCAGGTTTCGAACTGCGATTGTCGTTACTACTTGTTGTTCTCCAGCTTCCAGAGGATTTTGCGGAGCATGCCCAGGAGGACTTCGGCGTCCGGGGCCGACAGTTGCAGGCGCCGAAGCATGCGGCGGAGTTTTTCTTCGGCCGAGGCCTGGGCCCGGCGATGGATGTAGCCGGTAACTTTGAGGACTTCGAGCAGTGCCGCGCTGATGCGATCTACCTCTTCCATCTTGGCGGGAGCTGTGGCGAGCTGGTTTCTGCCAGCGATTTTGACCCTGCCGCGGGAAAGTTCGTAAAGGACCACCGCAACAGCTTGCCCGAGATTCATGGAGCGATGTTCGGCGCGAGTGGGGACGCGCAGCAGAAAGTGGCAGTGGCTGAGTTCGCTGTTGCTGAGGCCGGTTTTTTCCGAGCCGAAAAGAAGGGCGACGCGGCCGTTGGCCAGCCTACGACGGATTATCTTCCCAGCTTCCTCCAGCAAATATAGGTCATGTTGCAGTTGGCGGTGGCCGATGGCAGTGGTGCCGACTACCAGGCTGCAGTCGCGAACGGCGGTTGCAACCGAATTGTGCTCCTCGGCTCCAGCCAAAAGCGGCTCGGCGCCGACGGCGGATGCCGCTTCGCGGAAGGCTTTTTCGTAGGGAGTGACGACGCGGAGGTGCAAAGCACCGAAGTTGGACAGGGCGCGGGCGGCGGCGCCGATGTTGAGGGGGTTGCGCGTGCGGACCAGGACCACGCGGAGGTTATCGAGATTGGCGGGTTGGTCCACGAACCTACATCTTACGTCGGAAAGGAACAATGCCACAGAGACACAGAGTTTCGGAAGCAAGAAATGCATAGAACCTTGGTGTGCGCGGCGTCGTAAACGACCAAGAAGAGCTCAGCGGTATAGAGCCGCTGCTGCACCCCACCATGGGCCCACGATGATCGTTGCCACCAAGGTTCGATTTTTAGCTGCGATCGTTTTTGGCTCTGCGGCAGTAGCCACTTTCGGGCAGGAGAAGGCGCCGGCACTGGAGGAGATCAACCGTCAAGCGGACCTGGACCAGGCAATTGCCGAGCTCGACTTGCAGCTGTTTGATGCCAACAACCACTGCGACCTGAAGAGGCTTGCCAAGCCACTGGCCGACGACGTGGAGTTTTCTACGACCAGGGTGGCGTGACACTTAGTCCCGCGGTGCCGACCGAGAGCATCAAGAACAACCTTTGCACCGGTGACACGCAGCGGGAGCTGGTACCGGGTACGCTGAAGGTTTATTACACGAAGGGCTACGGAGCGATTGACATGGGCGTGCATCGGTTCTCGCACCCAGAACCGAGGCCACGAACGGAACGGGCGAAGGGAGTCCGTGCATCTCTGGCGTTACAAGGATGGAGCCTGGAAGACCCGAGTGTTCAGTCATGATCATCATTCGGCGGCGAAGAACTGACAGCTCGTCGTTTGCCGGGCAACCGCACCCTAAGAAAAGCGGCCTCCAGCACTCCAAGCAAATTAAAGTAATAGTTGAATATTGTAATTGAAGCTGGATCAGCGGAGCGCCGATTCCGTGCGCTGCGCTTTTCTTTATGTAAAGTAATACCTTAGATTAAGTTTTGTTGTTACTTCTTCGTTTTCTTGCCGTCGGCTTTGGCGATTTCTTCTTCAACCATTGCTTGCGCTGCCGCGAGGCGCGCCACCGGGACCCGGTATGGCGAGCAGCTTACATAAGTGAGACCGAGGCGATGGCAGAACTTGACGCTGTCCGGGTCACCACCGTGCTCACCGCAGATGCCGAGCTTAATATCGGGTCGCGACTTTTGACCCTTGGCGACGGCGACTTCCATCAGCTGGCCGACGCCAGTCTGGTCTATGGTGGCGAAAGGGTTCTTTTTGACGATTTCGAGCTCCTGATAAGGACCAAGGAAGGACCCCGAGTCATCACGGCTCATGCCCAGTGTGGTTTGGGTGAGATCGTTGGTGCCAAAGCTGAAGAATTCGGCCGACTGGGCAATCTCGTCGGCGGTTAAGGCGCCGCGCGGGACTTCGATCATGGTACCGACGAGGTAGTTGAGCTTGGCGCTCTTTTCCTTCATAACTTGCCTGGCGACACGGTGGACGACCTCGATTTGAAGGTCCAGCTCCTTCTTGAAGCCCACCAGAGGAATCATGATTTCGGGATTGACCTTGACGCCGGACTTTTGCACTTCCGCGGCCGCCTCAAAAACGGCCCGCGATTGCATTTCGGAGATCTCCGAATAGACGATGCCGAGACGGCATCCGCGGAAACCGAGCATGGGATTGAATTCATGTAATTCTTTAACTCGCTGCTTGATCTTGTCGACCGGCACACCCATCTGTTTGGCGAGTTCGCTTTGCGCCGAACCTTCGTGCGGCAGGAATTCGTGCAGCGGGGGGTCGAGAAAGCGGATGGTTGCGGGGCGTCCCGCGAGGGCCCTAAAGATTCCGATGAAGTCTTCGCGCTGATACGGAAGAATCTTTGCCAAGGCTGTTTGGCGGTGTTCCTTGCTGTCGGCAAGGATCATCTCGCGCATAGCATCAATGCGGTTGCCTTCGAAAAACATATGCTCGGTACGGCACAGGCCGATTCCATTGGCGCCGAAGGCGACAGCATGAGCGGTTTGTTCGGGGGTATCGGCGTTGGTGCGAACGCTCATACGAGTGGCCTTGGCGCACCAGTCCATGATCTTCTTGAAATTCTGGAATGTCTGGCTCTGGCCAGAGTCGAGCGATTTCTCAATAAGCACCTGGACGATTTCCGAGGCCGCAGTTGGGATTTGACCCGCGTAGACTTCGCCGGCCGTGCCGTTGATAGAGAGGAAGTCGCCTTCCTTGTAAGTCGAGCCATCGACGGTCATGGTCTTCGCGGAGTAGTCAATCTGAAGTGCCGCGGCTCCGCAGACGCAGACCTTGCCCATCTGGCGAGCAACAAGTGCGGCGTGGGAGCTGACACCTCCTTTGGCGGTCAGAATGCCCTCTGCGGCAATCATACCGCGCAAATCTTCTGGTGAGGTTTCGTTGCGGACCAGCAGGACCTTTTCGCCGCGCTCGGAAGCTTGCACGGCGCGATCGGCGTTCAAATACATCCGACCGGTTGCGGCGCCAGGACCGGCAGGAAGACCCTTCGCGATGACCTTGGCGCTGGCTAGGGCCTTGCGGTCAAACACCGGGGCAAGGACCTGATCGAGCTGGTCGGCTGGAACACGGCGGATGGCGGTCTTCCAGTCGATGAGTTTTTCTTTTTCCATCTCAACCGCAAAGCGAACTGCCGCGAGACCAGTGCGCTTGCCACTGCGGGTCTGCAGCATGAAGACTTTACTGTCTTGGATGGTGAACTCGAAGTCTTGCACGTCCTTAAAGTGTTTCTCGAGCTTGCTGCGAATCCCCTCCAACTCGTGGTAGGCCTTCGGCAGGTAATTCTTTAAGTTCGCAACGGGCTCGGGAGTGCGCACACCGGCGACAACGTCTTCACCCTGAGCGTTGATCAGAAACTCGCCGTAAAAGACCTTTTCGCCCGTCGCCGGATCGCGAGTGAACGCGACGCCAGAGCCGGACTTGTCCCCAGTGTTGCCATAGACCATCGCTTGCACGTTTACCGCAGTTCCCCACTCGCTGGGAATGTTGTACTTGCGGCGATAGACGATGGCGCGGTCGTTCATCCAGGAACCAAACACGGCACCGGTCGCTCCCCAGAGCTGCTTCCAGGGATCCTGCGGAAACTCGGAGCCGGCGCGCTCTTTGATGAGCTTCTTGAAGCGTGCGACGAGCTCCTGCAGATCTGCGACCGAAAGCTTGGTGTCGTCGATGTCCGCGTGATAACGCTCGTGCTTCAGATTGTGGATGACTACCTCGAAGGGTTCGTGGTCTTCGTGGGCACGCTTTTGCACACCCATTACGACGTCCCCGTACATCTGAATGAAGCGGCGGTAGCAGTCCCAGGCCAAACGTTCGTTCTTGGTGGCGTTCGAAAAGGTGAGAACTGTTTCGTCGTTCAAGCCGAGGTTGAGTATGGTGTCCATCATGCCCGGCATGGAATCGCGGGCACCGGAACGGACCGAGACCAGTAACGGCATCTTTTTGGTGTCCCCGAACTTCGAGCCCATGATTTTCTCGACGACCGCGACCGCAGTTTTAACTTGAGCGTCGAGCGCCCTGGGGTAGCTCTTCTTGTTGCCATAGTAGTAGATGCAGACTTCAGTCGTGATGGTGAAACCGGGAGGAACGGGAAGCCCGATCCGGCTCATCTCGGCCAGGCCGGCGCCTTTTCCGCCCAATAGAGCGCGCCAGGATCCTTCGCCTTCCGCTTTTCCTGCACCGAACGAAAAAACCCATTTTGTCACGTTATGCCTCACAAGCAAATTTGGAGTCAGAAGCTACATGCGAACTGCCGACAATGTGAGGACGGTTGCATGCTGAACGCCCTCGAAATTCCTGGTTGCAATGTCTGCGCGCCGACCGAGTCTGTTCATTCCGTGCGTGACGCGAATTAAAGTTAAACTTTAAGTTCGACTTTCGCCGCCGATCTCCGAGAAATCCGCGATCGTCGAAAACTCGCGCAGCAATTCCGAAAGCAAAGCCAGGCGATTTCCTCGCACGGCTTCGTTTTCGGCCATGACCATAACGTCTTCAAAAAATTTGTCAATGTCCGGGCGAAGTGCGGCGATGACTTCGAGCGCTTCTTTGTAATGCCCCGCCCGTTTTTGGGATGCGACCTTGGGAACGGCGGAGCGCATGCCGTTAAAGAGCGCACGCTCGGCGTCATTTTCGAACCGCTCGGTTGAAACCGGTTGCGGTTCGCCGGCCGGGAGGTTGGCCTTTTCGAGAATCTTTCGGATGCGCTTGAAGGAGACGGTGAGCGGCTCGAAGTTCTTGGACTTGCGGATGGCACGGAGGGCGTCAAGACGCCTGCGCGCATCTACTAGGTCGTCGGCGCCGGCACGGAAGACGGCATTCACTTCGTCGTAGCTGAAACCTTCCTTTTCGCGGAAGACGAAGCGGGCGCGGTCGATGAGGAAGCCGAGGACCTGTCGTTCCTGTTCGGCAGTGACGTGCTTCTTGGGAGCGTTCGCGTGCAGTGCTTTGGCAGCGGCCCCAACGGTGAGGGAGAGCGCGACCGAGAGCCTGCGTTCCAGAATGATTTTGACGATACCGAGGGCTGCGCGTCGCAGAGCGAACGGATCGCTAGAGCCGGTCGGAACCACACCGACGGCAAAGCAGCCCACAACGGAGTCAAACTTGTCAGCGAGCGCAACGACACAGCCAATTAGATTGCGCGGGATGGGATCGTCTGGACCAACGGGGCGATAGTGGTCGTAAACGGCGTCGGACACCTCGTCGGGTTCACCCTGCGCTTTAGCATAGAGGCCGCCGACGACTCCCTGGAGTTCAGGGAACTCGCGGACCATTTCGGTGGCCAGATCGCATTTGGCAAGTTCGGCCGCGCGGTCGGCGTCAGAAACGTGCGCCTGAACCATGCCGAGGTTGAACCACTGTTCGGCGAGCCAGCGGGAGAGGGAGCGGACGCGCTCCACCTTGTCGCGGTAACTGCCGAGGCGGGACTCGTAGGTCATCCGCTCGAGCCTGGGGAGATAGTCGGCGAGCCGACATTTCTGGTCCGACTCCCAGAAAAATTGCGCGTCGGCGAAGCGAGCCTTCAATACGCGCTCATGCCCCGCGCGCACCAGACCTCTGGGGTCTTTCGCCAGATTGATTACGGCCAGAAAGTGAGACGCGAGTTCGCCGGTACGCTTTTCGACCGCGAAATACTTCTGGTGGCCGCGCATGACGGTAACGAGAATCTCGTCCGGAAGATTCAGGTAGGCAGGATCAAAGTCGCCCTCGATGACGGTCGGAAACTCGTTGAGGTAGGTCACCAGCTTCAGCAGATCGGCGTCTTCGTGGATGCGGAGACTTCCCTTCTTGGCGTAGGTCGCAAGCTCCTTCGAGATTTTCTCCTGCCGTTCTGAGGGCCGGACCACTACACCATTCGCGCGCAAGGCCTTCTCGTAGTCGGCAAACGATCTCACGCGAATTGAGGCCCTGCCAAGGAAACGGTGACCGCGGGTCACGTCGCCGGCTGGTACGCCGCCGTAGGAAAAGTTGAGCGGTTTCCCGTTGAGAATGCCGACGATCCAGCGGATGGGACGGATAAAGCGCGCGCCGGAGAGGCCGGTCCAAGTCATGGTTTTGGGCCAGTAAAGATCGTGCAGGATGCGGGGGAGAATGTCGGCAAGAATGTGTTCGGTGGCCCGGCCTCGCTTGACGTTCCTGGCGGCGAGGTACTCACCCTTGGGAGTTTGCACGAAGTAGATTTCGTGGAGGGCGACACTTTGCTTTTCGGCGAAGCTGACGGCGGCGCGCGTCGGCGCGCCGACCGGATCGTAGGCTACGGCCTTGGGAGGACCGGTGACTTCGGTGACGACGTCGGCCTGGCGCAGCGCCAAGCCACGCGCCCACAGCGTCAAGCGTCGCGGAGTGCTGAAGGATTCAAGGGTTACCCCTGCCATTAGGTTTTCGGCAGTCAGTTGTTTGTCCAGACCCGAGCGGAGCTCGATCTCGGCGCGGGCGATCATCCCAGCTGGGATCTCTTCGCAGCCGACTTCGAACAACAATTCTGCGGTCTTTGGCAACGCGGGCTCGCCGGCCTTCCCCGATTTCCTGCTGAGCTTGCGTTTCGAGGCAGGCCTCATGCTCGAACCTCGCTTGCCGGCTTCGCTCCCGCGATCTGCTCCAAGTAAGCGGCTGCTGTGCGGCACGATAGCGTTCGGACCCTTGCCATCAGGGCTGCCCTTTCCGTCGTGGAGATCACGCCCCTGGCGTCCAGAAGATTGAACAGATGCGAGCACTTAAGGCAATGGTCGTAGGCAGCAAGCAAGGGGTAGCGTCGACGTTCCTTGCCTTCTGCCTTGCCCCAGCCCTCAACCAGTTCCTTGGCCTGTCTTTCGTGCAGGTCGAACTCTGTGCGAATGGACTTGGCGTCGCTGCGGTCGAAACTGTATTCGGAGAACTGCTGTTCTTCAGCAAGGCGGATGTCGCTGTAGGTCTTGTCATCGGACCAGCGGAGCTCGTAAACACTCTCCGTGCCCTGCAGAAAGGCGCAGATGCGTTCCAAGCCATACGTCAGTTCGACAGAGATCGGGTCGAGGTCGATTCCTCCGCTCTGCTGGAAGTAGGTGAACTGCGTGATCTCCAAGCCATCGAGCAAGACCTGCCAACCGATGCCCCAGGCACCGAGAGTGGGGGACTCCCAGTTGTCCTCTTCGAAGCGGATATCGTGCTCTCGAAGATCGATACCGATGGCTCCGAGGCTCTTTAGGTACAGGTCCTGGATGTCAGTGGGCGAAGGTTTAAGAATGACCTGAAACTGGTAATGCTTGTAGAGGCGGTTGGGATTCTCACCGTAGCGACCGTCGGCGGGCCGACGACTGGGTTGCACGTAGGCCAGGCGATAGAGCTCGGAACCGAGCACCCGAAGAAAGGTTTCTGGATGCATGGTGCCCGCGCCAACTTCAACGTCGTACGGCTGCTGGAGCACACAACCCTGCTTCACCCAGAAATGCGAAAGCGCCAGAATCAGATCCTGGAAGTTCAGGCCCTTTTTCTTATCTTCAAGTTTTACTTCAAGTTTTACTTTAAGTTTCAAGTCTTCTCCAGAAACTCGCGGGTTTGCAAATTCCGTTCCGTGTGAAACTCGATCCACGCCAAGGCCGCGTCGCGAAGCTCCGACTCCGCTGCCCCTGCGTCATCCGCCGGAGCAATTGCATCGAGCTTCTTGCCCGCAAAAAGCTCGCCGAGGCTTCGGCCCCGCCGGGTCAATAAGCGCATGCCGGGCTTCCGGCAGTCGCCGCAAAACACCCCGGCGGAGTGCGAGAACGAAAACGACGCATCATCGCCAAACAGCCTGCCGCATTCAGCGCATCGCTCGAAAGACGGCAGCCAACCACCGAGCTTCAGCGTCCAGAAGGCAAAGTAGGCCAGCGGCAAATCCCACGAACCGCGCCGCTCAATCTCCCGCACCACCAGAAGAACCAACCGGAACATCGCTTCGGCCGCTTCTTGCTCCGGCAGGACCCGCTCGCAAATTTCGCTGATGACAGCGAGTCCGGTGCTCAGCGCGTAGTCGCTCTGGGCTTTGTGAAACGATTCCAGCAGCTCGCACTGCTGAATCCGGACCAAGTCCCGGGTCTCGCGCTCGACGTACCACAACTGCACGTGGGAAAGAACTTCGAGCGTCGAACCGTAGCGGTTCTTGACCCTTCGGGCTCCGGCGGCAACGCCACGCAATCGCCCGGAATTGCGGCCAAAGAAACTGACCAGGCGGTCCGATTCACCCAGCGGGAAAGTCTTGAGAATGATGGCTTCCGTTTCCCTTGCGGGCATGAAGTGTCGGCGCGCCGACTGCGATTCGCTGCTTGCGCGAGATCGTTCGAAGAAAATCGGCAAACGCGAATCTGTTTTTGTAGCACACGCTTCCAGTGTGACGCAACTTTGCGGGCAAGATTTTTCACTGAAATTGCAGGAGATCCATTGGCTGGGTTCCGCATCGCAGCAGAGTCAACCCTTGCCGCTTGGACTTGGCGCGCTCACAAAAAGGCGATGTCGAGACGCAACTCTCTTCGTTTCTGTAATTTGCGACCATAAAATTAATCTGTTAACCAGCAGGTTTTTCTAGAAGCAGATTATAGGACGCGTCTAAATCGAGCCGCACTTCTTTTTTGGAATTTCGGTGGACTTCTTGTACCCTTGCGCTCGATGCCTGTGCCTCTGGTTGACTTCACTGGAATCGGGGAGAACGCGACCGACATTGTTCTGCGACTGAAAGATTTCCCGGCCCGCGACGGAAAGACGGACACTGTTTCCCGCGAAGTGCGGCTCGGCGGTCAAGTGGCCACAGCGGTCTATGCGGCTGCCTGCTGGAAATTGCGCACGCGCTACGTGGGGGCTGCGGGTTCTGACCACAACGCCTTACTGCACGCAACAGCCCTTAAAAAACTCGGAGTCGAGACGCATCTGATCCATGCGCCAAAAGCAGAGAGCCGCTTGTCATACATCCTGGTTGAGAATGGATCGGGAAGCCGGGCCGTTCTTTGCCATCGCGACCCTCGCGTAAGACTTGCCAAAAGGCATCTAAGGAAGGAATGGTTCCAACGCTCCCGGTTGGTCCACGTAGATGGCGAGAACCCGGAGGCTTCGAGGCTGGCGGCTTCGTGGGCCAAGGAGGCTGGCGTTCCAGTAATGTGCGACCTGGATGTCTTCCGCGAGGAATTGCGGTTCGTCGTTCCGCATGTGGACTATCCGGTCTTGTCGCTGGGGATGCTGGAACCGCTCGGGGGCTCGAACGATCCTTTGGTTGCCCTGCCCTCAATTCGGGCCAAGTACGGGTCCAAGCTGATCTGCGTGACGATGGGCGAACACGGAGCCTTGGCTTGGGATGGGTTGGGATTCCACTACGAACCGGCATTCCGAGTGAAGGTCGTTGACTCTACCGGAGCGGGCGATCTGTTTCACGCCGGCTTTGCCTTTGGGCTTTTGCAGGGCTGGGCTCTGCAGCGCGTATTGGCATTCGGCTGCGCGGCCGCCGGATTAAACTGCATGTCGCAGGGTGCGAGAGGGGGCATCGGCTCGGTGACAACCATTGTGCGATTACAGCGTGCGTTCAACAGGCGCCCCAGGCTTTACTCTGAACCGCTGCTGCGCCAGGCCGCCAAACATACGAGAGGACGACACTGACAGCCCGCCACCATGTTCATTCCCCTACGCGATGAAAACCCATCCGGCAAGTTTGGCTACGTAAACGTGGCCCTGCTCCTGGCCAACGTGGGCATGTTCCTTTATGAGTTACAGCTCAGCCTGGCCTCTCCCCGGGCCGTTAAGGCGCTGGAACTTACCTACGCCGTCCTACCATCACGAATTGCGGGCTGGACGCACGGACACGGCACCTTTGAAGCCGCGTTCCTGCCGTTGCTGACCAGCATGTTCCTGCATAGCGGCCCGGCGCACCTGCTGGGCAACATGCTGTTCCTATGGATTTTTGGCGATAATGTGGAGGCCGAGTTTGGCCACTTCCAATATCTGCTCTTTTATCTTTTTTGCGGAATCGTAGCCGGGTTGGTGCATGTGGCCTTCAACTTTAGTTCGCCCATCCCGGCACTGGGGGCGAGCGGGGCGATTTCAGGAGTGCTCGGCGCGTACATTGTTCTCGAACCGCGAAACCGTATCCTGACGCTGGTTTTTATTTTTCTGGTTCGTGTGCCTGCCGTCGTTGTGCTCGGCGTGTGGTTTGGACTGCAATTCTTGAGCGGCCTGAGCGAGCTAGGCACTCGCGTGAATGGTGGCGTGGCCGTTTGGGCACATATCGGCGGATTCTTGATGGGAGTGCTGGTAGCGCTGGGCTATAAGCGAGGACATTAAAGCGAACCCTCGAGCCGCGAATATACGCGAGCAGCCAAGAGAGCCCCAGCCTGGCAATGGTCTTAATGTAAAGTCTTACTTTAAGTTGATCAGTTCCCAATGGAAACGTAATTTGCTACCCAGTCGCCTACTTGCTGAGTGGTCTTGCTGCCGCCAAGGTCGGGAGTGACCAGGCCCTCGCGAACTGCCGCACGAACCGCTTCGCGAAGCGCATCGCCTTCGGCCTTCCATCCAAGAAAATCAAGCATCATGGCCGAGGTGAGAATCGAGCCGATGGGGTTGGCGATTCCCTTTCCGGCGATGCTCGGAGCTGAACCGTGGACGGGTTCAAAAAGTGAGGTCCGGCCAGGGTGGATGTTTGCGGAGGGGGCCAGTCCCAAGCCACCGGCGAGCTGCGCGCCTAGATCGCTGATGATGTCGCCAAACAGATTGCAGGTGACGATGACGTCGAACTGACCGGGGTCGCGAACTACTTCCATGGCCAGCGTGTCAATGTACAGGTGCCGGGATTCGATTTCCGGGTATTCGGAGCGGACTTGCTTGAAGACGCGTTGCCAGAGGTCGTGAGCGAAGGTCATGGCGTTGGATTTGTCGCTCATGCAGACGCGCTTTAGCGTGTTTTGGCGAGCGTATTCGAACGCGTGCCGGATAATTCGTTCCACGCCTTTGCGGGAGTTCACGTCCTCTTGCACAGCGATTTCGTCGGGCGTGTCTTTCTTGAAGAAACCCCCGACGCCGACGTAGAGACCTTCCGTGTTTTCCCGAAAGACCATGAACCGGACGTCTCTCGAGGTGCGGTCACGCAAGGGAGTGAGCCGATCGTGGAGCAGTGCGACCGGGCGGGCATTGACGAACAGATCGAGCTTGAAGCGCAAGCCCAGCAGAATATCGGCGGCATGTTGATTGGAAGGTACGCGAGGATCGCCCAAAGCCCCAAAGAGGATGGCGTCGAATTCGTTGGAGAGCCTCTCTACCGCGTCGGGCGGGAGCGTCACGCCTTCACGTAAGAATTTGTCAGCGCCCCAATCAAATTCGACAAACTCAATCCGTCGGCGGGCCGACTGAGCGACGGCGAAAATCGCTTTGACCGATTCCGGTGTCACTTCTTTTCCGATGCCATCGCCGGGAATTACAGCGATGCGCGCTGCCGGTCCGCCTTCACGTAATGGTTTCGCTCCCACGTCCACTCCTCGGGCATTTCAAGTTTCACTTGAATATTTGTTGATCGAGATTAGAAGTCGCTCCAAGGTACCAGTACATAGGAACTCGAATGCGCGTTCTTGACCACACTGACAGCGGCGTGACCTTTGGCAAACTCTTCGGTAAAGCGGCCGCGAATGGCCCTCTGCACACCCTGTACGCGCGCAAGGTCGGCGACTTTCCAGTCTTCGAGCGACGCGGGAATTTCGATCGCCGACGCGCTTTGCGGCGCCGGCAACTCATTTTGCAACGTAGCACGCACTCTCGGCGAATCCAAGTACCACTCCGCAACCAGGCGATCGGTGGCCAGGCCTCGATGAAGAGGGCTGCTGGTGATTCCGTAAAGATCAGGCAGATAGCGGCGAGCGATTGCGCCAAGCCGATTCAGATTGAAATGGGCGTTGCGCATTTCCAAGGGGTCAAAGGTCCATTCAATCAGGCGGATGTCGCGGCTCAAGGCTTCTTCGCGCTGGAACAACTTCAGCATGCGGCCAACGCCGCGGTCGCGACAGCCGGCGTGAACGCCGGTCATGTGCGAGTGGAGGTAAGGTGCGCCGTTGCGGATTCCGGGTACTGCCAGCGTAAAACCGACCAGACGGTCGCCGTCGAATGCGCCTAAGATTTGACCGCCGCTATGGGCAGCGACAACGAAGATGGTGTCAGGAACGATTTCCAGGTCGGCTTCACCCCAAATCTCCTTTTGCAGCGCGACGCAGGCTCGGAATTCGTCGAGTTGCTCGCAGGCCCGAATCTGTATTTCGCTGCTCATCGCCGCGTGGCCGCCTTCTCTGCCGCCGGCCGAGGCTGCCGTTCAGAGGCTTTAGCGAGGTCCCAGAGGGATTCCATCTCTGCGCGCGGCACATCGGCCAGCCTGCGTCTTGATTCGTGCGCCAATTGCTCCATCCGCCGGAAGCGGGAGACGAATTTGGCGTTGGTTTGTTTCAGGGCGATCTCGGGATCGATTCCGAGGAAGCGGGCAAGATTTACGGCCGCGAATAGTACGTCTCCGACTTCCTCTTCGATGTGCTCCGCGGATTGCGAAGTCTGCGCCGTTTGCAACTCACGCAGCTCTTCCCGAATCTTCTCAATCACGCCATCCGCGGTTTCCCAGTCGAATCCGATACGCGAAGCGCGCCGGGTCAGTTGCAACCCTTGCATAACCGCGGGCAGCGTATGCGGAATCCCATCCAGGAGCGAGGCGGGCTCGCTCGGAGGTTCCGGCGCGACGTTGATTCCCTTTTCTGCGTTCCGGGCGCGGCGCTCTTCCGCCTTGAGCTGCTCCCAATTTTTCAGGACCTCGGCGGCATCTCGCGCCCGTTTTTCTCCAAAGACGTGCGGATGGCGGCGAACCATTTTCTGATGGATCTCGCGAACTACATCCGCCGCGGTAAAGCGCTTCTGTTCGGCAGCAATTTGCGCGTGGAAAACGACTTGCAACAGCAGGTCGCCCAATTCTTCGGCGAATTTGGAATCGTCGCCGGTTTCCAGCGCTTCCAGCACTTCGTAGGCTTCTTCGATTAGATACGTTCGCAACGTTAGGTGCGTCTGCTCTCGGTCCCAGGGGCAACCGTCGGGTGCGCGCAGACGGGCCTGGAGTTTAACCAGGCGTTCGAACCACGAGCCGGCCGAGTCGCGGCTGTCACCCCGGACAGCCAGCGGGGCGGATTTTCTCTTCCTTGCAGACTTCTTTGTTTTCTTTGCGGGCATAGGATGTTGGACAATTTCCTTTGGCCGGAAACTTTGAACTTTACGGTTGCCGGCAAAATTTTTCAAGCCAACCAGCCAAGAGCGTGACTGGTCGAGCCGTGCTAAACTGATTCGGATATTGATGAAGAGGTTTTATCGTGGCAGAAAAAACCAACGAAGAGTCGTTCCGGGTGATCGACCGCCGCCCATTTACAACCGACGGCCAATTGCGGGAAGAGTTCGTGGTGGAGCAGGAGCGCGAAGCCGCAAACGAAGCAAAGAAGGAAGCAGCGGCGGCTCCGACTTCAGCGAGCGCGGCTGCACTTCCGGAAAGTAAGCTGCCGCCCAAGGATGCGCCGAAGCGGTCGGCTGCGTTTGAGAGCCTGATTCGCATGTTGGGCAGCAATGGAGCCATGGTGCTGGGCGGTTACGCCGACCCGCGAACGGGCCAACCAGTGATTGATCCCGACGCTGCCCGGGAGCTCATCGACATGCTCGACGCGATTCAGGAGAAAACCAAAGGCAACCTGGCACCGGAAGAAGAGAGCATGCTGCTGGACCTGATCGGCAAACTGAAAATGGCGTACCTGGAAGTGAATCAGGCGCTGGCCGCGCAAGCCGCGCAGGCCGCGCCAGCAGCGAAGTCCAAGACTCGCTAGCTGTATTTCCGCCTTCAAGCCGCAAACCCTTTCGCCATGTCGGATCATTCACCGCTCACTTCGTCTTTGAACGCTTCCGCGCTGCGTTTAACGGTCCTGGGCTCGGGCACCTCGATGGGCGTTCCGACGATTGGTTGCCGGTGCGCGGTTTGCACGTCGAGCGATCCGCATGACAACCGGATGCGTACGTCAGTGCTGCTGTCACGCAACGGTCAGAACGTGCTAATTGACACCACGCCGGATTTCCGCACGCAGGCGTTGCGGGCCGGCATTGAGCGGCTGGAAGCGGTCCTGCTGACCCACGGCCACGCGGATCACGTGATGGGCTTTGACGATCTGCGGCCGCTCAGCATTGGCCAGGCGCAGCCCCTGCCGGTTTACGGCAACCGGCAAACATTTGAAATTATTCGCCGCGCGTTTCCTTACGCCTTCGACGGGAAGCCCAAGCTCAGCAGCGTGCCCAGTGTGGCGCTGAAGGAAATCAACGGACCATTCGAATTGCTTGGCGTGAAGATCACGCCGATTCCACTGGAACATGGTGAAATGCATGTACTCGGATTCCGCTTCGGACACGCTGCCTATCTGACAGACTTCAACGCCGTGCCGGAGTCTTCGCTAACCTTGCTGCTGGGGCTGGATGATTTGATTCTGGATGCGCTGCGCGATACACCGCACCCCATGCATGTCACGGTCGCCCAGGCGTTGGAAGTCGTGGCCAAACTACGGCCCAGGCGCGCGTGGTTCACGCACATCGCGCATGATTTGAGTCATGCCGCCACAAACGAACGGCTACGCAAGATGGGGCACGCCAACGTGCAACTGGCCTATGACGGTTTGCAGTTCGAAATCGCCACGGAAGAATTCGCCCTGAGTGGAAAGTCTCGGTTGATGCTTGACCGGTTGGACGGGCTGGCCGTTTTTGACGCTGCGGAAAACTGGCACGAGCATTACTCCGCGACCGCCCGCGGCAGCGTGGTCGCGATCGGAAACTTCGACGGAATCCATCTTGGCCATCAAACCATTCTGAAAGAGGCGCGAGACATTGCGGCAAGGATCGGTGCTGTCTCCACAGCTCTGACTTTTGAACCCGACCCGCGCAAGGTGTTGCGACCGGAGACCGCGCCGAAGCGGCTGTCAACCAACGAACAGCGTCTCGACTGGTTCCGGGTCGTCGGCGTCGAGGCGGCCGTGGTGCTGCCCTTCACCATCGAGCTTTCGCGCCTAAGTCCGCAAGAATTCGTGCAACGGATTCTTGTGGAAAAGTTGCAAGCGCGCACGGTGCTGGTAGGCGAGAATTTTCGATTTGGCCATAAGCAGAGCGGCGACATTAGATTGCTACGAGAGCTTGGACAAAGGCTGGGGTTTGAAGTGGTGACGCTGCGATCAGTGGAAGCACACGGCGAGGTTGTCTCGAGCACGGTGATCCGGCGAGAAGTTTCCGATGGCCAAGTCACGCAAGCCGGGCGCTTATTGGGGCGGCCATTTGTTTTGACCGGCGAGATCGTTCCCGGCACAGGCACCGGACACAAATTTACTTTTCCTACTCTGAACCTTCGAGTGGAGCAGGAACTGCTGCCGGCAGCGGGCGTTTACATTACGCGCGCGCTGTTGGAGGGTGAAGGTGAAAGCCGAAGGTCGGTGACCAACATCGGTGTGCGTCCTACTTTCAATGGAACGGCGCTGACCGTGGAGACGCACCTGCTCGATTTTACGGGGACGGTCGCGGCCAAGCGAATGGAACTGCGCTTCTGGAAGCGGCTGCGGTCGGAGAAGAAGTTTTCCGGACCTGACGAGTTGCGCGCTCAGATCGCCAAAGATATCGCGGCTTCGCGCCGCTTCTTTACGCTTCTGCGCAAGTTCCGAATTTTACGGCTTTCCGACTAATCCGCCACCTGCTGCTCCAAGGCCCTTCATCTTGAAATGATGACCAGCTTTTGACCTCGGCATGACAACCGAGCCGGCTCGTGTTTCTCATCATGATTCGCGTGCTCGCGCACGGTTCCTCTGGAAACCGCGTATCACAATTCGCCTCGGGGTCTCACCGGGAAGGAAATCACAATGTCTTCATTCGCTCGATGGAAAGTCTTTGTTTTCGCAACGCTGCTCCTCGCAACGGCCGCTTCCGGGCAGTACAAACGCACCGACCTGGTGACTGACACCGGGCCCGGTGGAACGGCGGCCGATCCACGCTTGGTCAATGCCTGGGGATTGGTGGCGCTGCCCTTTAGCCCGTTCTGGCTGAGCGACAACAATACCGGCGTCTCGACACTTTATACCGGCGGCGGCCAAGTGCTCGGTCTGACCGTCCGCATCCCCGGCGCGCAGACTGGTGTCGAGGGCACTCCTACCGGTATCGTCGGCAATCTCAGCTCCGACTTTGCGGTCACTGAAGGCCCCAACTCCGGTCCAGCCTTTTTCATTTTTGCAACGCTTGATGGCACCATCAGCGGCTGGAATCCGGCTGTCGCCGGCATCGTCAAAGGCAAGAGTCACGCGACGCTCGGGTGGATTACTCCAGGGGCCATGTACACCGGCCTGGCCATCGGCAACAGCAATGGCCACAATTTCCTGTTCGCCGCGGATGACGGTGCCAATCGCCGCGTTGACGTTTATGATGGCAACTTTCAGCCTGTTGACCTGGGTCCTGGGGCTTTCGTGGATCCAGAAGTCCCAAAGAATTTTGCGCCATACGGAATCCAGACCATTACCGATTCCAACGGCGAACAGACCGTGTGGGTCACCTATACAGCGCTCAACAAGGCTCAGAGCGGTTTCATCGCCGCGTTCACCACGGCTGGCGTTTTCAAGAAACACATCGCCTTAAACGGTCCGCTGCACTCGCCCTGGGGAGTCGCCTTGGCGCCGGCCGATTTCGGTCCAATGAGCAATGCCCTGCTGGTTTCCAACAACATCTCGCGCGGCCGCATCGACGCTTTCGATCCGGACAAAGGAACCTATCTAGGCCCGCTACGCGACACATCGGGCAAGGCGATCGAGATCGACGGTCTCTGGGGAATCGAGTTCGGACAAGACGGCGGACCAAACGGGGCTCATAACCAGTTGTTCTTCACGGGAGGCCCGAGTAACTACAACCATGGCGTGTTCGGCGTGATCGATCTGCCCTGAACGCGGACGAGGCGCGCTCTTGCTACCCGCTTGGGAGGGCCGCGCCGTTCTGCTGCGAGAACCTAGCAGGCTGCTGAAAAACTCCGAAATTATGTAACGAAGAAGCGTGGAGCAC